>NZ_JBSFVU010000003.1:0-367092 GCF_053592475.1 Streptomyces sp. NPDC002671
GTTGATTTTTGGCACGCTGTTGAGTTCTCAAGGAACGGTCGCTTCCTTTGTACTCACCCTCTCGGGCTTTCCTCCGGGCTTCCCTTCGGTGTTTCCGACTCTATCAGATCTTTTCTCGATCCGATTTCCTCGGCGCTTTCCAGGTTCTCGCTCTCGCGTTTCCCTTTCCGGCGGTTCTGACTCTATCAGATCCTTTCGGGCCTGACTCCCAGTCAGTTGGGCTTGTCTTCACGGTTGTTGGGCCGTTCCGACGTCTCAAACCTTAGCGGATCCTCCCGGCGATTCCCAATCGGACCGCCGAGTCCCTATTCGAATTGAATTCGGGCACGCCGAAATCAACCCGGATGGGTGATCGTGCTGTTGCTTGAGGGGAGTGCCGCTCGAAGCGGCTGAGGTGCTGTCAGAGAACCGTTACGGCTCGGTGGCAACTCGGAGAACTTTACGGATCGGGCATGGGGGTGTCAAGCACCCCTGTCAAGATTTTTTTCCGAGCCTCAGTCGAGGTCGCTCAGCCGACCGCCGGCGTCCGGCTGGGCGTGCTCCACACGGCGCAGGAGCCGGGTGAGGACTTCGCCGAGCACCATGCGCTCGGCGGGGGTGAGGTCCTGGAGGAGGTCCTCCTCGAAGACGGTCGCCAGGCGCATCGCCTCCAGCCACTTCTCGCGGCCCTCGGGAGTCAGCTCCACGATCACCCGTACGCGGTTGGTCTCGTCGCGCTCCCGGGTGACCAGACCCTCGGCGACCATCCGGTCGATGCGGTGGGTCATCGCGGCCGGGGTGAGGCCGAGCCGCTTGGCGAGGTCGCTCGGGCCCATGCGGTACGGAGCGCCGTCGAGGACGAGGGCCTTGAGGACCTCCCACTCGGTGGTGCTGATGCCGAGGGCCGAGGTCTGGCGGCCGTACGCCACGTTCATCCGGCGGTTCAGCCGGGACAGCGCCGACACGATCTTCTCGATCTGGGGGTCGAGGTCCTGGAACTCGCGCTGGTAGGCGGCGATCTGTTCTTCGAGTGTCGGCTCCGTGACGCCGGGGGTGTCGGCCATGGGCGAAGTATCGCACGGAGCCGCTTTGCCTTGAAGTCCTTCGCTGTGTACTCTTTAGCTTCGAACTTTAGAGTTGAAGTCTTCACTCCTAACTAGTGAGAGAGGTGAACGTGACCAGGGCGATGGGCGCAGCGATGCGCCGGATCCACGTGGGTAACGCACTCAGCGCTTTCGGGCTCGGCTTCACGGTCCCGTACCTGTACGTCTATGTGGCGCAGGTGCGGGGTCTGGGGGCCATGACGGCGGGTCTCGTGCTCGCCGTCTTCGCCGTGGCCGCGCTGATCGTGCTGCCGTTCGCCGGCCGGGCGATCGTGCGGCGCGGCCCGCTGCCGGTCCTGCTCGCCGCCCTGGTCACCGCCGCGCTGGGCGCGCTCAGCCTGGGGCTCGCGGGCAACGCCGCGGCCGTACTGCTGTCCGCCGCCGCGCTCGGGGCGGGGCAGGCCGTGATGCAGCCGGCGCTGGCGACGATGATCGTGGACTGCTCGACTGCGGACACGCGGTCGCGGGCGTTCGCCATGCAGTTCTTCCTGCAGAACCTTGGACTGGGCGTCGGTGGCCTCATAGGCGGTCACCTCGTCGACACGACGCGGGTCTCCTCCTTCACGCTGCTGTTCGCGATCGAGGCGGCGATGTTCCTGCTGCTGGTCGTCGTGATGTCGACGGTGCGGATGCCTCGGGCGCCGCGGATCGAGGAGGCGCCGACCGGTTCGGCGAAGGGCAGCTGGAAGCAGCTGCTCGGGAACCGGGCGATGGTGCAGCTGTGCGTGCTCGGCTTCGTGCTGTTCTTCGCCTGCTACGGACAGTTCGAGTCCGGCCTGAGCGCGTACGGCGTCGAAGCGGCCGGGATATCCACCTCCGCGCTGGGGACGGCGCTGGCCGCGAACACGCTGATGATCGTGGTCGCGCAGTTCGCCGTGCTGAAGTTCGTGGAGCGGCGCCGGCGCTCGCGGGTGATCGCCGCTGTCGGTCTGATCTGGGCGGTGGCCTGGGTGGCCGCGGGGTACGCCGGGCTCGGGCACGGCAGCCAGGAGATGGCGACGGCTGCGTTCGTCTCGACGTACGCGTTGTTCGGGCTGGGTGAGGCGATGCTGTCGCCGACGGTCGCGCCGCTGGTGGCGGATCTGGCGCCGGAGGGGATGGCCGGGCAGTACAACTCGGCGTTCGCGCTGGTCAAGCAGTTGGCGTTGGCTGTGGGGCCGGCGGTGGGCGGGCCGCTGGGGGCCTCGCTGCCCGGGCCGTACATCGTGACGTTTCTGCTGTTCTCGCTGGGGATCACTGTGCTGGCGCTGCGGCTGGGGCGGGGGCTCACGGCGGTGCAGGACCGGCCGTGGCTGGCGCGGAGCCGGGTGGTCACGCGTGGCGGCCTTCCTGCGGAGCCGGTGCCGGCGGAGGCGTAAGGCGCCCGGCGCTGGGGCTGGGCGTGCGTGGGTTTCGCTTGCCCGCGCTCGCGGGGTGCCTCCCCCACGCCCGACTGCCCGCAGCTACGGGGACGCCGGGAGTGCGAACTCGCACCACACCGCCTTGCCGCCGCCCGGGGTTCTCCGCGAGCCCCAGTTCGACGCGATCGTCGCCACGATGGCGATGCCCCTCCCCGATTCGTCGCCCGGTTCTGCTCGGCGGCGGCGGGGGAGGTGGTCGTCGCCGTCTGTGACCTCGATGATCAGGCGGCGGTCGGTGCGGCGGAGGCGGAGGCGCATGGGCGGGGTGCCGTGCTGGAGGGAGTTGGCGACCAGCTCGCTGGCGGCGAGGACGCCGAGGTCGTGCAGGTCGACGGGGAAGCGCCAGCTGGTGAGGACACCGGAGGCGAAGGCACGGGCGCGCGGGGCCGCCTCCACGCCGCCGAGGAGTTCCAGTGCGGCGTTGCGGAAGAGGTCGCCCTCGGGGCCCGTACGGGCGGGGTGCTGGAGGACGAGGACGGCCACGTCGTCGTCGTGGTCGGCGGTGACGCCGGCCGAGCGGACCAGGCGGTCGCAGATGACCTGCGGGGTGCCCGTGGCACCGGCGAGGGCGCCCTCGAGTGCGGCGATGCCTTCGTCCAGGTCCTCGTCCCGGCGCTCCACCAGGCCATCGGTGTAGAGGACGGCGGTGGCGCCGGGGCCCAGCGGGACCGAGCCGGAGGCGTGCATCCAGCCGCCGGTGCCGAGCGGCGGGCCGGTGGGTTCGTCGGCGCGCGTCACGGTGCCGCTCTCGTCGCGGACCAGGATCGGCAGGTGCCCGGCGGAGGCGTACACCAGGCGGCCCTCGTTGGGGTCGTGGACGGCGTAGACGCAGGTGGCGATCTGGTTGGCGTCGATCTCGGTGGCGAGGCCGTCGAGGAGCTGGAGCACCTCGTGCGGGGGCAGGTCGAGGCGGGCGTACGCGCGTACGGCCGTACGGAGCTGGCCCATCACCGCCGCCGCACGGACTCCTCTGCCCATCACGTCGCCGATCACCAGCGCGGTGCGTCCGCCGCCGAGGGTGATCACGTCGTACCAGTCGCCGCCGACCGCGGCCTCGGTGCCGCCGGGCTGGTAGGTGGCGGCGATGCGCAGGTCGTCGGGCTGTTCCAGTTCCTGCGGGAGCAGGGAGCGCTGGAGGGTGACGGCGGTCTCGCGCTGGCGGCGCTCGCTGGCGCGCAGGCGTTCGGCGGCCTCGGCGTGGTCGGTGACGTCGGTGGCGAAGACGAGCACGGCGCCGTCGCCGCCGGCGCGGTCGGCGTCCTCGGTCACGGGGGTACAGGTGAAGGTGTAGGAGCGGCCGTCGACGGCCTTGCGGGACTTCAGGGTGCGGGGCTTGCCGCTGCGCAGCACCTGGTCGAGGAGGGGGAGCAGGCCGAGTTCGGCCAGTTCCGGCAGGGCCTCGCGGGCGGGTGCGCCCGGGGGGCGTGCGCCGAAGGCCGCCGCGTAGGCGTCGTTGACGTAGGCGATGCGGTGCTCGGGGCCGTGGACGAGGGCGACGAGTGCCGGGACGCGGTCGAGGACCTCACGCCCGCACAGTTCGTCGACCGCGGGCACCGGCGCCGTTCCATCGGTCTGTTGTTCGACGCGGGCCGCGGGCACGGAGCCTTCCCCTCGGCGGTCCGGGGAGACCGCGGTTTCGGTCCGCGCGGCGGCGCGGCGCTGCGTTCCGGGGAGCCGGGCGCTCCAACGCGTGAAGTTCACAGTGGGGAAAGCCTCGTGGGTGCTGAGGGCGGGCGGGTGGCCCGTCCGAGGTCGTGGGGCAGTCTGGCAAAGGGCGGGCCGCGGCGACATCCGTCAGACGCCGGAGCGGCCCGGGGAGTTCCCAGGTCGGGTCAGGACGACCCCTTCGGGTCGTCCGAGGGGCTGTGAGGAGGCTTTCCCCCGGCAGCCAGTTCGAACTCCGCTCGGGGATGTTCGAGCGAACCGAGCGAGACGATCTCCCGTTTGAAGAGCCCGGCGAGGGTCCACTCGGCGAGCACGCGGGCCTTGCGGTTGAAGGTGGGCACCCTGCTGAGGTGGTAGACGCGGTGCATGAACCAGGCAGGGTAGCCCTTCAGCTTGCGTCCGTAGACCTGGGCGACGCCCTTGTGCAGGCCGAGGGAGGCGACGGAGCCGACGTATTTGTGCGCGTACGTCTCCAGGGGCTCGCCGCGCAGCGCGTGGACGAGGTTGTCGCCGAGGACCCTGGCCTGGCGGACCGCGTGCTGGGCGTTGGGCGCGGTCTCGGTGCCGGGTTCGGCGGCCGTGACGTCGGGGACGGCGGCGGCGTCGCCCGCGGCCCAGGCGTGTTCCGTGCCGTCCACGGTGAGTTCGGCGGTGCACCTGAGCTTGCCGCGCTCGGTGAGCGGCAGGTCGGTGGCGGCGAGCAGCGGGTGCGGTTTGACGCCGGCGGTCCACACGACCGTACGGGTCGGGAAGCGCTGGCCGTCGCTGAGGGCGGCGACGCGGTCGGCGCAGGACTCCAGGCGGGTCTCCAGCAGCACCTGGATGTTGCGGCGGCGCAGCTCGGTGACGGTGTAGCGGCCCATCTCCGCGCCGACCTCGGGGAGGATGCGGTCGGAGGCCTCCACGAGGATCCATTTCATGTCCTCGGGGCGGACGTTGTGGTAATAGCGCGCGGCGTAGCGGGCCATGTCCTCCAGTTCGCCGAGCGCCTCTACGCCCGCGTAGCCGCCGCCTACGAAGACGAAGGTGAGGGCGGCGTCGCGGATCGCGGGGTCGCGGGTGGAGGAGGCGATGTCCATCTGCTCGATCACGTGGTTGCGCAGGCCGATGGCCTCTTCGACGGTCTTGAAGCCGATGCCGTACTCGGCGAGGCCGGGGACGGGCAGCGCGCGGGAGACGGAGCCGGGGGCGAGCACGAGTTCGTCGTAGCCGACGAACTCGGTGGTCCTGCCCTCGTCCTCGGTGGCGAGCGTGGTGAGGGCGGCGGTGCGCACCGCGTGGTCGATGGAGGTCACCTCGCCGATGACGATGTGGCACTGGTGCAGAACACGGCGCAGGGGTACGACGACGTGCCGAGGAGAAATCGAACCGGCCGCCGCTTCGGGAAGGAACGGCTGATACGTCATGTAGGGGTCGGGGGTGACGACGGTGATCTCGACGCTCCCCTGCTTCAGCTCCCGCTTCAGCTTCCGCTGGAGGCGCAGGGCCGTGTACATCCCGACGTAGCCGCCGCCGACAACGAGAATGCGCGCACGTTCCTTCACCATCCCATGACGCACCCGGCGCTGTTGTTTGTCCACAGCCCCGGCAAATTGTGTGACCGGCGGCCAGGTGTGCGCGGTGGGCGGGGCGGAGGCGGAGCGGAGTGAAAGCGGGCAGGTCAGCGGGGGCGGACGGGCGGGAAGGATGGGGCGGAATCGGGACGTACACACCCCGTACTCCGATCGGGGGGCGCACTGTGCGGAACCTGCCCCTTCTGAATTGACGCTCCCTCAACTATGTTCGTGTGCAGACGGGGTGTAGGGATTGTGGTCGAACGCGTCCGCGACGGGCGGGTCCCGCATGTTGAACGGCGCCGCAGCCGCGCACTCCGCTTTGATTGGCGGGGAGCGTCTCCGGGGGGAGACGTCATTACCGGGGGAAAACACATGCATGTTCAGGACACTCATTGGGCATCGGCAGCCGCAGTCGCATCCGGTGGCGGAGCGGTGAGCGGAGCGGTGGGCAACGGGCGCGCGGACCAGGCGCGTACGACCCCGCTGCGGGTGGACGCACAGCGCAATCTGGAGCACGTGCTGCGTGCGGCGCGCGAGGTCTTCGGCGAGCTGGGGTACGGCGCGCCGATGGAGGACGTGGCGCGGCGCGCGCGGGTCGGTGTCGGCACGGTGTACCGGCGCTTCCCGAGCAAGGACGTGCTGGTCCGGCGGATAGCCGAGGAGGAGACCGCCCGGCTGACCGAGCAGGCGCGGGCCGCGCTGGGGCAGGAGGACGAGCCGTGGTCGGCGCTGTCGCGGTTCCTGCGGACGTCCGTGGCCTCGGGGGCGGGGCGGTTGCTGCCGCCGCAGGTGCTGCGGGTCGGGGTCGCCGAGGAAGGCTCCGACGGTACGGCCGGGTCGATCGGCTCTGCTGACGAGGCTCGGGTGCCGCAGCAGAGGTCGCAGCCGGCGGCGGGGGAGCTGCGGCTGGTGCCGGAGCCTTCGGTGACGGCCGAGGAGTGCGACGCGGGGGCGGCTGCACTGCTCGACGTGGTGGGGCAGTTGGTGGACCGGGCGCGGGCGGCGGGTGAACTGCGGCCGGACGTCTCGGTGTCCGACGTGCTGCTGGTGATCGCCACGGCGGCGCCGTCCCTGCCGGATGCTGCGCAGCAGGCGGCGGCGTCGGCGCGGCTGCTGGACATCCTGCTGGACGGGCTGCGCTCGCGTCCCGCGTAACCCCGCGGGGCATGACCGGCTGCCGCCTCGGCCACGCCTTCGGCGGGGATGGTTTTCCACCCGCACCCCCCGTGCAGCTTTCGCGGTCGGGTGCGGGTGGCCCTTGTGGGGGCCTCTCGCCGTCGGCGGGTGCGGGTGGGTCCCGTGGGAGGCTTTCGGCGTCGGCAGGTGCCGGTCGGCCGTCGGGACGGGAGTCTTTGGTGACGAGTCCGCTCGGATGAGTGGATGGGGTGGATGGGGGTCCTTGAACGAAAGACAATGTGGCACCCTGTGCCCGTAACGGGTTGGGCTGGGCCGGTGTCGGGGGCTTTCCGCGATGGGCGTTGACGGGTGGGCCGAGTCGCGCGGTGACGGTGACGCGGAGGCCGGTGGGCTGACTTCGCCACAGGTGCCGAGTCAGGGGGGCCGCGCCGATGTGCCTGCCCCGGGCGACCGGAGTGTGCCCGCTCAGCGGGACCGGAGGGGGCTGCCACCGTCCCGGGAACTGCCGGCCGCCGACGGCGAGCTGATCGAGCGGATGCGTGCCGGTGACGACTCCGCCTACGAGGAGCTGTACCGGCGGCACGCGGATGCCGTGCGGCGGTACGCGCGTACCTGCTGCCGGGACGGGCACACCGCCGATGACCTCACCGCCGAGGTGTTCGCCCGGATGCTGCAGGCCGTACGCGGCGGGTCCGGGCCCGAGCACGCCGTACGTGCCTATCTGCTGACCTCCGTGCGGCGCGTCGCCGCGCACTGGATCAAGTCCGCCCGGCGTGAGCACCTCGTCGACGACTTCGCCGTCTTCGCCCAGCAGGCCTCGCGCGGGTCCGAGGTGTCCGCCGACACTGCGTCCATGGGCTCCTTGGGAGCGGGCCTGGACCTGGGCGCCGATGCGCTCGCCATGCACGAGGCCGAGCAGTCGATGGCCATGCAGGCCTTCCGTACGCTGCCCGAGCGCTGGCAGGCCGTGCTGTGGCACACCGAGGTGGAGGACGAGTCGCCGAGCGAGGTGGCCGTTCTCTTCGGGCTCGATGCCAATGGCACTCGGGTGCTGGCCAGCCGCGCCCGCGAGGGACTGAAGCAGGCCTACCTCCAGGCCCACGTCAGCACCACCCTCACCGACGACGAGGAGTGCGCCCGCTACGCCGACCAGCTCGGCACCTACGCCCGCCGCAAGCTGCGCATCCGCGCCGAGCGGGGCCTGCGCAAGCACCTGGAGGAGTGCGCCAGGTGCCGGCTGGCCGCCGTGCAGATCGAAGAGGTCGCGAGCGGCATCCCCGGTGTCGTCCCGGTCGCGGTCATCGGTTGGTTCGGGGCCGCCGGGTATGCCAAGGCGCTCGGGATCATCGCCGGCAGCGCCGGGACCGCGGGCGCAGCCGCCGCGGCGACCGGCACGAGCGGCGGGACGAGCGCGGGTGGCGGGGCCGCCGCCGCGGAGGGGCTCGGCGCGCCCGTGAAGGCAGGTGTCGCGGCCGGTGTCGTCGCGGTGGCCGCCGCCGCGCTCGCCATGGCCCTGATGAACGACAGCCACCCGGCGAAGGTGGTGGCCCAGCCGTCGCCGCCCCCGCCGGCCGTGCAGCCCGAGCCGCCCAAGCCGGCACCGCCGAAGCCGACTCCCCAGCCTCCGAAGCCGGTGGTGCTCGCGCCCACGCCGACGCCCACCCCGCCCCCGAAGCCGACGCCGACGCCGGCCGCCAAGCCGAAGCCGAAGAAGCCCAGACCCACCCCCACGCCGACCCCGACCCCGACCCCGCCCCCGAAGCCCACACCGAAGCCGACCCCGAAGCCCGCTCCCCCGCCGGTTCCCGCCGACTACGAGTGGAGCGAACTGAACTACGACGTCAACGGCGACGGCACCCGGCCCGAGATGCGGATGGCCGAGAGCAGCTGGGTGTGGCGGCGCCATGGCCTGTCCATCGACGGCAAGCAGTACGCGCGCGGGGTGACCGTCGGCGGCACGTCCTCCGTCACCATCGACCTCAACCGGCAGTGCACCGCCTACGACGCGATGGTCGGCGTGGACGACATGACCCTCGGGCTCGGCAAGGTCATCTTCTCCGTCTACGCCGACGGAGTCCGGCTGTGGCAGTCCGACATGGTCAAGGGCCGGGACCAGGCCATTCCCGTCCATGTGAATCTGACCGGGCACAAGACCGTACGGCTCGTCGTCGAACCGCACAGCAACGCCTTCGACCAGGCCGCGCTGGCGGACTGGGCGGACGCCAAGTTCGCCTGCCGGTAGCCCCGCTCAGCGGCCGTCCGCGGTCGTCGCCGCTGCCACCGTCGCCAGCTCCCGCAGTACGTCGTCCGTGTCGAGGGACGCGCCCTGGGCCTGCTCGGCCTCGTAGCGCTCCGGGGCCAGCGCCGCGCGGGCCCCGGCGTCCACGTGTGCGGCGCGGGTGCGCTCCGGCTCGGGGCGCGGATTGCCGTCACGCCAGTGGTCGGCGGCGGCGAACAGCCGTACCGCGCCCGGCAGATCGCCGAGCCGGGCCAGCAGGTCCGCCGCGATGTCCACCAGCCCCGCGGTGACCGACTCCGCGCACCGCTGCTCCACCGCCTCCCGCAGCGCGTCTGCCACGATCGGCAGCCCGTGCGCGGGACCCGACTCGCCGGCCGTGACGAGCGCCTCGACCGCCCGCAGGCCCGCCGTGAACTGCGGCGGCAGGGTGCCCCCTCGCGATACCGCGCAGGTCTCCTCGTACAGCTCGCGCGCGCGGACCAGGTCCCCTTCGTCCCGGGCGATGTGCGCGCGCATCAGCAACACGAAGGCCCGCGACTCCGCCACCCCGTACCGGTCGGCCACCGCGCCCGCCTCGTCCAGGGTGGCCAGCGCTGTCGTCCGGTCGCCGGAGCGGTAGGCGATCTCGGCGAGCCGCGCCTTCAGGAACGGCGTCTCGGCGTAGGCGCCCACCTCGTAGGCGAGCCGCTGCCCCTCCTCGTACTCGGCGCGGGCCTCCGCGTACCGGCCGCGGGCCATGGCCGCCTCACCCGCCGCGCTGCACACCTGCGCCCGCATCCAGCGGTCCCCGACCCGCCGGCTGAGCGTCCGCAGCTCGGCCAGGTCCTCGTCCACGCCCCGCAGGTTGCCCGGCGAGTCGACGACGACGTGGGTGCGGTACATCAGGGCGACGCCGACCTCCCAGTCACCGCCGTACGCCCGGCAGTTGGCGACCGCTTCCGCCAGGTCGGCCCCCATGTCCGTCACGCTGCCCAGGTAGTAGTCGGTCAGCGGCCAGACGATGCCCGGCACACGGGCGGACTGCGGGCCGCCGGGCTCGTAGTGGGCCCGCACGCGCGCGATGTACTCCGGGGCCCGCTCGTCCCCCGAGAGATGGTCCGCGCTCGACTCCGCCGTCAGGAACAGGTCGAGCATCCGCAGGTCCATGCGCCGGGCGCGCAGCGGATGCCCGGACTCGCCGTCGGGCGCGGCGAGGAAGGAGCCCACCGGGTCGGCCGACGCCACCAGCGGCATCAGCTCGCCCTCGGGTGCCGCCGCAGGCAGGGCGTCCAGGGCGGCGCCCAGGCGCAGCACCAGCCGCACCCAGGCCACCGCCTCCTGGCGGTAGTTGCGCAGCCACCAGAACCAGCCCATGGCCAGGACGATCGCGCCCGCCTCCGCCTCGTCGCCGGCGCACACCGCGCGGTCCAGGGCCGCACGGATGTTGTCCAGGTCGCTCTCCAGGCGGGAGATCCACGGCAGTTGCGCCGCGGACCGCAGCTGCGGGTCGGCCTCCTCGACGAGGGCGCGCACCCACGCGCGGTGCCGGCGCTCGGCCGCCGCGCGCACCTCGGGGACCTCGGCCGCGCGCTCGGTGGCGTACTCGTGGATGGTCTCCAGCATCCGGTACCGCATGCCGCCGGAGCCGTCCGTGACCCCGCCGGGGCCCTCCGTGCCGAACGTGCCGTCCGGGGTGGCCACGACGAGGGACTTGTCGACCAGGGCGCCGATCAGGTCCGCCGCCGGGCCGGTGCACACGGCCTCTGCCGCCGCGAGGTCCCAGCCGCCGGCGAACACCGACACCTCGCGCAGCACGGTCCGCTCCCGCTCGTCCAGCAGCTCCCAGGACCAGTCGACCACCGCGCGCAGGGTCTGCTGGCGGGGCAGGACCGTGCGGCTGCCGGAGGTGAGCAGGCGGAAGCGGTCGTCGAGCCGGTCGGCGATCTGCCGCGGGGTCAGCAGCCTGAGCCGGGCCGCGGCCAGCTCGATGGCGAGCGGCAGGCCGTCCAGGCGGCGGCAGATCTCCGCCACGGCCGCGGTGTCGCGGAGGACGGCGCCGGCGTCGGGACGGACGGCCTTCGCGCGCTCCGCGAAGAGGTGGTGCGCCTGCTCGGGGACGAGGGGTTCGACCGGGCGCACCGACTCACCGGGGACGCCCAGGGGTTCACGGCTGGTGGCGAGGATCGTGAGCCCGGGGCAGTGGGTGAGGAGGGTCTCGGCGAGGTCGGCTGCCGCGCCGATGACGTGTTCGCAGTTGTCAAGGATCAGGAGTTGGCTGCGCTGAGCGCAGTACTCGATCAGCAGGGCCGTGGGGTCGGCCTGCGGCATCGCCAGCTCGTTGGTCAGCAGCACGGTCTCGCGCAGACCGAGCGCGCTGACCACCGCGCCGGGCACCGCCTCCGGCTGGTCGAGCGGGGCCAGCTCGACCAGCCAGGCCTGCGGGAGCCCGGCGGCGGCCTGTTCGGCGAGGCGGGTCTTTCCGGAGCCGCCCGGTCCGGTGAGGGTGACCAGGCGGGTCCTGTGCAAGTCGGAACGAATGGCCTCGAGTTCTGGTTCCCGGCCGACGAAGGACGTCAGACGGGGGCGGAGGTTGCCGGTGCGCTCGGGGGGTGGAGCTAGCGCAGGCTGCCCCGCCTGCCTCGGTGCCGGGGTCTCCTGCTTCAGCAACGACGTGTGCAGGGCCCGGAGTTCCGGGCCCGGGTCGGTGCCGAGGGTGTCGGCGAGGGTGCGGCGGGCCGACTCGTACGCGGCGAGGGCGTCGGCGGGGCGGCCGGTGTCGCGCAGGGCGCGGATGAGGAGGGCGTGCAGGGGTTCGTCGTACGGGTGGGCCGCCGTCAGCTCCGTCAGTTCCGGTACGACGTCCCCGGCGCGGCCCAGGTCGAGGGCGGCGGCGGCGCGGGCGCGGGCCGCCTCCAGGCGCAGGGACTCGGGGCGGGTGGCCGCGGTGCGGTCGGGGAGGTCGGCGAGGGCGGGGCCTTGCCAGAGGGCGAGGGCCTCGGTGAGGGTGCGGTGCGCGGTGGCCGGGTCGCCTGCGGTGAGGGCCTGGGTGCCGGTGCGGGTGAGGCGCTCGAAGACGTGCAGGTCCACGTCGTCCTCGGTGGCTTCCAGGCGGTAGCCGCCCGGGGTGGAGGTGACGGCGTCCCGGCCGAGGGTGCGGCGGAGGCGGCCGACGAGCGCCTGGAGGGCGGCGGTGGCGTCCTGGGGCGGGTCGTCCGCCCAGACCTCGTCGATGAGGGTTTCGGGGGTGGTGGTGCGGGCGGGGCGCAGGGCGAGGGCGGTGAGGAGCGTGCGGAGTCGTTGGCCGCCGATGGGTATGGGGGTGCCCTGGTCGTTGGCCGCCTGGGTTATGCCGAGGATTCTGTACCGCACCTGGTCATTGTTGCGGCGGATGCCGGTACTGGCGACGGGGTTTGCCGGTGCGGGTCGGCTGGGCGGGGGGTGGGTTCCGCCTGCCGCGCCGGGCGCAGCGACAGGGGTGGCTGGGGAACCTCACGCCCCCGACGCCAAGGCCCCCTTCCTCGGCTGGATCCCGGAAGGCACCGCACGCGCGCGTGCCGGTGTTCCCGTCCAGCACGTGCCGCGGCGGGCGAGGAGGCGGTGGAGCCAGAGTTCGAGGGAGACGAGGTCGGCGAGGCCGTCCAGGGGGAGGGAGGCGCCGGAGGCTGCCGCGCGCAGGGCCTTGCGGACCACGCGGGCCTCGACCAGGCCGGCCTCCGCGAGGAGGGGCGTGGCGAAGAGGTCCATCAGGGGGTCGGCCGCCAGGCGCAGCCCCGCGCGTGTGGCCGCCGCCGAGGACGCGTGGGAGGGGGCGCCCCAGCCGGGCGGGAGGTCGGTGACGCCGGCGCCTTCCAGGACCGTGCGCAGGACGGCGGAACGGGCGCCGGGCTGGACGCGCAGGGCCTCGGGGAGGGCGCGGCAGGCGCGGACGACCTGGTTGTCGAGGAAGGGCGCGTGCAGGCGCTGGGAGCGGATCTCGGCGGCCTGTTCCAGCACGCGCAGGTCGGCGGCGTACCGGGCGAGCACGGCACGCGCGCGGTAGTCGCCGGGGCGCTGGCCGGGACCCGCCGCGGAGCGGTCCGCCGCACTCTGGAGCAGAACCGATACTTCAGCCAGCGCCTCCCCCGTCAGCCAGCGCGCCGCCGGCCCCGGTCTGGCCCAGGTCAGCGCGGCGAGGGACGCCCCGACCGCGCCCCCCGGCTCCTCGAAGCGGCGCCGCATCAGCCGTTCGGCCAGCCCTTCGAGGCCCGCCCGGTAGGGGGTGCGGGCCAGCCGCCGGGCCGCGCCGTACACGCGCGCGGAGACCATCACCGAGCCGTCGGCCCGCGCGAGCGCGGCGACCGGCCGGACCAGGTGGCGCCGTTTGCGGTCCATCAGGAGGTCGGCGAGGCGCGCCGGGTGGGCGTCGAGGACCTGGCGGGCCCCGTGCCCCGTGAAGTGGTCGGCGCTGCCCGCGGCGAGCCGGGCGCGGTGCCGGGCGGCGGAGACGAGCGAGGGGCCGGGTTCGTCGGTGAGGGGGATGTCCAGGTCGGCGTAGGGCAGCGCCTCCTCGGCGCCGGTCACCACCACGTGGTGCAGGCGGGGGTTGGCCGCGAGGGTTCCCGCGCGCTCGACCTCGGCCTCCCGGCCGCCGACGGCAAGGTCGTTGAAGGTGACGGCGAGCAGCCGTTCGCCCGCGCCCGTGCCGTGGCCCAGCAGCGTGCCCGGTCTGCCGGGCAGCCCGGCGGCCAGCAGGGCGAGCGTGCCGGAGGCGGGGCCGCCGGACAGGTCGGCGCCGATCCCCGGCACCGGCATCCCGCGCGCGGCGCGCCGCTCGGCGGGGCCCATGCCGGGCACCGGCCCCGGGTCGATGTCGGGGACGTGCCGGGGTGCCGACAGCCGGGTGCGGACGGCCTCCACGAGGGCGTCCCGTACGGCGTCCACGGCGTGGTGCGGGTCGGCGGAGGGCGCGGACACCGCGAGGGAGGCGACCGGCTCGTACCCCGTGATCTCGCGCGCCCCGGCACGCAGGACCAGCGCATGCCCCGGCGGGACGCGTCGTACGCCCTCGTAGGGGGTGCTGTCGCGCAGCGCGGCCGGTACGTCGGGGGCGGCGAGCAGGGCCGCCAGGTGTCCGAAGTCGAGGTTGGCCTCTATGAGGTCGGCGAGGGGCAGCGCGGCCGTGGCGTAGGCGGTGCCGCCGGCCCACGGGGTGCAGAACACCGGGCGGGCGCCCGCGAGATCGCCGCAGACGGTGATGCGGCGGCCGACCTGGACGACGGCCGTGTAGCTGCCGGGCCAGGCCGTCAGATGCCTCAGTGCGCCCCCGCGCGCGGTGTACAGGCCGCGCCGCAGTTCCTCGTCGGAGGCGCCGCAGATGCCGAGGACGGCGATCCGGTTCTGCGCGTCGGCCTTCACCACGCGCACCTCGTCCGGGCGCCAGTCGCCGACGGCCCAGAGCGGATCGGGGTCGCCCCACAGGAGCTGGGAGCCGACCGGGTGCAGGGTCTCGCCGTCGTAACCGGCCGCGCCCGCGTACCCGTTGCCGCCCGCGGAACCGATCCCGGCGGCGCCCGCGGCGGTGCTGCTCCAACCCACCAACCACCGCATCGACGCCTCCACAGACTGTGGACAACCAGTGCACCGCACGAACCGGATCCCCATGCTGCCATGAAGAACGCGCCACGGAGGGGCGGTGACACCCCCTTCGATCGAGGGAAGTCAGCGGGAAGCCGAAGGGGTGCGCGCGGCCGGCCGCGCGGGCCGGGGTGGTCCAACCGCCGGACGGGCCAAGGTCGGTGCGATGTGAATGCGCCCCTGATGCGCTCCCCCAGAACGCCCTTCGCGCCCTCAACTGCCGTGGTGAGAGCGCTCATCACCCTCGACAGGCAGGGTCGGTTTTCGGCCAATTCAGCAGAGGGAAGCGGGCTTTGAGCACGCTCCGTACAGGCCTGCGGAACGCGTGGCGGCGCCGGACGCGCACAGTCCGGGAGGCGGGCATCGCCTCCCGGACCGGTCCGCCACCCGCGGGGATGAAGGCGGCGGTGTCCCCCAGCCCGCTGGATCCAGTACAGCGGGCCGACCCACGCACCCGCCATGGAACCGGTCCCCGGATGGCCGGAGAAGAGCGCACGGACGGGCGCACGGCCACACGGCCGGGGGCACACCGCGAAGGTCCGTGCACGGTGCGTACAGGGCCGCACTCCCGTACGGACCACAATCCCGCCATCCGGAACAATGCCCCTTAACGCTTGGGATGCGGCGAACTACGCTGGGTTTACGAATGCCGCGTGGTTATGCCAGAGCGGCAGCCGTCTGTGTCGAGGGGTGGCGCATGTCCAGGGAGCAACGCGGGCCGAACGAAAAGCTCGGCGCCGTTCTCGCCCTCGCGGGAATCAGCAACGCAGGACTCGCGCGACGCGTCAACGACCTTGGCGCACAACGCGGTTTGACTCTTCGCTACGACAAGACCTCGGTGGCGCGCTGGGTGTCGAAGGGGATGGTGCCGCAGGGTGCGGCGCCGCATCTCATTGCGGCTGCCATCGGCCAGAAGCTCGGCCGTCCGGTGCCGCTCCACGAGATCGGCCTGGCGGACGCGGATCCCGCCCCCGAAGCGGGTCTCGCCTTCCCCAGAGACGTGGCACAGGCGGTGAAGTCGGCGACGGAGCTGTACCGTCTCGACCTCGCCGGGCGCCGGGCCGGCTCCGGCGGCATCTGGCAGTCGCTCGCCGGATCGTTCGCAGTGAGCGCATACGCAACGCCCGCCTCACGATGGCTGATAACCCCCGCCGACAGCTCGGTCGCGCGGGAGGCGAACTCTGCCGAGGGCTCCGGCGCACCGATCAAAGTCGGCCACAGCGATGTGCGCAAGCTGCGGGAGGCAGCCGAGGACGCCAGGCGCTGGGACTCCAAGTACGGAGGCGGCGACTGGCGTTCGTCCATGGTTCCGGAGTGTTTAAGGGTGGAGGCGGCACCGCTGCTGCTCGGCGCGTACTCCGACGAGGTCGGCCGCGCCCTGTTCGGGGCCTCCGCCGAACTCACCCGGCTCGCGGGCTGGATGGCCTTCGACACCGGCCAGCAGGAGGCCGCACAGCGGTACTACATCCAGGCGCTGCGCCTCGCGCGTGCCGCCGCCGACGTCCCCCTCGGGGGCTATGTGCTGGCCTCCATGTCGCTGCAGGCGACGTACCGGGGCTTCGGCGACGAGGGCGTCGACCTCGCCCAGGCCGCCCTGGAGCGCAACCGGGGACTGGCCACCGCCCGCACCACGAGCTTCTTCCGCCTGGTCGAGGCACGGGCGCACGCACGCGCGGGCGACGCACAGGCGGCCGGCGCCGCACTGAAGGCGGCGGAGGGGTGGCTGGAGCGGTCGCGGGACGGCGACCACGACCCGTCCTGGCTCGGCTTCTACTCCTACGACCGGTTCGCCGCCGACGCGGCGGAGTGCTACCGCGATCTGAAGGCACCCCGGCAGGTCCGCCGCTTCACCGAACAGGCGCTGTCGAAGCCCACGGAGGAGTTCGTACGGTCGCACGGGCTGCGGCTGGTCGTCTCCGCGGTCGCCGAGCTGGAGTCGGGGAACCTGGACGCGGCCTGCGAGCAGGGCGTGCGGGCCGTGGAGGTGGCCGGGCGGATCTCGTCCGCGCGGACGAAGGAGTACGTCAGGGATCTGCTGCACCGGCTGGAGCCGTACGGGGACGAGCCGCGGGTGGTGGAGCTGCGGGAGCGGGCCCGGCCGCTGCTGATGGCTCCGGCTTGAGAGACACCGCACACGGCTCGGCCTGAGAGACAGGCCACACGTTTGAAGGTGTTGTCAGTGGCGCAGTGCACTATCTGAGGTGGGAGGTGGTGCGGATGCGCGCGGGTGCGTACGACTGTGACGTGCTGGTGGTCGGCGGGGGGATCGTCGGGCTGTCCACGGCGTATGCGATCACGCGTGCCGCGCCGGGCACACGGGTGACCGTGCTGGAGAAGGAGCCGGGCCCGGCCCGGCATCAGACGGGGCGCAACAGCGGGGTCATCCACAGCGGGATCTACTACCGGCCGGGCTCCCTGAAGGCGCGGTACGCGGTGCGGGGCGCCACCGAGATGGTGAAGTTCTGCGCCGAGTACGACATCGCGCACGCCGTCACCGGCAAGCTGATCGTCGCCACCGAGCGGGAGGAGCTGCCCCGGCTGCACGCACTCGTCCAGCGCGGCCGGGAGAACGGCATTCCGGTGCGCGAGCTGGGGCCCGCGCAGATCACCGAGTACGAGCCGGAGGTGCGCGGACTCGCGGCCATACACGTCGGTACGACCGGCGTGTGCGACTTCGTGGGCGTGGCCCGGCAGCTCGCGCAGGCCTCCGGGGCCGAGATCCGCTACGGGGCACGGGTCGTCCGCGTGGACCGGCGGCCGGAGCGGGGCGTGGCCGTGCTCACCTCGGCCGGGGACGTCGTCCGGGCGCGCGTGCTGGTGAACTGCGCCGGGCTGTACTGCGACGAGGTGGCCCGGCTGACCGGGGACGAGCCCGGGGTGCGGATCGTGCCGTTCCGCGGGGAGTACTACGAGCTGGCGCGGCCGGAGCTGGTGCGCGGGCTGGTGTATCCGGTGCCGGATCCGGCGTTCCCGTTCCTCGGGGTGCATCTGACCAGAGGGATCGACGGCGGCGTGCACATCGGGCCCAACGCGGTGCCGGCGCTGGCCCGCGAGGGGTACGGCTGGGGGGTCGTACGGCCCCGGGAGCTGGCCGGGACGGTGGCCTGGCCGGGGTCCTGGGTGATAGCCCGGCGGCACTGGCGGTACGGCGCGGGGGAGCTGCGCCGCTCGGTGTCGAAGGGGGCGTTCCTGGAGGCGGTGCGCAGATTGCTGCCCGCGGCGGAAGCCTCGGACCTGGTGCCGGCCCCTGCCGGGGTGCGGGCGCAGGCGGTGCTGCGGGACGGGACGCTGGTCGACGACTTTCTCATCCGCGAGGGGAACAGGGCCGTGCATGTCCTCAATGCACCGTCTCCTGCGGCTACCGCGAGCTTGCCCATCGGCAGGGAGGTCGGGCGACGCGCACTGGGCATGCTCGGCTCGCTGTAGTGCGCCGTAAAATCGGTCCTACTGTGTCTGACTCCCTGAGCACCCCCGAAGCCCCCCAGCCCGCTGCCGACGCGCCCCGGGCGCATGTCCCCGGTGTGTCCGTCCGGCACAGCAGGGCCAAGGGTGAGCCGCGGTTCCCGGACGGGCCCCAGGCCGATCCCGCCGGGTCGCACTTCGAGCGGCGGATCCGGAGCTTCCAGCCGCGCCGGAGCCGGGTGACGGCCGGGCAGGCCGACGCCCTGCAGCGGCTGTGGCCCAAGTGGGGGCTGGACATCGACGGACAGCAGACCATCGACCCCGTCCAGCTGTTCGGGAACACCCACCCCGTCGTCCTGGAGATCGGGTTCGGCATGGGCGAGGCCACCGCGCAGATGGCCGCCGCGGACCCCGGCACCAACATCCTCGCCGTGGACGTGCACACCCCGGGGCAGGGAAACCTCCTCAACCTCGCCGACCAGAACGCGCTGTCCAACATCCGGGTCGCCAACGGCGACGCGATCATCCTGCTCAGGGAGATGCTGCGGCCCGACTCGCTGGACGGGCTGCGCGTCTACTTCCCGGACCCCTGGCCCAAGAAGCGGCACCACAAGCGGCGGCTCATCCAGCCCGAGTTCCTTTCCCTCGCCGCGACCCGGCTCAAGCCCGGGGCGATCGTGCACTGCGCGACCGACTGGGAGCCGTACGCCGAGCAGATGCTCGAAGTGCTCACCGCGCATCCCGACTTCGAGAACACCCAGGCAGACGGCGGTTTCGCGCCACGCCCCGAGTTCCGGCCGCTGACCCGTTTCGAGGGGCAGGGACTGGACAAGGGACATCTGGTGAACGACCTGCTCTTCCGGCGCGTACCGCACCGGGAACAGCAGTGACAAGCTAAGAGGAGTCCCTCGTTAGGGTCGATGCCGTGGCCACCAGTCCTCCGTACCCGACGTACCCACCGCGGCACCCGCACTGGTGGCAGCGCACCTGGGTGCGGTACGGCGCGCTGGTCACCCTGCTCGCGCTGTCCGGTCTGGTCATCCTCGCGCTGGTGCGCCGGCAGACGGGCACGGACGGGTTCCTCGTCGGGCTCGGTCTGGCCGTGCTGCCGGTGCCGTGGCTGATCGCCGCCTTCCGCTGGCTGGACCGGGTGGAGCCGGGCCCCTGGCGGAACCTGCTGTTCGCGTTCGCCTGGGGCGCGTGTGCGGCGGCGCTCATCGCCATCGTCGCCAACAGTTTCGCGACGAAGTGGATAGCCACCGCCACCGCGGATCCGGCGAGCGCCGACACCCTCGGCGCGACCGTGATAGCGCCGATCGTCGAGGAGTCCGCGAAGGCCACCGCCGTGCTGCTGGTCTTCCTCTTCCGCAGACGGGACTTCACCGGGATCGTGGACGGGGTGGTGATAGCCGGGATCACCGCCACCGGGTTCGCGTTCACCGAGAACATCCTCTACCTCGGCACGGCCTTCGGGACCGACCAGCTCACCGGCGACCGCGGCATCGCCTCCGTCACCGCCGCCACCTTCTTCGTGCGCATCGTGATGTCCCCGTTCGCGCACCCCCTGTTCACCGTGCTCACCGGCATCGGCTTCGGCATCGCCGCGCTGTCCGCCGAGCGGCAGCGCGTCCGGCGGGTGCTGGTCCCGCTCTGCGGTCTGCTGCTCGCGATGGGCGTGCACGCCTTCTGGAACGGCTCCTCGACCTTCGGCGAGTACGGGTTCTTCGCCGTCTACGGCGTGTTCATGCTGCCCGCGTTCGGGCTGCTGACCTGGCTCGCGATCTGGACGCGGCAACGGGAGCTGCGGACCGTGCGGGAGGAGCTGCCCGCGTATGTGTACGCCGGGTGGCTGGGGCCGGCGGAGCCGTTCGCCCTCGGGTCGATGCGGGCGCGGCGGCTGGCCCGCAACCACGCCCGGCAGTACTTCGGGGGGCGGCCGGCGGCACGCGCGGTCGCGGAGTACGAGGCCTGCGCCACCTCGCTCGCGTTCCTGCGGCACCGCGGGCGCAACGGCAAGGCCGGGGCCGACTTCGCCGTACGGGAGCGGGAGCTGCTGGCGGAGCTGTGGAAGCGGAGGGAGGTTTCCTGGCCGGCGCTGGAGTACGCGGCCAGGGCCTCCGTTCCGGTGCCGGTGCACTGGGCGCCGTACGGGTATCCGGCCGGGTACCCGGCGGTGCCGTATCCCGCGTACAACCCGTACCGGACGTAGGCACCGCCGGATCACGCAGCCGCGGCGGAAAGACCGGGCGGAAAGACCGGAAGGAAGCCTCAGGCGGAGGCCTCCGTCAGCTGCTTCAGTTCCGTGTCCGTCAGCTTCAGATCCGCCACGCCCAGAAGCGCCGGCAGCTGCTCCACCGTCCGCGCCGAGGCGATCGGTGCCGTGATGGTCGGCTGGGCCGCCAGCCAGGCGAGGGCGACCGTGGCCACGGGGGCGTCGTGGGCGGCGGCGATCTCGTCCAGGGCGGTGAGCACCCGGCGCCCGCGCTCGGACTTCAGGTGCTGCGCGGCCGAGCCGGCGCGGGGGCTGCCGACCGTCGTGCCGGGGCGGTACTTGCCGGTGAGGAAGCCCGCGGCCAGCGAGAAGTACGACACGGCCCCGAGGCCCTCGCGGGCGGCGAGGTCGCGCAGCGGGCCCTCGTAGGTGTCGCGGGAGACCAGGTTGTAGTGGGGCTGGAGGGCGACGTAGCGGGCGAGGCCCTCGCGGTCGGAGAAGTCGAGGGAGGCCTGGAGGCGCTCGGGGGTGATGTTGGAGGCCGCGATGTGCCGGACCTTGCCGGCCTTCACCAGCTCGTCCAGGGCGCCGATGATCTCCTCGACCGGGACCTCGGGCTTGTCGAAGTGGGTGTAGTAGAGGTCGATGTAGTCCGTGCCGAGGCGGCGCAGGGAGGCGTCGGCGGCGGCCTTGATATTGGCCGCGGACAGGCCCGGGTACTCCGGGTGCTGGCTGACCTTGGTCGCGATGACGACGTCGGAGCGGTTGCCGCGGGCCTTCACCCACTTGCCGATGACGGTCTCGGACTCACCGCCCTTGTTGCCCTCGGCCCAGGCCGAATAGGAGTCGGCGGTGTCCACGAAGTTGCCGCCGGCCGCCGTGTAGGCGTCGAGTACGGCGAAGGACGTCTCCTCGTCGGAGGTCCAGCCGAAGACGTTGCCGCCGAGGGCGAGGGGGAAGACCTGGAGATCGGAGGAACCGAGTGTGCGCAGAGAAGCCATACCCTGTTTCAACACCCGTACCAGTGATCACATTCCGCGCAGCAGGACAGCAGAGCGCGGGCGCCGGAAGGAATCCGGCAGCCCTGACGTCGGGGGGATGCCGCCAGGACCGCCGGGGACCGGGGTCAGGCCGGGTCAGGGGTTGAGGCCCTTGTCGCGGAGCCAGGTCATCGGGTCGATGCCGGTCGGCTGGCCGCCGGGGTGGACCTCCAGGTGGAGGTGCGGGCCGGTGACGTTGCCGGTGGCGCCGATACGGCCGATCACGTCGCCGGTGTTGACCTTCTGGCCGACGCTGACGTTGATCGAGGACTGGTGGCAGAACCACAGCTCGGTGCCGTCGTCCAGGGTCAGCACGGTCCGGTAGCCGTAGGCACCGGCCCAGCCCGCCTGCGTGACGGTGCCGCTGTGGACGGCCTTGATGAGCGTGCCCGTGGGGGCGGCGAAGTCCAGGCCCGTGTGGTAGCCGGAGGACCACATCGCACCGGGCTGCCCGAAGGTGCCGGTGATGGTGTACGAGACGACCGGCAGGCTGAACTGCTTGGCCAGCTTGGCCAGGCGCTCCGCCTCGGCCTTCTTCTTCGCGATGGCCTCGGCCTGCTCCTTGGCGGCGGCGGCCTTGGCGACGGCGGCCTTCTCGGCCTTCGCAGCCGCAGCGGCGCTCTGCTGCTCGGCGGCGGCGACCGCGGCGGCGGTGGCCTTGCTGTCGGCCTGGCCCTGCTGCTGGTCGGCCTGCGCCATGATCCGGTTGCGCAGGGCCTCGCCCGCGTCCGTGTTCTGCGCGTCCTCGGAGGTCATGCCGACCCTGCTGAGCGTGTCCGCGGAGGCCGCCTTGGGCGCGTCCGCGGAACCGTCGTCAAGCAGGGAGTCGACGGAGGAAGGCAGGTCGGGCAGGTCGGGCATCGAGATGGCGACCGGGGGCTTGCCGGAGTTGGCACTGGCGATGCCACCCGCGCCGACCGCGGCCAGGACGCCGACGCCGAGGACCGTGGAACTGCGCGCGAGCCCGCCGCGCTGCTTGGCGACGCGGTGCCGGCCGCGGACCGGGCGGACGGAGTCCTCGGTGGGGTTCCACTCCTCCCAGGGGCCCTCCTCGGCCGGGAAGGAACCGTAGCCAAAGGCTTCGGTCTCGCGCTGAGCCGGTATGAACGGGGCTTCTTGGGCAGGCCGGTTGGACGCCACGCGGGCGTACTCCTTTCCTTCCTCCGCCTACCGGGTTAGCTGACGGGTTCGGAGCAGGAAGGTCTCCTACGCGTGGCACTGTCGTGTACTCAGCGAGTTCACGACGGCGTCCGCGCGATTCACCCCAAGGTGGTGGTTCCCCGGTTCCCTCACGGGATTCGGCGCATGAGCACGGAGCCGCCTCTTGTGACGGCTGGGACGACCGCGCTGCGTTATCGAACGTTAATAGACCCGGCTGTCAGATTCCAAGCCGTTCGGCTTGATCATTAACGCTTTCCGAGGTGGAGATACACGCCATTACCGGCGCAAACCGGGCGACTTGGTCGAGGTTCAGGAGTCACAGCGTTTTTGATGGTGACTCAGATGTTATGCAGAGGGCGGTCGCCCGATCACCCTGAGTAGTGCGCCCCGCAGGCCGTTGAACACTGCAAACACTCAGGGCCGGAACCCATGTCTGGATTCCGGCCCTGAGCCTTCAGTAGCGGGGACAGGATTTGAACCTGCGACCTCTGGGTTATGAGCCCAGCGAGCTACCGAGCTGCTCCACCCCGCGGCGATGTCTCTACTGTACGCCATACGCGGGGCAGAAAGCACATCGGTTTATTCACCGGTCAGTAGGTGGCGGTTCGGCGCCATGGCACGCTCCTCGTATTCGGGCAGTACGACGACCTCGACGCCCTGGGCCGACAGCAGTCCGCTCCCGTCCGCCGCCGCCACGAACGTGTCCGGCTCGCGCCAGGCCGTGACCACCCGCCGTACCCCCGCCGCCAGGATCAGCCGCGCGCAGGGAGCCGGCCGTGAGGCGCGGCGGGCGCAGGGCTCCAGGCTGCTGTAGACCGTGGCGGCGGGCAGCCTCGGGTCGGCCGGGTCGATCTTCGCCAGGGCCGCCTCCTCGGCGTGGACGACCGGATCGCCGCCCTCCCGCGAGTGGCCGCGCGCCAGCTCGGTCCCGTCCTCGGCCACCACGACCGCGCCCACGCTGAACGCCGTCTCCGAGGGCGGGCACAGCGCCGCCAGCTCGCAGGCGATCCGCATCCAGTGCCGGTCGGCGGCCGTGACCGACTGCCCGGTTCCGGGTGCGGTGGGCTCGTAATGCATCAGTACGACGTCCTCGATCCTGCGGGTTTCGGTGAGGCGGAGGCGACCGGCCTGGTACGCGCCCGGGCCGAACAGCCGGGGCGCCTTCGGGTCCCCGACGAGCAGCGGGGCGAGGACCAGCTGGAGCTCGTCGGCGAGGCCCTGCTGGAGAAGCTGGGTGTGGACGGTGCCGCCGCCCTCGACCATCAGGCGCCGTACGCCGCGCACGTCGTGCAGGTGCTCCAGCAGGGCACGCCAGTCGAGGTCGGGGCCGAGGGCGACGACGTCGGCGGCGATACCGAGGCCGCGGGCCCGCTCGGCGCCCTTGTCGGTGGTGCAGACGAGCTTCTCGCCGCCGGTGTGCCAGAACCTGGCGTCCGGGTCGAGGTCGCCGGAGGCGGTGACCGTCACCTTCAGCGGATACTCCGGCCGGCCCGCGGCGACGCGGGCCGCGCGGCGCTCCGGGGAGTTGACCAGGAGCCGTGGGTTGTCCGCGCGGATGGTGCCGGCGCCGACCAGGATGGCGTCGGCCGAGGCCCGTATCTCGTCGACCCGGTCGAAGTCGGCCGGGCTGGACAGCAGGAGTCGCTCGGGGCCGGTGTCGTCCAGGTAGCCGTCGAGGGAGACGGCGGCGGACAGCAGCACGTACGGCAGGGGCATCGGCGTCCTCTTTCCGGAAGCGGACTTGCTGAGGCTGACGACTGGGCTCGCCTTGGTTCAAGTTTGAAACAAACTTACACTGGCGGCATGACGACCCGCTGGCTCACCCCCGAAGAGCAGCGCGCCTGGCGCGCCTACATGGCCGCCTCCCGGCTCCTGGAGGACACGATCGACCGGCAGCTCCAGCAGGACGCCGCCATGCCCCATCTGTTCTACTCCGTGCTCGCCAACCTCTCCGACGCACCCGACCGGCGACTGCGCATGACCGATCTCGCCGAGACACTGAAGATCACGCGCAGCAGGCTGACGTACGCGGTGACCCGGCTGGAGCGGGACGGGCTGGTGCGCCGCGAGGACTGCCGGTGGGACAAGCGCAGCAGCCTCGCGGTGCTGACGGACGAGGGGACGGCCGTACTGGAGCGCACGGCACCCGGACACGTCGACACGGTGCGCGCCGCCCTCTTCGACCGGCTCACCCCGGAGCAGGTACGGCAGCTGGAGGAGATCTGCGCGCAGATCGCGGGCGGGCTGCAGGGCGACGACGCCGAGGCCGGGGCGGGTGACGTCCCGTGGCGGCGCCGTTCGTCATGCCCGTCGTCCGCATCACCGACAGCTCCATGATTGCTTTAACTTTTAAGCATGAGGTAGGGTCCCTACGAACCGACTGCTTCAAATGTGAAGCAAACCGCCTCGGAGGGATCCGCATGCCCGACACCCCTGCCGCCACGCCGCGCGCCCGCGTCCGGGTACCGCTGCGCTTCCACGACGGCTACAGCGCCGACGCCGAACTCGTCACCTTCCACGGGCTGGCCGACGGCCAGGAGCACGTCGCCGTCGTCCTCGGCGACCCCGCGCCCGGCTCCGTCCCCCTGGTGCGCCTGCACTCCGAGTGCCTGACCGGCGACGTCTTCGGCTCGGCCCGCTGCGACTGCGGACCCCAGCTGCGCGAGGCGGTCGAGCGCATCGCCGACCGCGGCGGCGTCCTGCTCTACCTCCGCCAGGAGGGCCGCGGCATCGGCCTGTACAACAAGCTCGACGCCTACGCCCTCCAGGACCAGGGCCTCGACACCTACGAGGCGAACGCCGCCCTCGGCCTCCCGGAGGACGCCCGCGACTACACGGCCGCCGCACAGATGCTGGGCGCCCTCGGCATCGGGGAACTGGACCTGCTGTCCAACAACCCCGACAAGGCGGAGCAGTTGCGCGCGCTGGGAGTCGGCGTACGGGACCGGGTACCGACCGGCGTCTTCACCACCGCGCACAACGTCCGGTATCTGCGGGCGAAGGTCCTCCAGACCCAGCACACACTGCCCCTGACCGAGCTGACCGAACTGACCGAACTGAGCGCGGGCTGACGGCCGGTCCGTCGCTTCAGGGAAGGAACTTCACCTCCGGGAAGGCCGGGCACGGGCCGTCGAGCAGATGCCCGCGCCGGTGCCGCAGGTGCAGGTCGAAGAACGCGAGGGGGTACGCCCGCTGGATCCGCACCGCCCGGGCGGGAGCGAGGGTGCCGATCCAGCCCCGGAGTTCTTCGTCGCTCATCCCGACCGCCTTCGCCAGCTGCGGGATCAGCACCTGGTCGTCACCGTACGACCAGTGGGTGGCGCCCTCGGCCTGGACGTTGAGCCGCCATCCGCGCAGGTGGGACCAGAACTCGGCGACACTCGGCTGCGTGGCCCGGGGGAACGCCGCGGTCATCAGCATGAACGGCCGGTCCAGGTCGTTGGTGACCGTCGGCTGCATCGGGCCGTCGAGGCTCAGCCCGGCCCGGACGCGCTGGTCCTCGCTCATGACGAAGGCGGTCGCCGTCGCGCCTTTCGACCAGCCGAACATGCCGATGCGATGCGGGTCGAGGGCGCCACGCAGGCCGGGCGGCAGCGGTCGGTGTCCGGCGTCGGGGTTGCGCCCGGCGGCAAGGTCCTCGATGCAGTCGAGCACGAACCGGATGTCGGTGGCGAAGTCCCGTGGTGTCAGGGCGGGTTGGTCGAGCGGGACCGTGAGCCGGCCGTCGGGGAACTCACTGAACGCGTCGTACGTGTGATCCACCGTGACCACCACGTACCCGTGGCTGGCGAGCTCCTGCACCACGACGGTGGTGTCCGCACGGTGATCGTGCGCGCCGTGCGAGAACACGACGACGGGCAGTCGTCCACCCGTTCGCAGCACCGGGGCGCCCTCGTGGCCGGCCGTGAGTGGCGCCACCGCGACATCGACCGGCCAGCCCGCCGACGTGGCGAGGATGGCCCGCGTCACGGCAGGGGGCGTCCAGCGGGCGAGCGGATACCGCTCGACGCCCCGGGCGGGGTACCAGACGCTCGCCATCAACTCGCGGTGTTGCCCGGGGCCGGCCACGGGATCCGGGCGTGAAGTGTCGACGAGGTGCAGGGGCACCGTACCCACCGGGTACGGCCCGGTGGGCGCGGGCAGGGTGAGCTGAACCGGGCCTGAGGCGGTCGAAGCCGCCGACGCCTGGCGTGCGATGCCCATCAACACGGCGGCACCGACTGCCAGCGCGGCTCCGAGCATGCGACGGCGCGTCGTTCCCTCTCGGCCTTCTCGACCTTCTCGGCCTTCTCGGCCTTCTCGGCCTTCTCGGCCTTCTCGGCCTTCTCGGCCTTCTCGGCCTTCTCGGCCTTCTCGGTTCATGAACGGCGTGGTGGTCACGGACCCTCCCTGGGTCTTCGGACAGAACCGGGCTACGCCCGGCGCTTGGGCACGGACATGAGGTAGGCGAGCACGGCCAGCACGCGACGGTTGTCGTCGTCGGAGGGCGCGAGCTCCAGCTTGGTGAAGATGCTGGTGCTGTGCTTGGACACGGCCTTCTCGCTGATGAAGAGCCGGTTCGCGATGGCACTGTTGGAGCGTCCCTCGGCCATGAGTTCGAGCACCTGGCGTTCCCGCTCGGTGAGCCCGGACAGGGGTTCGCGTCCGACACGGCTGCGGCGGCCGAGCAGCTTGGCGACCACTTCGGGGTCCATGACCGTGCCGCCCGCGGCGACCGTACGGATCACGTCGACGAACTGGTCGTCGCTGAACACCCGGTCCTTGAGCAGGTAGCCGACCCCTCCGGCCTGGTCGGCGAGCAGCTCCTGGGCGTAGATCTGCTCGACGTACTGCGAGAGCAGCAGAATCGGCAGCCCGGGTATCCGTTCGCGGGCGGACAGCGCCGCACGGAGTCCGTCGTCGGTGTGGGTGGGCGGCAGCCTGATGTCCACGATCGCGAGGTCCGGCCGGAACTCCAGCAGCGCGTCGAGCAGGCCCGGCGCGCTGTCGGTGGCCGCCACGATCTCGAACCCACGCGCCTTGAGGAGTCTGACCAGCCCCTCCCGGAGCAGGAAGAGATCCTCCGCGACGACTACGCGCACGGGACCTCCATGACCACGATCGTCGGGCCCCCGGGCGGGCTGCTGACCGCCAGGATGCCGTCGAAGGCCGCCAGCCGTCGTTCCACCCCCGCCAGCCCGGTGCCCCGGGCGGGATCCGCGCCGCCCACCCCGTCGTCGACCACCTCGATGCGCAGCAGCCCGCCCGCCTGGGCCATGCGGATCTGGAGGGCATGCGCCGAGGCGTGCCGGACGGCGTTGGTGACCACCTCGGCGACGGCGAAGTAGCAGGCCGACTCCAGCGGGGCGTCGAGCCGCCCGGGCAGATCGATCTCGGTCTCACACGGCAGGGGCAGGTCCAGCGCGAGCGCCCGGACCGCCTCCCCCAGGCCCCGGTCGGCGAGCATCGGCGGGTGCATCCCCCTGATCAGGCCGCGCAGTTCCTCCAGTGCCGCCGCCGAGGCGACACGAGCCTCCACGACGAGTGCGGCGGCCTCGTGCGGATCGCTGTGGATCATCTCCTCGGCGACCCGGAGGTTCATCCCGATGGTGACCAGCCGTCCCTGTGCGCCGTCGTGCAGGTCCCGCTCGATCCTGCGCAGCTCCGCGGCTGCGGAGCTGACCGCATCGGCCCGTGTCTCGGTCAGCTCCCGCACTCGCCGGGTCAGCGCCGGGTCAGGCCCCCTCCCGAACAGCCGTCCGGCATCCGCCAGCACGGTTCTGGGCAGCAGCCAGAGCCCGAGGGCCAGTAGCACCGCCCCCTGGATGCCGCCGAGGACCGATGCATGGTGGGCAATCTCCAGGGGGAGGGACGGCGCCGGCCCGGGCGGGGAGCCGAACTTCCGCACCACCACCAGGTGTTGTCCGAACCCGCTCTGGGCGACGTCGTACGCCCCGATCCCCACCAGCCCCAGGACAGCCAGGTTCGCCGCAGCCCTGGGCCACCGCACCAGCCCGGCCACGACGGCCGCCAGCAGCGCCAGTCCCGCCAGGTAACCCGCCACTGCCGGCCCGATCCCGGTGCCCGGTGACGCGAACTGCCACAGATCAAGACCGAGCAGGTCACCGGTCATCACCACGACGGCGGGCAGCAGCAGGGCCCAACGCGCGGAGCTCGACGCGCCGGCTCCGGCCAGACGCGCGGGCCTGCCGTTCGCCGGCCGGAGCAGAGCCGCACCGGCGAAGGCGGCGAGCACCGGGACGCTCACACAGCCCACCAGGACGTTCAGCAGTGTCTGCCCATAGCCGGCAGAGGAATGCGTGAGCCAGTACATCCATTCCAGCAGTTCGCCGGTCACCGCCGCGACCACGGGCAGCACCCACCGCCTGGGCACGCTCGCCGAGGTGAGCAGCGTGGTGGCCAGCAGGCCGGCCATCAGCAGCGCCGCAGGGAGCAGCCCGTCGGGTTGCAGATCCGGCACGGTGACGACGTAGCCGCCCGGTCCGGCGGAGTTGTGCAGGGCGAACAGCAGGGTCGGCACGCTGCCGTACGCGGCCGTACCCACCAGTCCCGCCACGACCGGCCAGCCGATCCGCCCAACCGGTCGCGCGGTACGCCCCGGCCGGTCCCGCGCCTGCTCCGCCCTGAACGCCAGCACGGCGCAGACCGCGGTCAACACCACGATCACGCCCGCCGGCCAGGGCGCCCCGCCCACCGGAAACGGCCACATATCCGCCCCTCGCCTCGTCTTCCGGGCCACGCGCCGTGGCCTGGAGATCATGCTGCTGCGAGGGGTCCGGCAAGCACCATGGGCCGAAACCCACTTCTGGGGTAGGTAAACACCCACCCCGGCCGGAGAGCCTCTGCCGGAGCTGCGAGCCGGAAGCCGCGTGGCAGCGGTCTCCCCCGGCTTGGTGGCCGCCCGGATCACAACTCGTTCGGCGCACGCAGCGCGCGCGGAGAGCCGCGCCACGTAACGATGGGCGCACCTTCCGACCCGCACTCAACGGAGGCCGCCTTGGGACACGCTGTCGGTGATGTGCTGGGCCTGGCGGCCGGTGTCGCGGTCAGTCCCCTGCCCATCGTGGCGATCATCCTCATCCTGGCCACGCCCCGCGGTCGTCTCAACGGCCCGCTCTTCGCCCTCGGCTGGGTCCTGGGCCTCGCTGTCCTGGGAGCGATCATGCTCGCCGTGGGAGGCTCGGGCAGCGCCTCCACCCACAAGCACCCGGCCACCTGGGTAGGGGCCCTGAAACTCGCCCTCGGCCTGCTCCTGGTTCTGTTCGGCGCCCGGCAGTGGCGGCGGCGCCCCGCCGACCCCTCCCAGGCGCAGTTGCCGAAGTGGATGGCCGCGATCGACCGCTTCACCCCGCTCAAGATCCTCGGACTCGGGCTCCTGCTGTCGGCGGCCAACGCCAAGAACGCCCCGCTGACCCTTGCCGCCGGTGCCTCGATCAGCTCGGCCGGAATCCCCCTCCCGCAGCAGATCGGCGCTCTCGTCATCTTCGTGGTCATCGCCTCGGTCGGCGTACTCGCACCGCTCGCCGTCTACCTGCTCATGGGCGAACGAGCGAAAGGCGTGCTCAGCAACTGGCGAGACTGGGCCACCCGCCACAACGTCGCCGTCATGGCGGTTCTCTTCTTCGTCCTCGGCCTCAAGCTGCTCGGCGACGGCATCACCATCGTCGCCTCCTGAGGAAAGTCCCGGGCCTGAAAACGAAGCAGCGCCCGAGCCGACCGAAGCCGACCCGAGCGCTGCACAGCAGGTCAGAGGGGGTTTCCCCTCTCCCGCACCCGTAGGCCCTGTGGGACTCGAACCCACAACCAATGGATTAAAAGTCCACTGCTCTGCCAATTGAGCTAAGGGCCCAGGCGATGTTGCCTGTCCGAGCATAGCCGGACGCGGCCGTGTCGCCGATCGGGTATCGGGGACACGGCCGCGTCAGAGTGCAGGACGGGGCGGGTGTGGTCAGCTTTCGGCCGGCTCTGGGGAGGTTCTGGCGGTGCGCGCCGGGTGCATGAACCAGTGGCGGGCCGAGGCCAGCCACCAGGCCGCCGCGAAGCCCAGGACGAACAGGACGGCGACCGGGGCGTAGTTGAAGGTCTTCCAGGTCACCGGGGAGACCTGGGGGAGCATGAAGAGGACGGTGATCACCGCGACCCAGGTCACCGACACCACCCCGACCAGGCGCGACCAGCGGCCCAGGTGCCACGGCCCGGGTTCGAACTCGTCCCCCTTGCGGACCCGCAGCAGGGTCGGGATGACGTACGCGATGTAGAGGCCGATCACCGCGATCGACGTCACCGCCGCGTAGGCCGTCGAGTTGATCAGGTACGGCAGGCCGAGCACCAGGGCGCCCAGCGCGGCCAGCCAGACCGCCGCGACGGGCGTGCGGGTGCGCGGGCTGACGGTGTGCCATACGTGGGAGTACGGCAGCGCGCCGTCGCGGGAAAAGGCGTAGATCATGCGGCTGTTGGCGGTCACCGAGGCCATGCCGCAGAAGAGCTGGGCGCCGATCACGACCAGCAGGAGCAGCTTGCCGGTCGTCGCGCCGAGCGCGTCCAGGAGGATCTGGGCGGGCGGCGCGCCGGTCGGGGACGCCAGCTCCTTGTCGTACGACTGGATCGCGAAGGTGAAGCCCAGCAGCAGCACGAACCCGGCGATCCACGACGTCCAGATCGAGCGGACGATGCCCTTCGGGCCCGCGATCGCCGCGTCGTGGGTCTCCTCCGTCATGTGGGCGGAGGCGTCGTAGCCGGTGAAGGTGTACTGGGCCATGAGGAGGCCGAGGAGCACGACGTAGGGCCCGCTGCTCCAGCCGGTCTCGTTGACGAACTTCGTGAAGACGAAGGACGCCGACCGGTGGTGGTCGGGGACGAACGCCAGCGCCCCGACGATCACCGCGACCCCGAGTACGTGCCACCACACGCTCACGCTGTTGAGGAAGGCGACGATCCGGACGCCGAAGGTGTTCAGCAGGCCGTGCAGGAGGAGGATCGCGGCGAAGAGGAGGACCGTCCGGCCGGGGGTCACCCGGAAGTCGAACTGGAGGTCCAGGTAGGCGCCGAGGAAGGACGCTGCACCGAAGTCGATGCCCGCCGTCACCGCCACCTGCCCGAGCACGTTGAACCAGCCCGTGAACCACGCCCAGGCCGCCGCCGAGCGGGGCGGCGCCAGCCGGTGGGCCCAGAAGTACAGGCCGGCCGAGGTCGGGTACGCCGAGCAGATTTCGGCCATCGAGAGACCGACGAACAGCGTCATCAGGCCCACCGCCACCCACCCCCAGGTGATCACCGCGGGGCCTCCGGTCACCATCCCGAAGAGGTACAGGGTCAGGCAGCCGGACAGGACCGAGATGATCGTGAAGGAGACGGCGTAGTTCGAGAACGCCGACATCCGGCGGGCGAGGACCTGGGTGTAACCGAGCTGGGCCAGCCGATCCTCGTCCGACAGCCCACTCACTCTGGCGTCATCTGTCATGCCCCCAGCAATTCCCTCGCTGGGGGCGTGACATGCGTCACAGAATGGCTAAGAAATGCCCTTGTATACCTGCCAGCCCGTGGCGATCTTCACCGGCGCCCCGAAGGCCCCCCTGCCGTCGCCGCCCAGGCGGCAGAGTGCGCCGGCCGTGTCGCGCGCGACGAGGTCGGCCCTCCCGTCGCCGGTGATGTCCCCCACGCCCACGACCACGTCGTACGAGCCGCCCCAGCCGGCCGACAGTTTCACCCGAGCGCTGAACTCGCCCGTGCCGGTGCCGAGGTAGCGGTACAGGTTGTTCGATCTGTCCTGCGCGATCAGGTCACCGATGCCGTCACCGTTCAGGTCCCCTGTGCCGACGACCTTCTTGTACGTCTTCCAGTCGTCGTACAGCTTCACGCGCGCCGACAGCTTGCCCGTGCTCGTCCCCTTGTACAGGTAGACCGCGCCGGTCGACGCGTTGCGCGCGATCAGGTCCGGCCGGCCGTCCTTGTTCACGTCGCCGGGCGCGGTCAGCACGTCGTACTGGTTCCAGCCGCCGGCGGCAAGCGTCGTGTACGGCGTCGACGGCTTGAGCGCCGCCTCGCACGCCGGCTTGTACAGGCGCAGGGCGCCGCTGCCCGGCCGTACCAGGACGTCGTTGCAGCGGTCCCCGCTCAGGTCGCCGAACGGCACCGCCGTCACGCTCGTCGCCCAGCCGGTGCCGCTGACCTTGCCGGAGAAGGTCCCCTTGCCGGTGCCCTGCTGGAAGGTCAGCGCGCCGGAGGAGTTGAGAGTGAGCAGGTCGCCGGTGCCGTCGCTGCCGACGTGGTCATGGCGTACGGCGGCACCGCCGGACAGGGCGGTCTTCCCGGTGAGCGTCAGCGGCGCGCCCTGGCCATCGGCGGGCTGGGCGGTGAGCGTCCAGGTGTACGTGCCGTTCGGCGCGTACCCGCCCGCCGTGGTCCTGCCGTCCCAGGTGGCCGTGACGGTCCCGCGGGCCTCGCCGCCGCCGAGGGTGCGCACGGTGGCGCCGGCCGCGGACTTCAGTGTCAGTGTCCAGGAGGCGGCCGGCTTGGACAGCTGCCAGGACGCCTGCCAGGTGGCCGGCGCCTTGACGGCGGTGGGCGTACTGGCCTGGGTCGCCGTCAGCGGGGAGGCGGGCACCCCGCTCGGCACGACATGGACGACGTTCTCCTTGTCGACGTAGGCGAGGCCGCCGCCGAAGCGGTCCACCGCCCAGGTCCGGCGGCGGGTGTCGCTGCCGTCGACGGGCATGGGGATGCCCAGGTCCCGGCTGACGGCGGTGCCGCTCTGGAACTCCGTCAGGCGCAGACCGGAGCCGACATAGCGCTGGTTGACGAAGTAGCCGTCCCCGAGCAGACCGCCCCGGCCGGCCGGCAGCGCGATCTTCGCGCCGGTCCGCACGTTCACCACGCCGTGCTGCTGAAACTGCTCGCACGTCCAGTACAGCCACGGCCCGGCGCTCTGCAGCTCGACCGGGACGCAGGGCGCGCCCGTGTCGAGGGTCCCCGCGTCCTTGCCTGTGGCCAGGTTCTTGCGGGCGACCGTGCCCGCCGTCGCCGTTCCCGTGTAGAGCGTGCTGCCCCACACGGTCGCGCCCGTCTGCGCCCGCTGGTCGACGACCTTCCCGGTGTCCAGGTCGACGACGATCGTCTTCCCGTCCTCCGCCGGCAACCCGGACCCGGGCGTCCGACCGCTCTGGAGGACGGCGTACCGCCCGGTGGAGTCGGTGAGCCACCCGTCGAAGGCGCCGGTCAGCGCCCGGTCCGCCCGGTCGGGGCCGCGCCGGCCGACGATCTCGACCTGGGCCTGGCTCGTCTGGTAGTTGCGGACCTGGTAGACGCTGCGCCCGTCACCGCTGTTGAACAACTGGGTGCACGGGCTCTGGCCGCAGACTGTGTAGTCGTAGTACCGCCCGCTCTCGCGTCCCACCCAGACCGGCGCGGAGACGGAGGTGGGCGCCTGGGCGGGGCTGAGCGTGCGGTTGTAGAAGCCGGCGCCCTGCGGGCCCTCCTTCTCCACCGTGGAGAGGGTGCCCGCGCTCAGCGCGATCGCGTCGATGCCGACGGCTACCGGGGCGATGCGCCGCACCTTCGTCAGGCTCGGCAGGCCGTCCGCGTCAAGCGTCACCTTCTGCAGGTACCAGTCCGCCGACGAGGTGCCGCCGATCACCGCGACCCCGCCACCCGCGATCTGCACCGCCTCCTTGTCGGCCTTCTCCAGCAGGGCCCGCCGCTGCTGCCCGACCGACACGGCGACCAGGCTCCGCTTCAGCGCCGCATCCGTGCCGTCGGCGTCCGTGAAGGCCAGCACCCAGCCGTCCAGCAACCCGAGCTTGGAGGTGTCCAGGTCGGCGGGGAACGGGAAGACCCGGACGGGCGCGTCGAGTCGGCTGCGCGAGGCGACATGGGCGATCCGGTCGGTGTCGATCCAGGCCATGTCGTCCCCGGCGACCACGACCGAGGTGTTCCCGGTGGTGTCCGCCTCGACGGCGCGCAGTTGCCCGGTCTTCAGGTCGATCAGGCCGAGTCGGTCGAAACGGCCGGACTCCGCCGCAGTGGCCGACGTGGCGAACCGGACGACTGCCTCCTTGGCGTCACCCGCGACCAGTCGCGCATGCTGCAGGTCCGCGCCCTCGGACCAGCCGGTGACCGGGACCTTGGCGTCGGCCACCGGGTGGTCGGCGGGCAGGACGTACCAGCCGTCGACCGTGCCGGAGCCGTCCGCCGCATAATCCCGTACCAGGACCGAGGAGCCCACGAGCCCCTGGAAGGAGTCCTCGTGCGGGATGTCGAGCGAGGGCGCGGTGCCGTCCGCCATGTTCTCGATGTCGATCTCACCGAGGTGGTGGTGGGCCACGTAGTCCGACTCGGCACCGAACTCGCCGAAGCCGGCGTCCTCGTTGGCGCCGTAACCGAGCAAGTTCGTCGTCTTCCCGGTGTCGAACCGGGTCCACTGGAACTCCTGCCCGAAGGACGGGTCCGCGTCCTCGGGCGAGTGCACGAACCCGGTCGCTCCGAAGGAGGCCAGCGAGTCCTCGCGGGGCACGGCACGCCAGGTGGGCGTGATGTCCAGCCGGGCCGGGCCGTCCGCGGCGGCGGCAGGTGAAGCGAGGGCGGGCGCCAGCCCGATGGCCAGGGCCAAGGCGGCCACGGCGGTCGCGGTCCGCCGGAGCCGGTGGGTGCTGCGCATCAGAAGACCCCCTTGTAGACCTGCCACCCGGTCGCGATCCGCACGCGCGCGGCGAACGACCCCTTGCCCGTGCCGGTCTGGCGGTACAGGTTGCCCGCGGTGTCCCGCACGACCAGGTCGTTCTTGCCATCGCCGGTGATGTCCCCAGCCCCGACGACGGCGTTGTACGAAGCCCCCCAGTTCGAGAAGACCTTCACCCGCTCCTTGACCTGGCCCGTCCCGGTGCCGTCGTAGCGCCACAGCGTCCCGGCCTTGTCCAGCGCCAGCACGTCCCCGAAGCCGTCGCCGTTCAGGTCACCGGCGCCGACGATCTTCTTGTACCCCGGCCAGGTGCGGATCTTGACGCCCGCCTTCAGCTTCCCGGCCCCGTCGTTCGCGAACAGGTAGACGTCCCCGGTCGAGGCCTTCCGCGCCAGCAGGTCGGTACGGCCGTCGCCGGTCAGGTCACCGGGGGCGGTGAGGACGTTGTACGCGTTCCAGCCGGTGCCGAGGGAGGTGTGGCTGTTCGACGGGCTGTAGGGCTCACCGCACCGGCCCGCGTAGCGCCGCAGCTCACCGTTCGGCATACGGACCAGCAACTCGGCGCACCGGTCCTTGCCCATGTCGCCGAACGGCACGGCCACCGTCCCGGCGGGCCAGCCGGAGCCGGACCGCTTGAAGTCGTAGGTGCCCTTGCCCTGGGTGTAGTGCAGGGTCAGGGCGCCCGATGAGTTGAGGGTGACCAGCTCGCCGTAGCTGTAGTAGCCCTGGTCGTGGAAGCCCTGGAGGCCGCCGTCGTACCCGAGCGGACCGCCCGTGGTGTACGTGCCGCCGCCGTCCTCGGCGGTGGCCTTCAGGCTCCAGGTCTTGGGGCCGTTGTAGAGGTAGGCGCCCGAGTCCGACTTCAGGTCCCAGTTCACCTCGACGTGCGCACCGCGGCCCGTGATGGTGCGCTCGGTGCGCCCCTGGGCGTCCTTCACGGTGAAGGTCCAGTTCGCCGGCTTGTTCAACTGCCAGATGCTGTCCCAGTAGTCGACGCCGTTGCGGCTCTTCACATCCACGGCGCTGCCGGCCACGTCCGACTCGATCTTCGCCAGCGACTGCGCGGGCACCCCGCTCTGCATGATCCGGATCGCCTTGTCCGGGCCGACGTACGCGATGTCGCCGCCGAACTTGTCCACCGTCCAGGTCAGCCGCCGCTGGTCGGCCGTGTTCCCGGCCGGCAGGTCGGCGATCCCGCGCGCGGCGGCGGCCGTCCCGGTGTGGTAATCCGTCAGCATCAGCTTGCCGGCCGCCCGGTCGTGCTGGACGAGGTAGCCGTCGCCGACGAGGGCGGGGCCGGAGGGCACCTTGATGTTCTTCTTCGCCGTACGGTCGTACACGCCCGCGGCGCCCGTCGGCCCGCAGTTCCAGTAGATCCAACGGCCGATGGCCTGAAGCTCCTTGACCGTGCAGGGAGCGCCGGTCGAGACGGTCTGCACGGTCTTCTTCTGCTCCAGGTCGTACGCGGTGACGACCCCGTTGCCCGAGCCCGGCGTCCACAGCGCCGCACCCCACACGGAGGCGGCGGTGGCGGACCGGGGCAGCCGCACGTCCTCGGTGCGGTAGGGGTGCACCGCGTCGACGTACTGCTTGCCGGTCGAGGACGCCTGGTAGACGTAGTAGCGGCCGGTGGCGTCGACGAAGCGGCCACCGGTGACGGTCGGCTCGTCCGTGCCGCTCAGTGAGTTCTCGGTCAGACTGATCTCGGCCTGCTGCTTGCCGGTGCCGTCGTCCATGAAGTAGCCGACGTACGTGTTGCCGAAGGAACGCATCGGCACGCAGCCCTCCGCACCGGCATCGCACGGCACCCGCTGCACATGGCTGCCGTCCGCGAAGGTCGCCGCATAGCCGCGGGACGTCTTGCCCAGCACCGTGGAGCCGTCGGCCGAGATCTGTCGGCCTATCACCCACTGATAACCACTCGGCGTGTTCTCCACGGTGGTCAGAAAGCCGCCCGCGTAGTCAATGCCCCAGACGCCGTCTGTCGTGATCGGCATCGGGGCGGTGTCCGCGGCCGCCGGGCCCGCGGTGGTCAGCGAGCCGGCGCCCAGGGCGGCCAGACTCACGAGCGTGAGAGTGATCCGGGCATGCCGGCTCAAAGGGTCCCTCCCCAGGGAAGTCAGAAAAGGCACGGCGGCAGGCCTCGTCGTATTCCCCCTCGGCCACGCTCCGCCACGCAAGCGATGGGATGCTAACAACCGTCACACAGGCTTCGGTAGGCCTTTTCCAGCGTGGAGAAAGCCATTTCTGTCCCGCCGCTCCCGGCCCGGGGACGGGGAAGGGCCCGTACGACCGGAGTCGTACGGGCCCTTGTCAGGTCACTCGGCGTCAGCCGTTGCGCTTCCAGCGCGGCTTGTCCTCGCGGCGGCCGAAGGAGCCGGAGCCGCGGTGGTCGTCACGACGGCCGTAGGGGCGCTCGTGGCCGCCGGAGCGGAAGCCCGGACGGTCGTCACGGCGGTCGCGGTTGAACGGCCGGTCGCTGCCCCGGTGCCCACCGCGCTCGTCCCGGCGGAAACCGCCACGGTCACCGCCACGGTCACCGCCACGGTCACCGCCCCGGTCGCCGGCCCGGTCGTCACGACGCTCGAAACCACGGTCGCGGTCCCGGTCACGGTCGAACGGACGGCGGTCGTCACGACGCTCGAAGCCACGGCCACCACGGTCACCGCCACGGTCGTCACGGCGCTCGAAACCACGGCCACCACGGTCGTCACGACGCTCGAAACCACGGTCGCGGTCACGGTCGAACGGACGGCGGTCGTCACGACGCTCGAAACCACGGCCACCGCGGTCGTCACGACGCTCGAAACCGCGGTCGCGGTCACGGTCGAACGGACGGCGGTCGTCGCGGCGCTCGAAGCCACGGCCACCACGGTCACCGCCACGGTCGTCACGGCGCTCGAAGCCACGGCCACCACGGTCACCGCCACGGTCCTCGCGGCGCTCGAAGCCGCGCCGCTCCCGGCGCTCGTACGACCCCTCAGCCGCCGGACGCTCCTCGCGCTCGGCCGGCTCCTCCGCCACGGACGCCTCGGTCACGGCCTCCGCCGCGGACGCCTGGGCCTCGGCCACCGCGGCCTCCGGGTCCTCGCCGCGCTCGCGGGCGACCCGGGCGACCAGCCGGTCGGCCTCCTCGCGCAGCTCGGCGGCGCGGCGCTGGGCGCGCTCCAGCTGCTTGGTGAGCTGGGTGACCTCGCGCTCGGCCTGCTGGGCGGCGTTGGCGGCGGACTCGGACTGGACCTCGGTCATGGAGCGGGCGCCGGTGATCTCGGCGACCTCCGGGTCGAAGGCGGCGCCGCCCTGGATGATGTGGCGGCCGGCGTCGACGCCCGCGTCCTCCATCAGGCGGAAGATCTGGCGCCGCTGGTGCGGCAGGGACAGGGAGACGACCGTGCCCGTACGACCGGCACGCGCGGTGCGGCCCGCGCGGTGCAGGTAGTCCTTGTGGTCGCCGGCCGGGTCCACGTTCAGGACCAGGTCGATGCCGTCCACGTGGATACCGCGCGCCGCCACGTCCGTCGCGACGAGGACGTTGACGTAACCGTCCTTGAAGTCGGCCAGCGTGCGCGTGCGGGCGCCCTGGGTCATGCCGCCGTGCAGCGCGTCGGCCTTCACGCCCGCCTCGCGCAGCTGCTCGGCGACGCGGTCGGCGCCCAGCTGGGTGCGGACGAAGATGATCGTGCGGCCCTTGCGGGAGGCGATCGCGGCCGTGACCGGCGCCTTGTCCTTGGGCTTCACGATGAGGATGTGGTGGGACATGGTCGTCACCGCACCCTGGGCCGCGTCCACCTCGTGCGAGACGGGGCTGTTCAGGTAGCGGTCGACGAGGGTCTGGATCTCGTTCTCCATGGTGGCGGAGAAGAGCATGCGCTGGCCGCCCGCGGGGACCTGGTCGAGCAGCTCGGTGACCTCGGGCAGGAAGCCCAGGTCGGACATCTGGTCGGCCTCGTCGAGGACGGTGATCTGCACGTCCTCCAGGGAGCAGGCGCCGCGGTTGATGATGTCGCGCAGACGGCCCGGGGTGGCGACGAGGATGTCGACGCCGCGCTCCAGGGCGTAGATCTGGTTGCCCATCGACGTACCGCCGCAGACGACCTTCATCTTCAGGCCGACGACGTCGCCGTACGGCTGGAGGGCGTCGGCGACCTGCATGGCCAGCTCGCGGGTCGGGGTGAGGATGACGGCGCGGGGCCGCTTCTTCTCGGTACGGCCGCCGGCCAGCTGGGCCAGGGTCGGCAGACCGAAGGAGAGGGTCTTGCCGGAGCCGGTGCGGCCACGGCCGAGGATGTCCTTGCCGGCCAGGGCGTCCGGGATGGTCGCGGCCTGGATCGGGAAGGGGGTGGTCACGCCGTTCTGTGCGAGCTTGCGCACGACACCCTCGGGCAGGCCGAGGTCGGCGAAGGTGATCTGGGGGGTGGTGTCAGCGGCCTCGACGGCCTCGGTGACCTCGGTGACCTCGGTCGTCACGTCCACGAGCTCGTTGTCGTTCTCGGGCATGACGATCTGATCAGTACTGGACACGGACATGCGTATGCGAAACCTTCCGGAGTCTCTTCGGCACGCGCCCGTCAACTCCGTGCTTCGCATACGACCGCCTCAATGCGGTCCGCCACGGCAAAGGAGAGTACGCGCCACACGGCGCGCTCTGCGGTGGCGCCGGGCAAATGGGATCAAACGATCTACCACCATACGCACCCACCACCCCCGAAGGCAAACCCGATCCCCCGTCCACAGGTGAGACTTCCTTCACTCCGCAGGCCGGCACGCCCGCCCTCCTGCGTCGGCGCGCCCGCCCGCTCACGCCGGGACGCCCGCCACGGGCGCCGGCTCCCGCTCGACCAGCTGCGGTCCCGTCGCCTCGTGGGCCGAGGAGGACGGCTCGGCCGACGGCGGCTCCGTGCTGGCCGGGGGCGGGGTGGGCGCGGGCGGCTCGGGGGGCGGGGTGGAGGAGGGCGGCGGCGTCGGGTCGGGCTGGGCCGGTGTCGGATCCCCCGGCTGGACGGGCTTCCCCGACTTCGGCTTCCCCGGCTTCCCGGAGGCCGCCGACGCGCTGTCCGTCCCCGACGGGCTCGCCGAGGCGGAGGCCGGCTCCCCGGGCTTCCGCTTCCCGCCGTGCTCGTGCTTGCCGTCGTCCGCCCCGCCGCCCCCGGGACCCCCTCCGCCGCCGACCGGGCCACCGTCCGGCGCCACCCCGCCGTGCTGCCCCGACGAGTGCGGGGGCTTGGGCCCGCCGGCGTCATCACCCACGTTCACGCAGCCTGCGGCAGTGGCGACGGCCAGTACCGCGACGGCGAGACGGGCGGGTACGTACAAGGGGCGCACGGCGGCCACCTCCGGAGGCAAGGAGAGGATTCAACCTCCTCAACTCCCGCCGCCCGCAAGAGGACACGCGCCCCGCCAGCATCGCGCACCCGGGTCGCCTCACCCGTACCCCAGCGCATGCAGCCGCGCGTCACCGATGCCGAAGTGGTGGGCGATCTCGTGGACCACGGTCACCTCGGTCTCGGCGACGACGTCCTCCCGGCTGTCGCACATCCGCAGCGTCGGCCCCCGGTAGATGGTGATCCGGTCCGGCAGGACACCGGCGTACCACTCGCCGCGCTCCGTCAGCGGGGTCCCTTCGTAGAGCCCGAGCAGCTCGGGGTCCTCGGCGGGCGGTTCGTCCTCGACGAACACCGCGACGTTGTCCATCAGCCGTGTCAGCTCCGGCGGAATCCGGTCGAGCGCCTCGGCGACCAGTTCCTCGAACTCCTCGCGCGTCATCTCCAGCACAGGGCCATTGTCCGGTACGGATGCCGCATATCCACCGCGGGACTTGGGCATACGCGACCAATGGCCCGCGTCTCCCTCGCAGCCCTGCGCAGCCTGCTGAACCGGATCCGGCCCCCGAACCGCGGGACCCGGCCCCTCAGGCGCCCTGCGGGCGGCCTCCCGGACCTGGAGCCGGCCGCCCACGCCCGCCCCTGGCCGAGCGCGCTGGGCCTGACCGCGGTGGTCCTCGCCGGCGCCTGGCTGGGCCTGCTGATCGTCGGGAACGTACGGGCGCCGGTCGGCCCCATGAACACGACCATGGCGCTGCGCCCCTCCCTCACCGGGGGCACGAGGATCAACGTCTCCCCGCTGGGCGCGCTGACCCTGGACAGCCATGTCGCCCCGGTCCGGCTGGACGTCAACGTCGACCAGCTCGACCCGCTGCGCTCCCAGGCCCTGGTCGACCACCCCGAACGGCTCTCCGGCCTCCAGGACGAGGTCGCCCGGGACGTGGAGCACGGCACGCTCGACCTGGCCGTACGCTCCTGCGTCGCCGTCGTCTCCGGCGCGACGGCCCTCGGTCTGGCCGTCTACCGCCGCCCGCGCCGGGCGCTCGCGGCCGGCGGACTGGCTTTCGCGCTCCTGGCCGCCTCGGGCGCGTCGGCGTACGCCACCTGGAACCCGGCGTCGGTCCTGGAGCCGCGGTACTCCGGGCTGCTGTCCTCGGCGCCGTCCCTGATCGGCAACGCGCGCAGCATCGTCACCGAATTCGACGTCTACCAGAAGGAGTTGGCCCGCCTGGTGACGAACGTGACGAAGCTGTACGACGTCACGTCCACGCTCCCGGCCTACCAGCCGGACCCGAGCACCATCCGGGTCCTGCACGTGTCGGACATCCATCTCAACCCGGCGAGCTGGAAGATCATCGGCTCGCTCGTGGAGCAGTACAAGGTGGACGTGATCGTCGACTCCGGCGACACGATGGATCACGGCGCGGCGGCGGAGAACGGCTTCCTGGACCCCGTCGCGGACCTGGGCGTGCCGTACGTCTGGGTCCGGGGCAACCACGACTCGACGACCACCCAGCGCTACCTGGCGCGCATGAGGAACGTGCACGTCCTGGACGACGGCCGGGCGGAGACGGTCGCGGGCCTGCGCTTCGCGGGCATGGGCGACCCGCAGTACACCCCGGACCGCTCGGTGCCCCCCGGCGGGAACGCGGCCGAGGAGCTGGCGGGCGACCGCCTGGACACCGCCCTGCGGGACCAGCGGGCGGCAGGGACCCCGGTGGACGTGGCGATCGCCCACGAACCGTCGGCGGCGCGCGAGACGGACGGCACGGTGCCGCTGGTCCTGTGCGGCCATTTGCACCACCAGGGCACCGAGATGCTGCGGTACGGCACCCGGCTGCGGATGGAGGGTTCGACGGGCGGCAGCGGGCTGCGTGCGGTGGAGGGCACGTACCCGGACCCGATCGAGGCCTCGATCCTCTACTTCGACCGCGACACCCGCCGCCTCCAGGCCTGGGACGAGATCAGACTGGGCGGCCTGGGCCTGACGACAGCCGAGGTCAGCCGCCACCTCCCGGAGGAGAACCTGCCAGGCGCGACCCGACCCCCCGCCCCGCCTTCGCCATCGGGGCCGTAAACCGTTTTGGCGATCCTCCCCGCCATCCCATATGCTTCTCACGTCCCCGACGCGCTGAGAAGCGCCCAGGCGGGCCGATAGCCCTCATCGTCTAGCGGCCTAGGACGCCGCCCTTTCAAGGCGGTAGCACGGGTTCGAATCCCGTTGGGGGCACGCACCACCTTGTGCGACACTGTCGTACGAAAGCTTGGTCCTGTGGAGCAGTTTGGAGTGCTCGCCACCCTGTCAAGGTGGAGGCCGCGGGTTCAAATCCCGTCAGGACCGCTGAGGTTTCACGTGAAACCTCGTGGCTGGGTAGCTCAGTTGGTACGAGCGATCGCCTGAAAAGCGATAGGTCGCCGGTTCGACCCCGGCCCCAGCCACAACCAGAAGGCCCCGTTCATCCGAACGGGGCCTTCGCCGTATAGGCACGAAGTTTCGGCACGAAGTTTCGGCACGGGGGGTAGTGATGGCAGAGGACTTCCGCGGCTTCGAGATCGTCCGCCGGGGTTACGACCGCGCGCAGGTGGACGCCTACCTGTCACAGCTCGCCGCAGGAACGGCACCCGAGGCGCCGCCTGCTTTCGATATCGTCCGGCGCGGGTATGACCGTACGCAGGTGGACGTACGTGTCGCGGAGCTGCGAGGCGGGGGACGATGAGCCGGGACGAGACCAGGGCCAATCGGGACACCGATCTGGAGAAGGACAGGGCCCGGTACGGGCTGCTGGCGGTCGTCGTCAGCAATCTCGCCATCGCCGGGGTCGCGATCTTCGGCGTGTGGCGGCTCCACGGGGACAGGTCCGTGATCGTCGGCGTGCTGACCGCCGCCTTCACCGCCGTGAGCAGCATGACCACCGCCTACCTGGGCATCAAGGCCGTCTCCAACACCGTCAAGTCGATCGCCCTCGGCGACACATCGGCACGGCAGCAGCACCAGCACGTGCCGCCTCCGCCGCAGGGGCACGCACCGCCCGCCCAGCGGACCCCGTAAGCCCCGGCCGACGGGCCGGGAGCAAATCGTTCGCCAGTGATTTCCCTGAGGTGAGATCCTGGAACGCGTATGTCTACGCATCCCGCCCCCGCCCTCGGCACCCTCGCCTCCCGCCTGACCGAACTGTCGCTGCGCGACGCGCACCGGCTCGGCAGGCGGCTCGAAGGTGCGCGCAAGATCCGCAAGCCGGAGGCCCGTGCCACCGTCCTCGCCGAGATCGAGGGCGAGGTCGGCAGGGCCGAGGCACAGATGGAGGGGCGCCGCACCCGCGTGCCCGCCATCACGTACCCCGAGCAGCTGCCCGTCAGCCAGAAGAAGGACGTGATCGCCGAGGCCATCCGCGATCACCAGGTCGTCATCGTCGCCGGTGAGACCGGGTCCGGAAAGACCACGCAGATCCCGAAGATCTGCATGGAGCTGGGCCGCGGCGTGCGCGGCATGATCGGGCACACCCAGCCCCGCCGTATCGCCGCCCGGACCGTCGCCGAGCGCGTGGCGGAGGAGCTGCGGACGCCCCTCGGCGAGGCCGTCGGCTGGAAGGTCCGCTTCACCGACCAGGTCAACCCGGACGCCACCTTCATCAAGCTGATGACGGACGGCATCCTGCTCGCCGAGATCCAGACCGACCGCGAGCTGCGCGCCTACGACACGATCATCATCGACGAGGCCCACGAGCGGTCCCTCAACATCGACTTCCTGCTCGGATACCTCGCGCAGCTGCTGCCGCGCAGGCCCGACCTCAAGGTGGTCATCACCTCCGCGACCATCGACCCCGAGCGCTTCTCCCGGCACTTCGGCGATGCCCCGATCGTCGAGGTCAGCGGGCGTACCTATCCGGTCGAGGTCCGTTACCGGCCGCTCCTCGAAGAGGACTCCGAGGACGTCGACCGGGACCAGATCACCGCCATCACCGACGCCGTCGAGGAGCTGATGGCGGAGGGGAAGGGCGACATCCTCGTCTTCCTCTCCGGGGAGCGGGAGATCCGGGACACCGCGGACGCCCTGGACAAGAAGAAGTACCGGTTCACCGAGGTCCTGCCGCTCTACGCCCGGCTCTCCCACGCCGAGCAGCACCGGGTCTTCCAGCCGCACACCGGACGCAGGATCGTTCTGGCGACCAACGTCGCCGAGACCTCCCTGACGGTCCCCGGGATCAAGTACGTCATCGACCCCGGCTTCGCCCGCATCAGCCGCTACAGCCACCGCACCAAGGTCCAGCGGCTGCCCATCGAGGCGATCTCGCAGGCCAGCGCCAACCAGCGCAAGGGCCGCTCGGGCCGTACCAGCGACGGCATCTGCATCCGGCTCTACTCCGAGGACGACTTCCTCGCCCGCCCGGAGTTCACGGACCCCGAGATCCTGCGGACGAACCTCGCCTCCGTCATCCTGCAGATGACCGCGGCCGGCCTCGGCGACATCGAGAAGTTCCCCTTCATCGACCCGCCGGACCACCGCAACATCCGCGACGGCGTCCAGCTGCTCCAGGAGCTGCACGCGCTGGACCCGGCCCAGAAGGACCCGCGCAAGCGCCTCACCGACACCGGCCGCAAGCTGGCGCAGCTGCCCGTCGACCCCCGCCTGGCCCGCATGGTCCTGGAGGCCGACAAGAACGGCTGTGTCCGCGAGGTCATGGTCATCGCCGCCGCGCTGTCCATCCAGGACCCGCGCGAGCGCCCGGCCGAGAAGCAGGCCCAGGCCGACCAGCAGCACGCCCGCTTCAAGGACGAGACCAGCGACTTCCTGGCGTACCTGAACCTGTGGCGGTACATCCGCGAGCAGCAGAAGGAACGGGGTTCCAGCTCCTTCCGCCGGATGTGCAAGCAGGAGTACCTGAACTTCCTGCGCATCCGTGAGTGGCAGGACATCTACACCCAGCTGCGTACGGTCGCCAAGCAGATGGGCATCCACATCGAGGAGCCTTCGGCGGGTACTGACGCCCCCGCCGACCGCGTGCATGTCTCCCTCCTCGCCGGCCTCCTCTCCCACATCGGGATGAAGGACGTGAAGGACGGCAGCAAGAACGAGTACCTGGGCGCCCGCAGCGCCAAGTTCGCGATCTTCCCGGGCTCGGCGCTGTTCAGGAAGCAGCCCCGGTTCGTGATGTCGGCGGAGCTGGTGGAGACGAGCCGGCTGTGGGCGCGGGTCAACGCCAAGGTCGAGCCCGAGTGGGTCGAGCCGCTGGCCGGCCACCTCCTCAAGCGGACGTACAGCGAGCCGCACTGGGAGAAGGACCAGGCGGCCGTCATGGCGTACGAGAAGGTGACGCTGTACGGCGTCCCGATCGTCGCCCAGCGCAAGGTGAACTACGGCCGGATCGACCCCGCGGTCTCGCGCGAGCTGTTCATCCGCAACGCGCTGGTCGAGGGCGACTGGCGTACGCACCACAAGTTCTACGCGGACAACCGGAAGCTCCTCAGCGAGGTCGAGGAGCTGGAGCACCGGGCCCGCCGCCGGAACATCGTCGTGGACGACGAGACGCTCTTCGACTTCTACGACCAGCGGGTGCCCGAACATGTCGTCTCCGGCGCCCACTTCGACTCCTGGTGGAAGCGGAAGCGGCACGAGCAGCCGGACTTCCTGGACTTCGAGCGGGAGATGCTCATCCGGGAGTCGGCGGAGGCGGTCACCAAGGCCGACTATCCGGACAGCTGGCGGCAGGGGCAGCTCAAGTTCCGGGTGACGTACCAGTTCGAGCCGGGCGCGGACGCGGACGGTGTGACGGTCCACGTCCCGCTCCAGGTCCTCAACCAGGTCACCGACGAGGGCTTCGACTGGCAGATCCCGGGCCTGAGGGAGGAACTGGTCACCGAGCTGATCCGCTCCCTCCCCAAGCCCATCCGCCGTAACTACGTGCCCGCGCCGAACTACGCGAAGTCGTTCCTGGAGAAGGCGGTGCCCCTTCAGGAGCCGCTGACGGTGACGATGGCGCGGGAACTGAAGCGCATGGTCGGCGTGCCCTTCGAGGCGGACGACTTCGACTGGGCGCGGGTCCCCGACCACCTCCGGATCACCTTCCGGATCGTCGACGAGCGGCGCCGCAAGCTCGCGGAGGACAAGGACCTGGAGGCGCTGAAGCTGCGCCTGAAGCCGAAGGCGAGGCAGGCCCTCTCCCAGGCGGCGGCAGCGACCGCTGAACGCCAGGGCGGGGAGTCCCTGGAGCGCAAGGGCCTGACCGACTGGACGATCGGGACCCTCACCCGGGTCTTCGAGACGCGCCGGGCCGGGCAGCCGGTGAAGGCGTACCCGGCGCTGGTGGACGACGGCGACACGGTCTCCGTACGCCTCTTCGACACGGAGGCGGAGCAGGCGGAAGCCATGTGGAAGGGCACGCGCCGGCTGATCCTGCGCAACATCCCGGTGAACCCGGCGAAGTTCGCCTCGGAGAAGCTGACGAACGCCCAGAAGCTCGCCCTGTCCTCGAACCCGCACGGCTCGATCCAGGCGCTGTTCGACGACTGTGCGATGGCGGCGGCGGACAAGCTGATCGCGGACTTCGGCGGGCCGGTGTGGGACGAGGAGTCGTACCGGAAGCTGTACGACAAGGTGCGCGCGGAGATCGTGGACACGACGGTCCGTACGGTCGCCCAGGTGCAGCAGGTCCTGGCGGCCTGGCAGGCCTGTGAGCGCCGCCTGAAGGCCGTGCGCAGCCCCGCGCTGCTGGCGAACCTCACGGACGTCCGCAAGCAGCTGGACGCCCTTGTGAAGCCCGGTTTCGTGACGTGGGCGGGGATACGCCGCCTGCCCGACCTGATGCGCTATCTGGTGGCCGCCGACCGGCGCCTGCAGCAGATGCCGACCGGGGTCCAGCGGGACACCACCCGCATGGAGAAGGTCCACGAGATGCAGGACGAGTACGCCTGGCTCCTGGAACAGCTGCCGCAGGGGCGGCCGGTGCCGCAGCAGGTGCTGGACATCCGCTGGATGATCGAGGAACTGCGGGTCAGCTATTTCGCCCACGCGCTGGGCACGGCGTACCCCGTCTCGGACAAGCGGATCGTGAAGGCGATCGACGCGGTCGTCCCGTAATCGCCCGTGTACAGGGGGTGAGTTCGACCAGGACCCTCACCCTCCTGTACAGTCCTTCTCGCAGCGCAACGCAGCAAGCCGAGCGCCGCGAAACCTGGTCCTGTGGAGCAGTTTGGAGTGCTCGCCACCCTGTCAAGGTGGAGGCCGCGGGTTCAAATCCCGTCAGGACCGCAGAGAGGCCCCCATCCATAATTGGATGGGGGCCTTGCACTTGTCATCACCAGCCTGCCCGCCACCCTGCCGAGGTCGAGGTGGAGGCCGCGCCCGCGGCGGAGCCGCAATCGGACAGGGGCAAATCCCGTCAGGACCGCACAGAAAGAAGGGCCCCCGAATCGGGGGCCCTTCTGCTGTTCCCGACGCAGCCGTTCTCAGGGTTGACGGTGGCACGTTCGCTCGGTACCTAGAAACCAGGCCCCCGTCCCCCTGTGCGGCCCCCGGAGGTGGCGTATGGCGGCATCGGTCAGGCATGAGACGCGGGCGCTTCTGAGGGCCCATCTGTCGGCCGCCTCGTCCTATCGGCACCTGACCCGCCACTGCCCGATCTGCCATCACCTGCAGCGGCTGGCGATGGACTCGGTCCCGCACGCCCCGGAGCACCCCGAGGGGGAGGCCGGCGGGGACGAGAGTCCGCGTGGCGCGTGAGCGGACGGCGGCCCCAACACCCTTGTGTGCGTGGGACGCTGGAATGCGTGGTTCCACTAGCGCACCTCAGGCGGAGGCAGCAAGGCGCCGGTCATGTGACGGGAGTCACCGAACCAGTTTTTGAAACTCCCAGTTTTACCCCTGCCCTACAACAGGTCAATTTAATATGTGCAATTGCACGGGCGCCCACAGCATCCCCTGCCACACCCGTCACTCCCGTCACCAGCACACACGCCCAACGCGCGGGCCCGGCACACAAAAAGATCGCGCTGGACCCGGCGGAGTCCAGCGCGATCGACGACGCACCCTGTGTCGCTTGCCTTGAAAGTCTTGTTCGGCTCGGGCGTGGGTCCTGTTGGGGCAGTTCCCGCGTCGCTTGGAGCTAGGGTTTCGGGCGCCTCGGCCGGATGGGGGACCAGCCGCTTTGCCCGGTTATTCGGTTGTTCAGGCCTCGCTGCGCTGCTGCGGGATACCCGCGAGCAGAGCGCGGACCTCGGCCTCGCGGTAGCGGCGGTGCCCGCCGAGCGTACGGATGGACGTGAGCTTGCCGGCCTTCGCCCACCGCGTGACCGTCTTGGGGTCGACGCGGAACATGGTGGCGACCTCAGCCGGGGTCAGCAGCGGCTCGGCATCAGGGGTGCGAGCGGTCATGAGCGGCCTCCTCGGGAGAACCGAACCTTCTCGGTTCTTTCCTCTAAATTCTGCACCTTGACCCGCGTTGCCCGAAATGGCGGACGCGAGTCGAGTCGGTTATAGGACGAACGGCTTGTCCTCGGCACTACAACTACACCATCTGTCCAGCCGCGTCGGCCAAACCGATGGAATTGCCCTCCCAGGTGTTCATCAGCGACGGAAGCCGATGGACCATGCCATAGCGGACAGTCACGCCACTGTGACGATCAGTCACAGGGCGATCAGGAGGCACCAGACCCCCCAAAGCGTGCAATGCTGAGATTCCACCCATAGTTGAGCATAGTTGGGCGGAGGGAACCCTCCCCGGGCCCCTTGTCCTATTTTGGCATGAGGGGCGGCAAGAGGCGCAAGAGCCGCGTAAGTGCCGTCCATCACCCTTGAGGCAAAAGCCCGGATCGGAACCAACGTCCCGTCAGGTGGTCTAAGTGCGTAGACGGTACGTCGTTCGATGCCATTTCGACCGTGACGTACGTCACTCAACGCGACTCAGTTCGCGGAACGCAGGTCCCGCACCGCCCGCCACCGCTCCACCAGCCGCGCGTACGCCTCCCCCGCGGCCGTGCCGTCGCCCTGGCGCAACGCCTCGATGCCGGCGGCCACATCCGCCGCCGAGTGGTCGTCCTCCAGTTCGCCGGCCGGCACCACGTGCACCAGGCCGCCGTAGTCCAGCTCCACGAGCGCGCGCGGGTGGAACTCCTCCAGCCAGCGGCCGACGTCCACCAGGCCGTCGATCAGCGGCCCTTCCCCGACCGTGTCCTTCAGCGTGCGCAGCGCCCGCGCCACCCGCCGCCGGGCCTGCACCATCGGCGTGCGGTACCGCAGCAGCGGCGGCACCTCGCCGGTCCCCTTCTCGTACCGGCGCTCCTCGTCGGAGACCAGCACGAACCAGTTCAGCGGCACCTGCCAGGTCGCGGTGCGGATCCACGGGCGGGCGTCCGGGTTCCGGGCGAGCCAGCGCTCGTAGTCCTGTGCGGCCTGGTTGCGGACCACCTCCGGCAGCACCGCGTCCAGCAGCAGCGGCGGCAGCTCCGCGGTGAGGTCGTCCAGCGCCAGCCAGCCGCGCAGCCGGGTCCGCCAGGGGCACACACAGACCACCCCGTCGATCTCCAGCACGAAGGCGTCGCCGCTCTCGTGCACCGGCACCGCGATCGGCGGGGTGGGCAGCAAGTCGGCGAGGGAACGGCGCAGTTCGTCCTGGTACGAGGGGCGGTCGGCGCGGCGCGCGTAGCGCGCCCAGTGGGTGCGCTCCGGCTCCGGGAAGGCGGCCAGCGGCTCATAGACGCGCAGGTACGCGGCATAGGGGACGATCACCGAGGACACCTTGGGCACGCCTGCTCCCTCCCCATCGGACCCGCCGCTCAACCACTGCAGATCGTGCCACGGTCATGCGTGCACAAGCGGCTCGCGAGGGTGATCCTGAACACTGGGCCCATGGCGGGTGACCGCAGGCTCTACGCTCATGCCACGGCCCCCCGCCACCTGTACGGGAGCCGCTCCCCACCCGCCGCTACTTACTCAGGAGTCACCACAGTGACCGACGTAACTGGCGCACCTGCCGACGTCCTGCACACCCTGTTCCACTCGGACCAGGGCGGCCATGAGCAGGTCGTGCTCTGCCAGGACCGCGCCAGCGGCCTCAAGGCCGTGATCGCCATCCACTCCACCGCCCTGGGCCCCGCCCTCGGCGGCACGCGCTTCTACCCCTACGCGACCGAGGCGGAGGCCATCGCCGACGCCCTCAACCTCTCGCGCGGAATGTCGTACAAGAACGCCATGGCCGGCCTGGAGCTCGGCGGCGGCAAGGCCGTGATCATCGGCGACCCGGAGCTCGACAAGACCGAGGAACTGCTCCTCGCCTACGGGCGCATGGTCGCCTCGCTCGGCGGGCGCTACGTCACCGCGTGCGACGTCGGCACCTACGTCGCCGACATGGACATCGTGGCCCGCGAGTGCCGCTGGACCACCGGCCGCTCCCCCGAGAACGGCGGCGCCGGCGACTCCTCGGTGCTCACCTCCTTCGGTGTCTACCAGGGCATGCGCGCCTCCGCCCAGCAGCTGTGGGGCGACCCCTCGCTGCGCGGTCGCAAGGTCGGCATCGCGGGCGTCGGCAAGGTCGGCCACCACCTGGTCCGGCACCTGCTCGACGAGGGTGCCGAGGTCGTGATCACCGACGTGCGTGCGGACGCCGTGCAGCGGATCCTCGACCAGCACCCGGAGGTCACGGCCGTCGCCGACACCGACGCCCTGATCCGCGTCGAGGGGCTCGACATCTACGCCCCCTGCGCCCTGGGCGGTGCCCTGAACGACGACACCGTGCCGGTGCTCACCGCCAAGGTGGTCTGCGGCGCGGCCAACAACCAGCTCGCCCATCCGGGTGTGGAGAAGGACCTCGCCGACCGCGGGATCCTCTACGCGCCGGACTACGTGGTGAACGCGGGCGGCGTCATCCAGGTCGCCGACGAACTGCACGGGTTCGACTTCGACCGGTGCAAGGCGAAGGCCGCGAAGATCTTCGACACCACGTTGGCGATCTTCGCACGTGCGAAGGGAGACGGGATTCCGCCGGCCGCCGCGGCCGACCGGATCGCCGAGCAGCGCATGGCGGAGGCCCGCGCCGCGCGCTGATTCGCACAGCTGAGCGGTACCCGCCGGCGGGAACTTAGAGAGAACTCTCACTTCCACCGGCGGGTCGGCCCCCAAGAAGTGGTTAAAATCGGCACTGACCAGCAAGGACAGGGCGCCTTGGCGGTCCTGTGCACACGCGCGTAGTGCGGGCGACGTACCGTATGGGCGCGGGCTCAGGTACCGTGGAAGCCCTACGGACCGGCCTCTCCGCGGAGAGTCCGTTCCGGATCATGAACGCGTGTCAGACTCTGGGGCCGTCGAGCCCCGTCACCGAGGGGGTCGAGCCATGGGGCGCGGCCGGGCCAAGGCCAAGCAGACAAAGGTCGCCCGCCAGCTGAAGTACAACAGCGGTGGGACTGACCTGTCACGTCTGGCCAGTGAACTGGGCGCATCGTCTTCGAACCAGCCGCCGAACGGCGAGCCGTTCGAGGACGATGAGAACGACGAGGACGATCTCTACTCTCGTTACGCCGACCTCTACGAGGACGACGACGAGGAAGAGGACGACAACGATCCTCACCAACAGCACCGTCGCGGCGCTTGACCTTGCAGTGACCAGTCCGGTCGGTGGCAGAGCCACCGACCGGTTTCTGTGCTGTCCGCACGGTCGGCGTCCGCCGGATCAGGCGGCGTAGTCCCCCACCAGCTCGGCGCCCGACTCCTTGTCGCCCCGCTCGGTGATCTCGCCGGCCACCCAGGCGTCCACACCGCGGTCGGCCAGTGTGGCCAGGGCCGCGTCCGTGGACTCCTCGGGGACGATCGCCATCATGCCGACGCCCATGTTGAGGGTCTTCTCCAGCTCCAGGCGCTCGACGTTCCCGGTCCGGCCGACCAGGTCGAAGATCGCGCCCGGGGTCCAGGTGGAGCGGTCCACGGTGGCGTGCAGCTCGTCCGGGATCACGCGCGCCAGGTTGGCCGCCAGCCCGCCGCCGGTGATGTGGCTGAACGCGTGCACGTCCGTCGTGCGGGTCAGCGCCAGGCAGTCCAGCGAGTAGATCTTCGTCGGCTCCAGCAGCTCCTCACCGAGGGTGCGGCCCAGCTCCGCGATCTCCGCGTCCAGGGACAGGCCCGCGGTGTTCAGCAGGACGTGGCGGACCAGGGAGTACCCGTTCGAGTGAAGCCCGGAGGCCGCCATGGCGATCACGGTGTCACCCTTACGGATACGATCCGGACCCAGCAGCCGGTCGGCCTCCACGACGCCCGTACCGGCGCCGGCGACGTCGAAGTCGTCCGGGCCCAGCAGACCCGGGTGCTCAGCCGTCTCGCCGCCCACCAGGGCGCAGCCGGCCAGCACACAGCCTTCCGCGATGCCCTTGACGATGGCCGCGACCCGCTCCGGGTACACCTTGCCGACGCAGATGTAGTCCGTCATGAACAGCGGCTCGGCACCGCACACCACGATGTCGTCCATGACCATGGCGACCAGGTCGTGGCCGATGGTGTCGTAGACACCCAGCTGCCGGGCGATGTCGACCTTGGTGCCGACGCCGTCCGTGGCGGAGGCGAGCAGCGGACGCTCGTAGCGCTTGAGGGCGGAGGCGTCGAAGAGCCCGGCGAAGCCGCCGAGGCCGCCCAGGACCTCGGGGCGCTGGGTCTTCTTCACCCACTCCTTCATCAGCTCTACGGCGCGGTCGCCCGCCTCGATGTCGACTCCGGCAGCCGCGTAGGAAGCACCGGTGGAACGGCTCTCAGACATTGCCTGGGATCTTTCGGGTTGGTTTCTACGGGGCTTACGGGCGACGGATCGCGTCGGCCGCGGCCGTGGCGGCCGGCCCGGCGGCCAGCTCGGTCTCCAGCAGCTGCTTCCCGAGCAGCTCGGGGTCCGGCAGCTCCATCGGGTACTCGCCGTCGAAGCAGGCGCGGCACAGGTTCGGCTTGGCGATGGTGGTCGCCTCGATCATGCCGTCGATGGAGATGTACGACAGGGAGTCGGCGCCGAGGCTGGTGCCGATCTCCTCGATGGTCATGCCGTTGGCGATCAGCTCCGCGCGGGTGGCGAAGTCGATGCCGAAGAAGCAGGGCCACTTCACGGGCGGCGAGGAGATCCGGATGTGGACCTCGGCGGCCCCGGCCTCGCGCAGCATGCGCACGAGGGCCCGCTGGGTGTTGCCGCGCACGATCGAGTCGTCCACGACGACCAGGCGCTTGCCCTTGATGACTTCCTTCAGCGGGTTCAGCTTGAGCCGGATACCGAGCTGGCGGATGGTCTGCGAGGGCTGGATGAAGGTGCGGCCGACGTAGGCGTTCTTGACGAGACCCGCGCCGAACGGGATCCCGCTCTCCTCCGCGTAGCCGATGGCGGCCGGGGTGCCGGACTCCGGGGTCGCTATGACCAGGTCGGCCTCCGCAGGGGCCTCCTTGGCGAGCCGGCGGCCCATCTCCACGCGGGAGAGGTACACGTTCCGGCCGGCAATGTCGGTGTCCGGGCGGGCCAGGTACACGTACTCGAAGACACAGCCCTTGGGCTTCGCTTCCGCGAATCGCGACGTGCGCAGGCCGTTCTCGTCGATGGCGACGAACTCGCCCGGCTCGATCTCGCGGACGAAGCTGGCGCCGCAGATGTCCAGGGCGGCGGACTCGGAGGCCACCACCCAGCCGCGCTCCAGGCGGCCGAGGACCAGCGGGCGGATGCCCTGCGGGTCGCGGGCGGCGTAGAGGGTGTGCTCGTCCATGAAGACGAGCGAGAAGGCGCCCCGCACCTTCGGGAGGACCGCGTGTGCGCCCTCCTCGATGGTCAGCGGCTTGCCGTCCTCGTCGACCTGGGCGGCCAGCAGGGCCGTCAGCAGGTCGGTGTCGTTGGTGGCCGCGACCCGGGTGGAGCGGCCGTTGGTGTCCTTCGGCAGCTCGGCGACCATCTCGGCGAGCTGCGCCGTGTTCACCAGGTTGCCGTTGTGGCCGAGCGCGATCGAACCGTGCGCGGTGGCGCGGAACGTCGGCTGGGCGTTCTCCCACACGGAGGCGCCGGTGGTCGAGTAGCGGGCGTGACCGACCGCGATGTGACCCTGGAGCGAACCGAGAGAGGTTTCGTCGAAGACCTGGGACACGAGGCCCATGTCCTTGAAGACGAGGATCTGGGAGCCATTGCTGACCGCGATTCCCGCGGATTCCTGACCCCGGTGCTGGAGGGCGTAGAGCCCGAAGTACGTGAGCTTTGCGACCTCTTCGCCCGGAGCCCAGACACCGAAGACGCCACACGCGTCCTGGGGGCCTTTCTCGCCGGGGAGCAGATCGTGATTGAGTCGACCGTCACCACGTGGCACGGCACCGAGTGTAGGCGAGGTCGACCACTGGTCCGAATTGGGGATACGCACCCGTAACGGATCACGGCTCGGTAATCATCTTGGCGGTTTCTTGGTTTCCGCAGGTCAGATGGGGTGAATCAGCGGGCGGACCAGCCACTGGGCACCCTCTGCGACGTCCGGCCGGGCCACTTCACCGCGTGCATGAGTGAGGCGTCGCACATCATTCGGGCGCGCCGCGACTGAGGTGGACGAGGTCGCCGTCGCTGTCGGTGAGCGTCAGCTTGCCGTCGTCGACCCGGGCGGTGAGCGTGCCGGTGGTCAGGGTGCGGGCGAGGGCGCGCTCGAAGTCCATCCGCTCAGGGCCGCAGGCCATCTTGGTCGTACGGAGGTCCCCGAACGTGATCCGGTCGCCGTGCACGGCGGCCCGGGCGCTGAACAGGTTGCAGCCGAGGTTGCCGGCCGCCTGGCCGTCGGCGCCGATGCGGAGGCGGGGGGAGCCGGAGGCGGGCGCGGGGTGGGTGACGCCCTCGGCGGTGACGCTGTCGACCCGCCACTCCACGCCGGTCACGGGTTCGGGTACGGCCACGGCACCACTGTCCGCCCTTCCGCCCCCGCAGGCCACCACGAGCGGGAGAAGGAGTGCCGCCGTCACCGGAACCGCGCGTCGCATGTACCGCTTCATACGCATTCGACGTACCCCTTGGGACGCCGGTTCCCTCAGGCCATCAGCGGCAGCAGCCCCCCGATGTCCGCCCGCTCCCCGCCGGCGCTGACCTTGGCCTCGTCCAGCGCGTCCTTCCAGGCCACGCGCCCGGTGGCGAGCCGCACCCAGGTCAGCGGGTCGGTCTCCACGACGTTGGGCGGGGTGCCGCGGGTGTGCCGGGGCCCCTCGACGCACTGCACGACGGCGAACGGCGGCACGCGCACCTCGGTGGAGCCGCCGGGCGCCTTGAGGGCGAGCGCGTCGGCGAGCAGCCGGGTGGCGGCGGCCAGGGCCTGCCGGTCGAACGGCACGTCGAGGCCCGGGACGGCGGCGTTGAGGTCGTCGGTGTGGACGACGAGTTCGACGGTCCGGGTGACCAGGTAGTCGTCCAGGGGCAGCGCGCCGACGCTGGTGGCCAGCAGCCGGGTGCCGGGGTGTTCGTCGAGCAGGGCCCGCAGGCTGCTCTCGACGTGGGCGAGGTACGCGTCGACGTCGGGGTGGTCCGCGGCGAGGTTCCGCGTGAAGTCGTCGATGGCCGAGGCGTTGACGGCGGTGCCGAAGGGCCACTCGACGAGGGTGACGTCCTGCTTCGCCGGGGCCGGCTGGTCCAGGGCGCGGTGGACCGCGGTGACCGCCATCCCGATGTGCACGGCCAGCTCCCGTACGGTCCACTCCCCGAGCCGGGTGGGCAGCGCGAGCTGCTCCGGGGTGAGGCCGCGGACGGCCTCCCGTACGTTGCCGAGCTGGGCGAGGACCGCCGCGCGGGTCTTGGCGGGGTCGTATCTGCGGGCACGCTTCCTGGCCGGGGGCATACCGGCGAGCCTATGCCTTCACGGCGTAGCCCTTCAGCCCGTTTTCCACCAAGTCGAAGGCCTGCCGGGCGCGTCCGGGCGCGTCGGCGGCGACCGCCTCGCGCGTCTCGCCGGCCTCGATGCGGCGGTTGTTTTCCTCGATCAGGGCGTTGCGGGTGGCGGACAGGGCGGAGGCGACGATGAGGGCCAGGGTGCGATCGCCGGTCTCCTCGGCGATCAGGTCGGCCAGTTCCCGGGTGCCCTTCTGCGCGGCCAGGAAGGCACGCTCCATCAGTACCGGGGTCTGCAGGACGAGTTGGCGCACCTGACGGGTGAGCGGCTCAGGGCTCAGGCCGACCGAGGGATCGCTGCGGTCGACCTGCTCCAGGAACTGCCGGCGTACGGCGTCCACGGCGGACTCCCCCGGCTGCCGTTCGCGCACCGCGAGCGCGGCGTCACCGAAGTGCTCCTCCATCGGCCGGAAGACCAAGTCCTCCTTGGTGCCGAAGTAGTTGAAGACGGTCATCTTGGAGACCTCGGCGGCGTCGGCGATCTCCTGCACGGAGACATTGTCGAACCCTCGCTCCGCGAACAGCGTCACCGCGGTCCGGTAGATCCGCAGCGCCGTCTGCTGCTTCTTGCGCTCCCGCAGTCCCATCGCTTCGGCCATGCGAGCACCTTACCAAGACGAATTTTAGCCCCAGATGAAATCTCAGCCCAGCTTAAATATTGACTCGGTACACAATCGCGAGGCATGGTGATGCCCATGACCGAGACCCAGCGCAAAATCGGCTTCCTCGTCTGCCTCGTCACGATCGTCCTGGCCGTCCTCGACCTGCAGATCGTGTCCGCGGCGACCGTCCCGATCGTCAAGGACCTCGACCCCGGTCACGGCATCGACAAGATCCCCTGGCTGATCAGCGCGTACGCGCTGGCGTCGGCCGCGATGCTGCCGCTGTACGGCAAGCTCTGCGACGTCCTCGGCCCCAAGCGCGTCTTCACCGGCGCGATCGCCACGTTCCTGCTCGGCTCGGCGCTGTGCGGCGCCGCCCAGTCGATGACCCAGCTCATCGCGGCACGGGCGCTCCAGGGACTCGGCAGCGGCGGACTGATGAGCGTGACGATGGTCGTGCTCGCCCACCTCAGGGGCCCCGGGGAGAAGGGCGCCGGCAAGGGCGGCAACATCGGCGGGCTCGTAGCGGGCGGCGCCATGGCGGTCGGCCCGTGGATCGGCGGCCTGCTCGCCGATCACGCAAGCTGGCGCTGGATCTTCTACGTCAACCTGCCGGTCGGCCTCGCGGTCCTCGCCGCCTCCGCCCTGGCCCTGAAGCTCCCCGCCCACCACGTGCGCCGCCCGCTCGACTACCCGGGCGCCGCGCTCGCGGCCACGTTCTCCAGCGCACTGCTGCTGGTCACCGACTGGGGCGGCAAGAAGTACACCTGGTCGTCACCGGCCGTCCTCACGCTGATCGCGGTGGCCTGCGTCGCGCTCGCCCTGTTCCTGCGGCGCCAGCTCCGGACGGCGGAACCGATCCTCCCGCTCAGCCTGTTCCGCGTCCGCGTACTGCGCCTGGGCTTCGCCATCCAGGCGCTCACGGGCGCCGCGATGATGGGCGCCATCTACTACGTGCTGATCTATCTACAGCTCGTCCGGGGCCTCAGCAGCTCCTCCGCGGGCCTCTACCTCATCCCCCTGGCCGTCGGCCTCTCGGCGACCGGCCTGCTCTCCGGTCCGCTCACCGCGCGTGGCTGGACGGCACGGACCTTCACGATCAGCGGCACGGCCACCACCGCCCTGGCGTTCGTCCTGCTCGCGACGACCATCGGCCCCGGCACCTCGCTCTGGCTCATCCGCGCCGAACTCCTCCTGACGGGCGCCGGGTTCGGACAGCTCCTGGGCCAGCTGATCCTGCTCGTGCAGGAAGCGGCCCCCCGCTCCCAGCTCGGCGTCGCCACCACGTCCATCCGTTACTTCCAGTCCCTCGGCACCGCCCTCGGCACCGCGCTCTTCGGCACCGTCCTGACCCGCCTGTACGCGGCCGACGGCCCCGGCGGCGAGGTCAGCGCCCTCGCCCGCCTGACCGGCACCGCACGCACGGCCGGCGTGCACGCCTACGTCGACGCGACGAGCGTGGTGTTCTGGTGCGGCGCCGGAGTGATGGCCCTGTCGGCGCTGATGGCCCTGCGGCTGCCGAAGTCCCAGCGGATGCGACCCGCTTCGGAGCCTGAGTCTCCGGCTGAGGACCTCCGGCTGTCTTCCACAAGCCGGGCCCAGAAGTGACCGCTGGGCCGGTGGCCCTGACCGGCGTGGGGCCATGCCGACCAGCTGAGAAGGCCCCACCCGGAAGCGTGAATCCGGGTGGGGCCTCCATATCTCCCTGGCTACAAGGGACTTACGCCAGCAGCGCCGGGATCGTGCCCTCGTGGGCCTCGCGCAGCTCCGTCAGGGAGAGGGCGAACTCGCCCTGGATCTCCACCGCGTCGCCGTCCACGACACCGATGCGGGTGACCGGGAGGCCCCGGGCGCCGCACATGTCGTTGAAGCGGACCTCCTCCGAGCGCGGCACGGCGACGATCGCGCGGCCGGCCGACTCGGAGAAGAGGAAGGTGAAGGCGTCCAGGCCGTCCGGGACGACCAGGCGGGCGCCCTTGCCGCCCAGCAGGGCGGACTCGACCACGGCCTGGATCAGACCGCCGTCGGACAGGTCGTGCGCGGAGTCGATCATGCCGTCGCGGGAGGCGGAGATCAGGATCTCGGCCAGCAGGCGCTCGCGCTCCAGGTCGACCTGCGGGGGCAGACCGCCGAGGTGGTCGTGGACCACCTGGGACCAGGCCGAGCCGCCGAACTCCTCGCGCGTGTCGCCGAGGAGGTAGATCAGCTGGCCCTCCTCCTGGAAGGCGACCGGGGTGCGGCGGGCCACGTCGTCGATGACGCCCAGGACCGCCACGACCGGAGTCGGGTGGATCGCCACCTCGCCCGTCTGGTTGTAGAGCGAGACGTTGCCGCCGGTGACCGGGGTGCCCAGCTGCTGGCAGGCGTCCGCCAGACCGCGGACGGCCTCCGCGAACTGCCACATGACCGCCGGGTCCTCGGGCGAGCCGAAGTTCAGGCAGTCGGAGACGGCGAGCGGCTTGGCGCCCGTGGTCGCCACGTTGCGGTAGGCCTCCGCCAGCGCCAGCTGGGCGCCCGCGTACGGGTCCAGCTTGGCGTAGCGGCCGTTGCCGTCCGTCGCGATGGCGACGCCGAGACCGGTCTCCTCGTCCACGCGGATCATGCCGGAGTCCTCCGGCTGGGCGAGGACGGTGTTGCCCTGCACGAAGTGGTCGTACTGCTGGGTGATCCACTTCTTGGAGGCCTGGTTCGGCGAGCCGACCAGCTTCAGGACCTGCTGCTTCAGCTCGTGCGTGTCGGCGGGCCGGGGCAGCTTGTTCGCGTCGTCGGCCTGGAGGGCGTCCTGCCAGTCCGGGCGGGCGTACGGGCGCTCGTAGACCGGGCCCTCGTGCGCGACGGTGCGCGGGTTGACGTCCACGATCTTCTCGCCGTGCCAGAAGATCTCCAGCCGGTCGCCGTCCGTCACCTCACCGATGACCGTGGCGATGACGTCCCACTTCTCGCAGATCTCGAGGAAGCGCTCGACCTTCTCCGGCTCGACGACCGCGCACATGCGTTCCTGCGACTCGCTCATGAGGATCTCCTCGGGCGAGAGCGTGGAGTCGCGCAGCGGGACGTCGTCCAGGGTCACGCGCATGCCGCCGGAGCCGTTCGACGCCAGCTCGGACGTGGCGCAGGACAGGCCGGCCGCACCCAGGTCCTGGATGCCGACGACGAGCTTCTCCTGGAAGGCCTCCAGGGTGCACTCGATGAGGAGCTTCTCCTGGAAGGGGTCGCCGACCTGGACGGCCGGGCGCTTCGAGGGCTTGGCGTCGTCGAAGGTCTCGGAGGCGAGGATCGAGGCGCCGCCGATGCCGTCGCCGCCGGTCCGGGCGCCGTACAGGACGACCTTGTTGCCGGCGCCGGAGGCCTTGGCCAGGTGGATGTCCTCGTGCCGCATCACGCCGATGGCACCGGCGTTGACCAGCGGGTTGCCCTGGTAGCAGGAGTCGAAGACGACCTCGCCGCCGATGTTGGGCAGACCCAGGCAGTTGCCGTAGCCGCCGATGCCCGCGACCACGCCCGGCAGGACGCGCTTGGTGTCGGGGTGGTCGGCCGCGCCGAAGCGCAGCGGGTCGACCACGGCGACCGGGCGGGCGCCCATCGCGATGATGTCGCGGACGATGCCGCCGACACCGGTGGCCGCGCCCTGGTAGGGCTCGACGTACGACGGGTGGTTGTGCGACTCGACCTTGAAGGTGACCGCGTAACCCTGACCGACGTCCACCACGCCCGCGTTCTCGCCGATGCCGACGAGCAGCGCGTCGCTCTGCGGGGCCTTCTCGCCGAACTGGCGGAGGTGGACCTTGGAGGACTTGTACGAGCAGTGCTCGGACCACATGACCGAGTACATGGCGAGCTCGGCACCGGTCGGGCGGCGGCCGAGGATCTCGACGACCCGCTCGTACTCGTCCTTCTTCAGGCCCAGTTCGGCCCAGGGCAGCTCGACGTCAGGGGTCGCGGCGGCGTGCTCGACCGTGTCCAGAGGGGTCTTGCTCATGCGTTGACCAGCTTCTTGAGGATCGAGGTGAAGAACGGGAGGCCGTCGGTACGGCCCGTGCCGATCAGCGGCTCGACGGCGTGCTCGGGGTGCGGCATGAGGCCGACGACGTTCCCGGCCTCGTTGGTGATGCCGGCGATGTCCCGCAGCGAGCCGTTGGGGTTGAAGTCCAGGTACCGGAAGACGACCCGGCCCTCGGCCTCCAGCTTGTCGAGCGTGTAGGAGTCGGCGACGTACCGGCCGTCCATGTTCTTCAGCGGAATGTGGATCTCCTGGCCGGCCGTGTAGTCGCCGGTCCAGGAGGTCTCCGCGTTCTCCACCCGCAGCTTCTGGTCGCGGCAGATGAAGTGGAGGTGGTCGTTGCCGAGCATCCCGCCCGGGAGGAGGTGGGCCTCGGTGAGGACCTGGAAGCCGTTGCAGATACCGAGGACCGGCATGCCGGCCTTCGCCTGCTCGATCACGGTCTCCATCACGGGCGAGAACCGGGAGATGGCCCCGGCCCGCAGATAGTCGCCGTAGGAGAAACCGCCGGGGAGCACCACAGCGTCGACCTGCTTGAGGTCCTTGTCCTTGTGCCAGAGGGCGACCGGTTCGGCACCCGCGAGGCGGATCGCGCGCCGGGTGTCCTGGTCGTCCAGGCTTCCCGGGAAAGTGACGACGCCAATACGAGCGGTCACTTCGCCGCCTCCGCGACTTCCACGGCCTCTTCCACCCGAACGGTGAAGTCCTCGATCACGGTGTTGGCGAGGAAGGATTCCGCGAGATCGTGGATGCGGGCGAGCGCGGCCTCGTCGACCGGTCCGTCAACTTCCAGTTCGAATCGCTTTCCCTGACGTACGTCCGAGATCCCGTCGAAACCCAGGCGCGGCAGCGCACGCTGGACCGCCTGGCCCTGGGGGTCGAGGATCTCCGGCTTGAGCATGACGTCGACTACGACGCGTGCCACTGGCACTCCCGGTGTGTGGTGCTGAGCAGGTTCCTTCAGACTACCTGCACAAAATTTCTACGCGGGTAGAGTTGTAGGAAACTACGTGAGGGGCATCACGATCGGGTGACGAACGGTTGCCGCCATGAAAAGTTCTGGGAAAGTTCCCCCGACCCCCGCACCGCGCGTAATGCACTGGGACACGCGGACGGATTTAGCAGGGCTTCACTTTGTATTGCCGGGCACTGTACAAATGAATTGGCAATAGCCGATACTCGGCACGTCATCGCCGGTGAGCTGTATCGACGTGCCGCACGAAGGGACCGATATTCGTGGCGCAAAAGGTCGTGGTCACTCTCTTTGACGACATCGACGGCTCGGAAGCGGCGGAAACGATCGCCTTCGGACTCGACGGCAAGTCGTACGAGATCGACCTGAACGAATCCAACGCCAAAAAACTGCGCAAGGCGCTCGCGCCCTACGTGGAGGCCGGCCGCAAGCGTTCCCGCTCCGGCAAGGCGTACAAGCAGACCGAGGTCGCCCCCGACCCGGCGGCCGTCCGCGCCTGGGCCCAGGCGAACAAGATGGACGTACCGGCGCGAGGCCGCATCCCGAAGAAGGTCTACGAGGCGTTCAGCGCCGCGCAGTGAGCCCGTGAGCCCGCGAAGGGGCACCCCTCAGGGTCCGTCAGCGGGCCCTGAGGGCCGTCCACTTGGCCGCGCGGGCCGCCCGCCCCCGGCCGCCCGCGGGCCCGCCCGGACAGCCGACTTGCGCTACCCCCCTGCTGATCAGCTAATGTCTGGGACACGCCGAGGGGCGAGGCCGAAAGGCCGGATCCCAAGGAGTACATGCGGGTGTAGTTCAGTAGCAGAACATCCCCCTTCCAGGGGGAAGGCGCAGTGTGCAATTCCTGTCACCCGCTCTGGCACCGGTTGTCACGACCACTCTTGTGGATCAGGTAAGCTGGTGCTCGCACCGATCGGTGGGAGCCGGTCGGGGGCAGTGCGGACGTAGCTCAGTTGGTAGAGCGCAACCTTGCCAAGGTTGAGGTCGCGAGTTCGAGCCTCGTCGTCCGCTCGGGAATGAGACCCCGGTCCACTGGACCGGGGTCTTTTCGTGTGCCCTGTACCCGTCTGACATTTGTCATGCCGGGTGATGACATCGCGCACTGCTGTTCCGGCCCGCGCGCCGGGACGCTGAAGGCATGGACACCAACGAACACGAGCACGTGATCGAGGTCACCGACCTCAGGCGTGTCTACGGGGGCGGGTTCGAGGCCGTACGCGGAATCACCTTCTCCGTGACACGCGGGGAGATCTTCGCCCTGCTGGGCACCAACGGCGCGGGCAAGACGTCGACGGTCGAACTGCTGGAAGGCCTCGCGGCACCGGCCGGGGGCCAGGTCCGCGTCCTCGGCCACGACCCCTACCGGGAGCGGGCCGCCGTACGCCCGCGGACCGGGGTGATGCTCCAGGAGGGTGGCTTCCCCTCCGACCTGACCATCGCCGAGACCGCCCGGATGTGGGCGGGCTGCACCAGCGGGGCCCGGCACGAGGCGGAGGTACTGGAGCTGGTCGGGCTGGCCCGGAAGGGCGACGTACGGGTCAAGCAACTGTCCGGTGGCGAGCGGCGGCGCCTGGACCTGGCGCTCGCCCTGCTCGGCGACCCCGAAGTGCTGTTCCTGGACGAGCCGACGACCGGACTCGACGCCGAAGGCCGCCGGGACACCTGGGAGTTGGTACGCGGTCTGCGGGCGGCGGGCACGACCGTGCTGCTCACCACGCACTACCTGGAGGAGGCGGAAAGCCTCGCCGACCGGCTCGCCATCCTGCACGAGGGGCGCATCGCCGTCTCCGGAACCCCGGCCGAGGTCACCGCGGGCCGGCCCTCCCGGATGTCCTTCGAGCTGCCCGACGGCTACTTCCTCGGCGATCTGCCGCCCCTGGCCGACCTCGGTGTCTGCGGGCACGAGAGCGACGGCCGCCTCGTACGGCTGCGCACCCTGGAGCTGCAGCGGACCGCCACCGGAGTACTGGCCTGGGCCGAGCGGGCCGGGGTCGAGCTGCGCCGGCTCGATGTGCGCTCGGCTTCGCTGGAGGAGGCGTTCCTCGGGATCGCGCGGGAGCAGGAGGTCATGGCATGAGCACTCTCGCCTGGGCACCGGCCAGCCGGCGGCTGCGAGCGCTGGCCCGCGCCGAACTCGCCCTTCTCGGCCGCAACCGCAGCGTCGTCCTCACCGCGCTCGTCATGCCGCTCGCCCTGCCGTTCAGCGTGCGGCCGGCCCTCGACCAGATCGACCTGAAGAAGGAAGGGCTCTCCGCCGGCGCGGTGATGATGACGGCCGCGGTCGGCTTCTCCTTCCTCTTCGCCGTCTACACCTCCCTGGTCAACGCCTACGTCGCCCGCCGCGAGGAACTCGTCCTCAAACGGCTGCGCACCGGCGAACTCTCCGACGCCGAGATCCTCACCGGCACGGCCCTGCCGGCCGTCGGCCTCGGCCTCGCCCAGGCCCTGCTGCTGTGCGCGGGCTGCGCGGTGCTGCTGCACACCGGGGCCCCCAAGGCGCCGTACCTGACCCTGCTGGGGCTGGTGGCGGGGCTCGTGCTGAGCGCCGCGCTGGCCGCGCTCACCGCCTCCTTCACCCGAAGCGTGGAGAGCGGTCAGGCCACCGCGCTGCCGCTGGTGCTCTTCTCGATGATCGGCTCCGGCATCGCGATCCCGACCGAGGTCCTGCCCGACCGGCTCGCCTCCGTCTGCGAACTCCTTCCGCTGTCCCCCGCGATCCGGCTGGTCCGCGGGGGCTGGACCGGCCAGTTGAGCGCGTACGAGGTGCTGGGCGCCGTGGCCACCGCGCTGGCCTGGACCGTCGTGGCGGTGTTTGCTGTACGGCGGTGGTTCCGGTGGGAGCCGCGGCGCTGAGCACGGGGGCACACATGGTCGGTTGGATACGGCGGTGGCAGCAGCGGCACTGGGGAGAGCGGAGCAAGGCCGAGCGGGTCGAGCTGTTCAGCCTCGTCACCTGGTACTGCACGGTCTGGTTCATCATGGTCTGCTGGCTGCTGCTGCCCATGGTCGGCGGCCTCGCCTACCGGCCCGTGGCGGTCGGCCTCGGAGCCCTCTTCATCCTCGTGGGGATCCTGCAGTGCGCCGTCTCGAACCGGCTCACCCGGCCCGCGCTCGACCACTACCTCGGGCGCGCCGAGCTGCCGGCCCGCGCGCACCGCACACCGGCCGTCCTGCTGGGGCTGGGGGTGGCGCTGCTCGTGGCGCTCGCCGCGCTGGACGCGGCCACCCCGATGGCGGTCCGGTTCGCGATCGGTGGCCTGGTGCTGCCGTTCGTGCTGGTCTACGGGCTCACGGTCCCGGTCCGGGTGCTCCTGCGCCGCTCGGCGGTGTTCACGGTCCTGCTCACAGCCGCCATCGGGCTCGCCGATCACGACGGCCTCGGCCTGGTGGCGACCGGCGCGATGGCCGTCTTCCAGGTGGTCTTCGCGCTGCTCGCGGGCCGCTGCGGAGCCTGGACCCTCGCCGTGCTCTGGGAGGCGGAGCGCGCCCGGGAGATCGAGGCCCGGCTCGCCGTCGCCGAGGAGCGGCTGCGGTTCGGACGGGACCTGCACGACGTGCTGGGGCGGAACCTGTCCGTGATCTCCCTCAAGAGCGAACTGGCCGTGCAACTGGCCCGGCGCGGGCGGCCGGAGGCCGTGGAGCAGATGATCGAGGTGCAGCGCATCGCGCAGGAGTCGCAGCGGGAGGTGCGCGCCGTCGTACGCGGGTACCGGGAGGCCGACCTCGGTGCCGAACTCATCGGCGCCCAGGGGGTGCTGACGGCCGCCGGCATCGACTGCGAGGTGACCGGGGAGGCCGGCGGGCTGCCGGCCGAAGTGCAGTCGGCGCTCGGCTGGGTGGTGCGGGAAGCCATCACGAACGTGCTGCGGCACGGGGACGCCGAGCGGTGCACCGTGGGACTGCGGGTGCTTGAGAGGCATGTGGTGCTCACGGTGGAGAACGACGGGGCGTCCGGAGCCCCCGACGGGGGTGGGGGTTCCGGACTCGCCGGACTGCGGGAGCGGCTGGCCGTGCTCGACGGAACGCTGAAGGCGGGAGCCGTCGGAAAGGATCGGTTCCGGTTGGTGGCGGAGGTGCCCTTGACGGGAGTGAGAGGAGTGACGCGATGAGTTCGCCGGTACGGCTGTTGCTCGCCGACGACGAGCATCTGATCCGGGGCGCGCTGGCCGCCCTGCTCTCGCTGGAGGAGGATCTGCTCGTCGTCGCCGAAGCGGCGAGCGGGCCCGAGGCGCTGGCCATGGCGCGGGCCCACGAACCCGACGTGGCCGTGCTGGATCTCCAGATGCCGGGCGCGGACGGTGTGAAGGTCGCCACATCTCTGCGCACCGAACTGCCCCGCTGCCAGGTGCTGATCGTCACCGGTCACGGGCGGCCCGGCCACCTCAAGCGGGCCCTCGCGGCGGGTGTGCGCGGATTCGTCCCGAAGACCGTCAGCGCCCAGCGGCTCGCCGAGATCATCCGGACGGTGCACGCCGGAAACCGTTACGTCGACCCCGAGTTGGCCGCCGACGCGATCTCCGCCGGGGACTCGCCGCTGACCGCTCGGGAGGCCGAGGTGCTGGAGCTGGCGGCCGACGGAGCGCCCGTCGCGGAGATCGCCGAGCGGGCCGCGCTGTCGCCGGGAACCGTCCGGAACTACCTCTCCTCGGCCGTCACGAAACTCGGTGCGGAGAACCGTCATACAGCGATACGTCTCGCCCGCGAGCGAGGTTGGGTATAGTTGGCCTCGCGCCACGGCGCAACGCGGACGTAGCTCAGTTGGTAGAGCGCAACCTTGCCAAGGTTGAGGTCGCGAGTTCGAGCCTCGTCGTCCGCTCCACAGCAAAGGCCCCGGTCATCGACCGGGGCCTTTCTCGTGCCTCAGCTCCAGCTGACGCCCGTGAGCCGCTCGTACGCCTCCACGTACTTCTGCCGGGTCGCCGCGACGACCTGCTCGGGCAGCGCCGGCGGGGGCTGCTCGCTCTTGCGGTCCCAGCCCGACTCGGCCGAGGTCAGCCAGTTCCGCACGAACTGCTTGTCGTACGACGGCTGCGTGCGGCCCGGCTGCCACTGGTCGGCCGGCCAGAAGCGGGAGGAGTCCGGGGTGAGGACCTCGTCGGCGATGACGAGCGTGTCGCCCTCGAAGCCGAACTCGAACTTGGTGTCGGCCAGGATGATCCCCCGCTCGCGGGCGATGTCCCGGGCGCGGGAGTACACCGCGAGGGTCGCCTGGCGCAGCTGGGCGGCGGTCTCCGCGCCGACCTGGCGGGCGACCTCCTCGTAGGAGACGTTCTCGTCGTGCTCGCCGACCTCGGCCTTGGTGGCCGGAGTGAAGATCGGGCCGGGGAGTTCGGAGCCGTCGACCAGGCCCTCGGGGAGGGCGAGGCCGCAGACGGTGCGGGACTCGTTGTACTCGAGCAGGCCGGAGCCGGTGAGGTAGCCGCGGGCCACGCACTCGACCGGGACCATCTTCAGGGACTTGCAGATGAGCGTGCGGCCCTGCCAGTCGGCGGGGGCGCCCTCGGGCAGCTCGGTGCTGAGGACGTGGTTGGGGACCAGGTCGCGCAGCTGGTCGAACCACCACAGGGAGAGCTGGGTGAGCACGCGGCCCTTGTCCGGGATCTCCGTGGGCAGCACCCAGTCGTAGGCGGACATGCGGTCGCTGGCGACCATCACGAGGTCGCCCGCCTCGTTCTGGTACAACTCGCGCACCTTTCCGGTGTGCAGGTGCACCAGGCCCGGAACCTCGATCGGCTCGGGCTTTTCTACGAATCCGGACACGGTTCCTCCCCGTGGTTCTGTCCAAGTGCCTCGATTCTCCCTTATACGGGCGATCGGTTTCGGCCAGGGGGCCGGTGACCTCTGCGACGGTCAGTCGCGTTTGCAGATGCGGTCCAGCAGATTCGCCGTCGCCCGCTGGATCCGGGGGTCCTGGTGGCCGGGGCGGTCCAGGGCCGGGGACCAGGCGAAGGTGCCGGAGGCGAACACCCAGGCGCCGGAGGGGGCGCGGTAGAGGGAGGTCTCCTGGTGGCGCTGGGTGCCGGCGGTGTCGGTGTAGGGGGAGTGGGAGAGCAGGATCCGTTCTTCGTGCGCGGGCAGCGGGGTGCGCGGGAAGTACCGGTCGGCCTCGCCGGCGACCAGGCCCTCGATCGCGTCGCCGTCGTGCGCGCCGGTGGCCTCCCACAGCCAGTGGCCCGCGTTGCGGACGATCAGCGGGTGCGGCTCGGGCACCCGGCCCGCGTACTGGATGCCGATCAGCCGCTGCTCGGGCCGGTCGATCTCGCGCCACAGCACCGGCCTGCCGGGGCCCTTGCGCTTGCGGCAGGTCAGCAGCCGGTCGGGGGCGCCGGACGGGGAGGGTCCCAACTCCACGTGCCAGTACATGGTGTTGGCGGACAGGAAGACCAGCGAGGTGCCGTGGTCGCGGGCCTGCTCGACCGCGCGGCGCATCGCCGTCGACCAGTACTCGTCGTGGCCGGGGAAGACCAGGCCCCGGTAGCGGGTGAGGTCGACGCGGCCGGCGTGCAGATCGCGGGCGTCGGCGTAGGCGAGGTCGTAGCCGTAGCGCTCGGCCCAGCGGATGAAGTCGTAGGCGTGGCCGACGTGCAGGGGCAGGCCCGCGCCCGCGTACGGGCGGTCGAAGGAGACGGTGGTCGCCGCGTCGGCCTCGCCGAGCAGCCGCCCCTTCTCGTCCCAGGCGTGGTAGAGGCTGGCGCCTGTGTGGCCGTCCTCCGGGTAGAGGTTGTACGCCTGCCAGGTGATGTCGGGCAGCAGCAGGAGCAGGTCGGCGGGGTGGTCGTCGCGGACCGTGAACGGCACGTGGGAGCGGTAGCCGTCGGCGGTGGTGAGGACGGCCACGTAGGCGCCGATGCTCCAGTAGGAGGGCACCTGGAGGCGCCAGGACAGCCACCAGTGGTGGCAGGAGACGGTGCGGTCGGCGGTCAGCGGCGGGGGCTGGACGATGCCCGAGAGCCGGGGGCTGGTGGTGATCTTGGCGGCGCCGTCGCCGCCGTAGTGGCCGATCCGGTAGACGTCGACGGCGAACTCCTGCGGCGGGTCGACCGTGATGTGGAAGTCGATCGCCTCGCCGGGCCGGACGGTGCCGGTCGCCGTGAAGCCCTTGATCTGGCGGTGCACGTCGTCGGCCGAGCGCGGTCCGGGGGCGCTGCGCGGCACGGGCACGCGCGGGTGGTCACCCGTGAGCTGCTGCGGGTTCGGGTCGACGTACCAGGGGACGACGTGGCCGGTGTCGTCGAAGTACGTCTCGCTGCCGCGCAGCCAGGGCACCGGGCCCTGGCCGAAGGGGTCTGTGACGGCGTGCGCGAGCGCTCCGGACTCCCAGCGGCGGATGTGGTCCGAGGCCATGGCGGCTTCCCCTCCCTCATGCCCCCGTGTGCTCGTGTGCTGGCTCGGTGCTGTGTTGGGTCGCGCTGTCGTATGTCGCAAGCCTTTGCCAGGTGCGTGGTCGGTCCCAGCACATCACATAACGCACGGGTACGGTCACTATTCGTTGCGAATTGACCGGAATTGGAAGTCACCACTCCGCCTACGCGGCTCAGGGCGGGTCAGACGAGACGCACCGGCTTCTCCGGGCGTATGCCGGACGCGGCCAGCCAGTCGTGCAGCGGGCCCGGGTCTCCCTCCTCGATCAGGCTGAGGACCCTGGGCATCAGGTCGGCGGCCCGCTCGCCGTCCAGCAGCAGCGCCGGGCCGTCGAGCCAGTCCAGGCCGGGGGCCGCGCCGGCGGTGTCGACGGCCGCGCAGCACACCAGCGCGGTCACGTGGTCGGCGAGGAGTTCACGGGCGGTGCGCGGGGTCTGGAGCGGGAACAGCGGGAGGGCGCCGTCGTCCCACAGGGAGCCGCCGGGGCCCTGCCCGGGTGCGGTGGCGCCGCTCGGCGCGACGGCCTCCTCGCGGGCCAGCGCGGCACTCAGCCCGGCGGCGAGGGCGGCGCTGCGCTCGGTGCCGGGGTCGGAGCACTCGCCGTCGTCCCCGTCGTACGCCTCGTCGTGGTCGTACGCCTCGTCGGTCTCGGCGGTCTCCTTGGCCCCGTCGGTCTCGTCGGCGGCGGCCTCGTCCCCGGGGTGCTCGTGGACGGCGGGGCCGGGGGCGGGTTCCGTGAGGTGGTCCAGGACGCGGGCCAGGGTGGCACCGCCCGGGTCGGGGGCCGTGGGGTCGGGGGAGGGGCGGACGCCGAGGGAGTCCAGGACGCGGTGCAGACGGGCCGCGTGGGCGCGCCAGGTGCGGTCCACGACCTCCTCCGGATAGGCCTGCCAGTCCACCGGCGCCCAGTCCCGGCCGGGCTCGGCGGGGCCGCCGTGGAAGAGGCGGGCGGCGAGCAGGGAGACGGCCTCGTCCACCGCGCCCGGCTCCTCCAGCAGGTCGCACGCGGGCCGTTCGCCGAGACGGGAGGCGAAGCCCTCGGCGAGCCGGTCGCGCCGGGACAGCTCGGTGAGCGCGGCCACCACGCCGGCGTCCAGCCGGGCCGGCCAGCGGCCCATGCGCCAGGCGGGCAGCGCCACCCTGGTCAGCAGCCGGTCCCAGCCGGCGTACGCCAGCCCGACCTGCTCCTGGGCGACGATCCGCAGGCCGTAGTCCACCGCCTGCGCGCGCTCGGCCGCGGCGGCGGCGACCCCGCGCTCCATCTGCGCCGCGTGCTCCCGGCAGCCGCGCAGCAGCAGCCGGGCCACCGCGCCGACGGCCGCGCACACCCAGCGGGCCGGCGGGCGGCGGCCGGGGGCCGCGGCTACGGCCACGGCCGCGTCCAGCCCGCGGACGAAGCGGCGGGCGGCGGCTATGTCCGGATGCGCGGAGGGGCCCGTACCGGCGACGACCGGCGCGAGGACCGCGCGCAGCTCGCCGACCCGCATCCACCACAGGAACGGGGAGCCGATGACGAGGACCGGGGCGGTGGCCGTGCGGGCCTGGGCGCGGCGCCCGGGCCCCGCTATCTCGTCGTGCGCGGGGCGCGGGGGCGGGGCGTGGGCCGGGTGGGTGCGGTCCTCCAGCCAGCTGTCGCAGTCCGGGGTGAGGGCTATGGCGGACGGCGCCGGGACGTCCAGGCGGTCCGCGAGGTCGCGCACCATCCGGTACAGGTCCGGGGCGGACCGCTCCGGGATCGGGACCGTGGGGCTGACGGCGGGCCGGGCTCGGGCCACGACCAGGGCGATGCCGGCGGCGGCCAGCAGCACCAGCACGGCGAGCACGCCCACGACCCAGCGGGCGGTGTCCCAGCCCCGGCCGACGAAGTGCCCGGTGGAGCCGCCGGTCAGCAGGATCACCGCGGCGGCTGCGGGCAGCAGGGCCACACCCAGCGCCCGGCCGCGGACACGCAGCACGGCCAGGGCCCGGGAACGCGCGGCCTGCGCGCCCGTCTCCACTCCGATTCCGGTCACGAGCGGCCTTCGCCCCCTCCTTGCCGATCCGATGCCGTCCTGGCGTTGCTCACTCCCCCACTGTGGCACCCGTCGCTGACATCGCAATGTCGGTGGGCCAAGTGCCGGAACGCTTGCGCGGCACCATAGTTGGGGCCCCGGCCCCCGTCAGCCGTATGGAAGATTGCTCACCCGATGGAATGGCTTTGGTCAGAGGTGGGTGACAGACAGCGAGGATCAGGCCCCGGATAACGCACCAAACGCGCCAGGCCCCGGATGTTCGTCCGGGGCCTGGCGCGTTTGGCGTGCTTGTTGGCGTGCTTGACCGGCGGTTTTACGCCTCAGCCGACTCGGCCGTCCCGGTCGCCCCAGCCGTCTCGGCCGCCTTCGCCGCGATGTCCGTGCGGTGCTGCGAGCCGTCCAGGCGGATGCGGCCCACGGCCCGGTACGCCCGCTCGCGGGCCTGGGTCAGGTCCTGGCCGGTCGCCGTGACGGACAGCACACGCCCGCCCGCGCTGACGACCGCGTCGCCGTCCTGCCTCGTCCCGGCGTGCAGCACGTACGCGTGCGGGGCGTCCTCGGACGCGACCTCGCCCAGGCCGGTGATCGGGTCGCCGGTGCGCGGCGTGCCGGGGTAGTTGTGCGAGGCGACGACGACGGTGACGGCCGCGTCCTCGCTCCAGCGCAGCGGCTCCAGGACGTCGAGGGTGCCGTTCGCGGCGGAGAGCAGGACACCGGCCAGCGGGGTCTTCAGGCGGGCCAGCACGACCTGGGTCTCGGGGTCGCCGAAGCGGGCGTTGAACTCGATGACCCGGACACCGCGCGAGGTGATCGCGAGCCCGGCGTAGAGCAGACCGGAGAAGGGCGTGCCGCGGCGGCGCAGCTCGTCCACGGTCGGCTGGAGCACCGTCTCCAGCACCTCTTCGACCAGCTTCGGGTCGGCCCACGGCAGCGGCGAGTACGCGCCCATGCCGCCCGTGTTCGGGCCCTCGTCGCCGTCCAGGGCCCGCTTGAAGTCCTGGGCGGGCTGCAGCGGGACGACGGTCTGTCCGTCGGTGATGGCGAAGAGGGACACCTCGGGGCCGTCGAGGAACTCCTCGATGACGACGCGCTCGCACCCGGCCGCGTGGGCCTTGGCGGCCTCCAGGTCGGAGGTGACGACCACGCCCTTGCCGGCGGCGAGTCCGTCGTCCTTGACGACGTAGGGGGCGCCGAAGGCGTCGAGGGCCGCGGCGGCCTCCTCCGGCGTGGTGCAGACGTACGACCGCGCGGTCGGCACGCCGGCCCGGGCCATGACGTCCTTGGCGAAGGCCTTGGAGCCCTCGAGCTGCGCCGCCTCGCCGGAGGGGCCGAACACCGGGATGCCCACCTCGCGCACGGCGTCGGCCACACCGGCGACCAGCGGGGCCTCCGGGCCGACCACGACCAGGTCGGCGCCGAGGCCGGTGGCCAGCGTGGCCACGGCCGCGCCGTCGAGCGGGTCGACCTGGCGCAGCTCGGCGACCTCGGCGATGCCGGCGTTGCCGGGGGCGCAGTACAGCGCGCTGACGTCGGAGTCGAGGGACAGGGAGCGGCACAGGGCGTGTTCGCGGGCGCCGCTGCCGATGACGAGGACCTTCACGGGGTTCAGCCTAATGGCAAGGTTGCCGAAGGCCGGGGGCCGGGGATCCTGTGGGTTCCTACGAAGGCAGGGAACAGCCGGTGCCCCCCTCACTCGTTGGAGAGCTCCTCCACCACGGTCGCGCCCAGCTCCCGCACGATCAGTTCGTGGCCGGACAGGGCCGACTCGTCCAGGTCGGGGTCGTCGTCCTCGGGGATGTCGTCCTCGGGGGCGACGGGGGGCGGCTCGGGCGCCGAGGCGGGCTGCGGGGCAGGGGTGGCCGGTGCCGGGGCGCTGCCCTGGGGGGCGGCGGGCGCCGGGGTGGGCTGCGGGGCGGGGCGAGGGGCGGCGGGGGCGCCGTAGCCGCCGGCGGGTGCGCCGCCGTAGCCCGAGGGGCCGCCGGACGGCATGGGCGCGGAGCCGCCGCCCGACGGGTCGACGACCGCCTCGATCTTCCACTGCACGTTGAACTGCTCGGCCAGCGCCTGTCGCAGCACGTCCTCGCTGCCGCTGCTCGCGAAGTTGTCGCGGGCACCGGCGTTGACGAACCCGAGCTGGAGGGTGGTGCCGTCGAATCCGGCCACGTGGGCGTTCTGGCTGAGCAGGATCCAGGTGAAGCGGCGGCGGTTCTTGACGGCCTCCAGGATGTTCGGCCAGAGCATGCGGGGGTCGAGGCCACCGGCGGGGGCGGCTGCCGGAGCCGGGGCCTGAGCCGGAGCCTGAGGCGGGGTGGAGGGGGCGGCCGGGGCAGGGGCCGCGGCCCGCTGCTGCGGCTGGCCGGAGCCCGCCTGACCTGGCCCTTGCCCCTGTCCCTGGCCGGCCGGGGCGGCGGCCGTGGGCCAGCCGCCGGGGCGTCGGCCGCCGCCGGCCGGGGCGGCGGCGGGCCAGGCACCCGGGGCCGGGGCGGCGGGAGCTTCGGGGGCCACGGGGGTCGCCGGAGAGGGGGCCGGTGCCTGAGCCACCGCAGGCGCGGGTGCTGCCGGGGCAGCAGGTGCCGGAGCGGGGGTCGGAGCAGGGGTCGCCGGGGCGGGCGCGGGCGACGTAGCCGCCGGGGCGCCTGCCCCCTGGCCGGCACCCGGACCACCACCGGCGCTCGGCGCGCCCGAAGCCCGTACGGCCGCGCGGGCTGCCGCGGGACCGCCGCCGGCAGCCACGCCACCGCCGGCCGGATCCCCACCGCCGCCATGGGCCCCAGGTCCCGGGACGTAGTCCATGGCGGGTGCGCCGGCACCGGCGGAGAAGCTGACGCCGCGCTCCAGGCGGTCGAGGCGGGCCATGACGGAGCGCTCGTCGCCGTAGGCGGCGGGGAGCAGCACGCGGGCGCAGATGAGTTCCAGCTGGAGGCGGGGCGAGGTGGCGCCGCGCATCTCGGTGAGGCCCGCGTTGACGAGGTCGGCGGCGCGGCCCAGCTCGGCGGGGCCGAAGGTGCCGGCCTGGGCCTGCATGCGCTCCAGGACGTCGGCGGGGGCGTCGAGGAGCCCCTTGTCCACGGCGTCCGGAACGGCGGCGAGGATCACCAGGTCGCGCAGCCGCTCCAGCAGGTCGGCGACGAACCGACGCGGGTCGTTGCCGCCCTCGATGACACGGTCGACGACCTCGAAGGCGACGGCGCCGTCACCGGTGGCGAAGGCCTCGACGACGGAGTCGAGCAGGGACCCGTCGGTGTAGCCGAGGAGGGAGGTGGCCATGGCATATGTCACACCCTCCTCTCGCGCACCGGCGAGGAGCTGGTCCATGACGGACATGGAGTCACGCACGGACCCGGCACCGGCGCGTACGACGAGCGGGAGCACGCCCTCTTCGACGGGGATGTTCTCCCGCCGGCACACCTCGGCGAGGTACTCGCGGAGGGTGCCGGGCGGCACGAGCCGGAACGGATAGTGGTGCGTACGCGACCGGATCGTCCCGATGACCTTCTCGGGCTCGGTGGTGGCGAAGATGAACTTCAGATGCTCCGGCGGCTCCTCGACGACCTTGAGCAGCGCGTTGAAGCCGGCCGACGTGACCATGTGGGCCTCGTCGATGATGTAGATCTTGTACCGGCTGGAGGCGGGGCCGAAGAAGGCCTTCTCGCGCAGCTCACGGGCGTCGTCCACGCCACCGTGCGAGGCGGCGTCGATCTCGATGACGTCGATGGACCCCGGGCCGTTCCTGGCCAGGTCCTGGCAGGACTGGCACTCCCCGCAGGGCGTCGGAGTGGGACCTTGCTCACAGTTCAGGCAGCGGGCGAGGATCCGCGCGCTGGTCGTCTTGCCGCAGCCGCGCGGCCCGCTGAACAGGTACGCGTGATTGACCCGGTTGTTCCGCAGCGCCTGCTGCAGCGGGTCGGTGACATGCTCCTGCCCGATGACCTCCGCGAAGGTCTCCGGGCGGTAGCGGCGGTACAACGCGAGAGACGACACGCATACGAGGTTATAGGCGCCCACTGACAACCGGTCCCGGCCACAGACCCCGGAAACGCAAGCGCCCCCCACGCACCCGCCAGAGCCGACCTACCCTTGCTGCCTTCCGGCCCTGGGGGAGTTCAGTCAGATAGCGCCACGTGAGGGGCTGCGCCCACAGTACCCGATCGCGGCCCGCGGGCAGTAACGCGATGCGGACCCGATCCGGACCCGATCCGGAGCCGAGCCGGGCCTGCGGGAACGAGTTCGCGAGCACTCCCCTCGGTCATGTAATGTTCCCAGCGGAGGATTCGCCTAGAGGCCTAGGGCGCACGCTTGGAAAGCGTGTTGGGGGCAACCCCTCACGAGTTCGAATCTCGTATCCTCCGCCAGTGCCTCACCGGGCACGTTGTCGAAGGGCCCCCTGGAAACAGGGGGCCCTTCGACGTTGTCCTCACGCCTCGTGGCGCATCGACGATGTGGGTGGTGAGGGTCCTGAGGAGCTTCCGATACCCGCACCAGCTAGAGGATCCCAAGCTTCCTGCAAGTCCAAGTCCCCATCGGAGGCAACCACGGACTGCATGAAAGCGTCACTTGCGGTGACCGAGCCCTGTCGCCTCCTTGGAGGGCTTCCGTTGCCGCCATCACCTCAGCCGCCTCTGCCGCCATCTTTGCCACCGCCGCGGGGGCAGTCCGTGGCGGTGTGGATACGGCGTACGTTTCGCTCACGCAAGGCGTTGTCGGGCGTCACGCAGTGGTTCATCGACTGGGGTATACCGATCGCCCTGGTCATCGGGTTCGTCTGGGTATTCGGTGCCAGCCGATCCGAAAAGGGTTGGAGCGGCATCTACAGGGCGTTCACGCTCATCGACCCGCCCGTGCACGAATCGTCCTGGGGCGCGTCGATACTCGGCTGGCTGCTGGTGCCCGCCCTCATCGGTGGAGTGGCCGGTCATGTGATCGCTGCCCGGATGCAGCGGGTCAAGGAGATCGCCACCAATCACCTCTTTCAGCAAAGGGGCCTCGGCCGTCGGCTCAAGTTGCCGGGAAGGATCACCTTTCTCGAGTCACTGCACCTGAAGAGCGCGGTGGACCAGGAGTTCCTGGACCGTTATGTGAGGCGGGCCCACCGGGGAGACTGGAAGAAGGCCCAGGACCACTGGGAGGTCCTGGTCCGGGACGTGCTCTGCACGGTCGAACTCGCTGAACTGGACCGCACCGAGGCACTCGAATCCGCCGAGAGCTTCGCCCGCGCGGTGATGTGGATGACCGGCTACCAGGACAAGTGCCTCGTGTGCACCGCCCGCGCCAACCACCCGTGACCCTGCAGTAAGGACCCTAACGATGCAGACACGAAGCGCCGTGGAGATCGCTCGCGCTGCCCTGCGCGAAATCTTTCCTACCGCTCCCGAGGATGGCCTGGACGAGGGAGCACGCCACCTCGCCCGCTGGGGAGTCGAAGGTCACGGAAGTCAGCTCGGCAGCTCGGCTGCCGCGCTTATGTACATCGATCTGGCTTCGGCGTCCCAAGAGAGTCGGGTGCCAGACAATGTCAGTCTGGCCGCCGAAGTTGGTGGTGCCACACGGACCTGGCGTGCGCCAACACGGCGGGGCTGACCATGAACCGCGCGCGTTCTGAGCCGCTCGTTGTCCTGGTCTTTGTCCAGTACGCCCACGGCCACCGCTGTTCACCGCCGTACGCACACTCGCGCTGACCTGCCCCGCGGACCCCTGCGAACGCCCCCGGGCGGTCACGCGGACAGTTGGAAAGCGTGTTGGGGGCAACCCCTCACGAGTTCGAATCTCGTATCCTCCGCCAGCCCAGAGGGCCGGACCGCGAAAGCGGTCCGGCCCTCTGGCGTATGTCGGCCGTATGTCGGCCTGATCGCGTCGACGAAGGCAGGCGTGCCGGGTGACGCGCCTCGCGTGTCGATGTGGGCTTGCTTGCGGCATATGAGATGACTTCTACCAGTTCGTCCCACCCGGGACCGCACTGGAACAGGAGCATCTGGATGGCATCACAGGCAACGGCCCGTAGACCCCGCCCCGGCCTGCGACGACTGACGGCGGTCGCGCTGGCCCTGGGCACGGTCGGCGCGCTCGCCGCCGCAGCGCCGCCCGTGGCGGGGCACACCCCGCGCGGGAACGATCACGGCTTCCTGGAGCGCGACCTCGTCTCCGACATCCCGGGCAGGGCGGAGAAGACCGACCCGAACCTGGTCAACCCCTGGGGCCTGGTCCCCGAGAGGACCGGCGAGATCCTCGTCTCGGACAACGGTTTCGACAGGGCGACGGCGTACTCGGGTGCCGTACGCAACCAGCCGGTCAACATCACCCCGCTGCTCGTGCCGTTCCCCGACGGCGGCGCTCCGACCGGGGTCGTGCGCAACGACACCGACAACTTCCAGTTCAGCCTGGGCACGAGGTCCGGGCCCGCCCGGTTCCTCTTCGCGGGGGAGAGCGGCACCCTGTTCGCGTACAACCCGGACGTGAGCGCGGGCGCCGTCCAGGTCGCGTTCGAGCCCAGCGACGGCACGTTCGCCGTCTTCAAGGGCCTGGCGCTGGTGACGGGCAAGAAGAAGGGCCTCGGGTGCGACGGGAAGGGGAAGGCGGGCAAGAAGGGCGGCTGCGACGAGCCGCGCATCCTCGTCGCGAACTTCCGTGACGCCCGCGTCGACAGCTTCGACACCGATTTCAACCTGCTGCCGCCCGACGACCGGTTCCAGGACCCGAGCCTCCCGGAAGGCTTCGCGCCGTTCGACATCAAGAGGATCGACAACAAGATCTTCGTGACGTACGCCCTGCAGGACGACGAGAAGCAGGACGACGTCGCCGGTCCGGGCAACGGCTTCATCGACGTGTTCAGCACCGAGGGCAAGCTGCTCAGGCGCTTCGCGAGCCAAGGTGTGCTCAACTCGCCCTGGGGCCTCGAAACGGCGCCCAAGGGGTTCGGGAAGTTCGCCGGTGACCTGCTCGTCGGCAATTTCGGAGACGGCCGCATCAACGTCTTCGACCTGAAGACCGGCCGGTTCGAGGGCACGGTCAAGGACCGCAACGGGGAACCGATCGTGATCCCCGGCTTGTGGGGTCTGCAGCGTGGCACCAAGCAGTCCGGCGGCAAGGACAGCGTCTGGTTCGCCGCGGGAATCGAGGACGAGGAACACGGCCTGCTCGGCACCCTGCGCGCCGCGAAGTGACCCGTCGCCGCGCCTCGGAGGGCTCGCCGGGCGGTACACCCGCCGGGCGAGCCCTCTTTCCCTCCCTCTCTCAGCCCGCGCAGCAGGAGGGCGCAGCGTTCAAGACGCCGTCAGCTGCGTGGCCAGGGCGGTGAAGGCGCGGATCTTCGCCGTTTCCGTGTCCGTGCGCCAGACCAGGGCGCCGTTGGCGGGGGCCATGCCGGTGAGGGGGCGGTGGGTGACGCCGGGGTGGCGGTAGAGGCGGAAGAGGCCTTCGTGGGTCGCCCAGACGAGACGGCCGGAGGCGACGCTGTGGAGCGCCTCCTGGTAGGTGCGTCCGCCGGGTTCCCGGCGCAAAGGCCTGCCGCGGGGGGTGAACGGGGGGCAGATGGCGTGCCGGAACGCCTCGGGGCGTTCCGCGGGGCCGTCCAGGACCACCCAGTCCGCCAGTTCCTCCACGTCCACGGTCTCCCGCCGCGCCAGCGGGTGGTCGGTCGCGACGGCCAGGACGCGGGGGTGGGACACCAGGACGGTGCCGACCCTGAGGTCCGGTTCGTCCAGCGGCAGCAGCGTGAACAGGACGTCGATCTCGTCGGTGCGCAGCGCCCCGTACACATCGCTCCACGCCACCTCGGCCACCGTGATGTCGCAGGCCGGGTGGCGGCGGCCGAAGGCGGTGACCGGGTCGGTCAGCGGGGGGCCGTTGAGGCAGCCGAGGAAGCCGACCCGCAGGGTGCCGACCACGCCCTGGGCGATGGCGACGGCCTCCTCGAAGCTCTTCCGGAGGCCGGTGTAGGCGGTGCCGAGAGTGCCCCGGGTGTGCTGCCCCAGCGGGGTCAGCGCGACCCGGCGGCTGGTGCGGGTGAACAGCGGGGCGCCGATGCGCCGTTCGAGATTGCGGATCAGCTGGCTGACCCGGGACTGGGACAGCATCAGGCGTTCCGCGGTGCGGCCGAAGTGCAGTTCCTCGGACAGGACGAGGAAGGTCTCGATCTCGGTCAGGTCCACTGTGCTCTCCCCCAGGTCACGGCCTCCCCCGGATCTACCAGACCCGCGCCGCTGCCCCGGCGGGCTTTGCCGATCGATGAGCGTGGCAGATGGGTCGTGCGCCGAATCGGCCTTGATCGGCTTCTGCCCGGGCTGAAATCGTCCAGCCGACGGGACTTCGTCCAACCGACGGGAGAGACTTTCGTGATCGTCGTTACAGGCGCCACCGGCACCGTGGGCTCCCAGGTGGTCCGCGGCCTGCGTGAGCGAGGCGAGGCCGTGCGGGCGCTGGTCCGGGCAAAGACGGCGCCGCCCGCGGGCTGGGACGAGGGGGTCGAGCGGGTGGTCGCCGACTTCGCCGACCCGGACTCGCTGGACGCCGCGCTGGCGGGTGCCGACGCGGTGTACCTGCTGGTGGCGGTGCATCCGGAGATGGACGGCCATGAGCGCAACGTGATCGACGCCGCGGTGCGCGGCGGGCGGTCCCCGCGCATCGTCCTGCACGGCGCCGCGGGGCTGGAGCAACGGCCGGACGGTGTGCGGTTCGTGGGCGCGCACGTCGCCGGCCTCGATCATCTGAAGGCCAGCGGTCTGCCCTGGACGGTGCTGGCGCCGAACGGGTTCTTCCAGAACTTCCTGGGCATGGCGGACGCGGTCCGGTCCGGCACGCTCGCGGTGCCGGGCGGCGCGGGCGCGGTGTCGTACGTGGACGCGCGTGACGTCGCCGCCGCGGCCGTCGAGGTGCTGACCACCGAGGGGCACGAGGGCTCGGTGTACACGCTGACCGGCCCCGCCGCGCTCACCCACGCCGAGATCGCCGCGCGGCTCGGCACCGCCGCCGGGCGCGAGGTGGCGTACGCCTCGCCGGCGCCGGAGGCGGCCCTGGCCGGGATGCTGGGCGCCGGGTGGGACCCCTGGCGCGCGGAGGGGATGGTCGAGTTGTACGGGCTCTACGCCGCCGGGCGGGCCGCGGCCGTCAGCCCGGACGTGGAGAAGCTGACCGGGCGGCCCGCGCGGTCCTTCGCCGAGTTCGCGACGGAGTTCGCGGCCGGGTTCCGCCCCTGAGCCGGACGACGAGTTCACCCATGCCGGCCCCGACCCGCCCCGGGGAAGGCCTTCTCCCTGGCGAGGAAGGCCAGTTGGGCCCGCTTCCGCGGTAGGTACACGTCCGGGAGGTCGATCTCGGGGAGGACGGCCTCGGGGCCGCGCTCGAAGCCCTGGCGTTCGAAGCGGGCGATCGCCTTGGCGTTGCGCACATCCGGGTCGATCACGATGCGCCGGCGGTCCAGGGTCAGCAGGGCGTACCGGGTGATCGCCGTCATCAGCGCGGACGTCCAGCCGGGGCGGGGGCCGTCCGGGCCGGCGGGGGCGAGGAGGAGATGGATGCCGATGTCGCCGGGGCGGGCCTCATAGCACTCGCTCACCCGGTCGGCCGCCGGCTCGTACGTCTGGAGCAGGGCGGCCGGTTCGCCGTCCCTGGTGACCAGGTGGGCGTGGTGGGTGTCGAGGGTGGCCATGTGGGCGTAGATCTCGGTGACTTGGGCCTCGGTGAGGCCGTTCATGCCCCAGAACGCGGCGCGTTCCTCGCTCACCCAGGCATGGACGACGGGCGCGTCGGCCGCCGGGTCCAGGGGGCGGATACGGACGGTGCCGTAGCCGTCGATTCGCTGCTCCGTGTGTTCGTGGGTGAGCAGGGTCCAGTCCGTGACGACCGGGGCCAGATCTCCCTCGATCCACAAGGGCAGTTGGTCGCGGTGGTGCGGGGCGCCGGGTACGCCGTCCGCGCCGAAGGGGACCACCCAGCGGCTGTTCTCGCGGCGGGACAGGTCCCAGACGTAGCGGGCGGCGGGGCCGCGCGCGGCGAGATCGGTGAGGCCGGGGACGGCCGAGGTGCACAGCACGCAGTCGTGGTCGCCGGCCAGGCCCGGTTCCTCGTACGACTCCCCCGGCAACGCCCGCCAGGGGGCGAGTCGGTGGCTGTCGGACCAGGTGCCGGCGGGCGGTGCGGCAGCCACCTCCTCCAGCGCGGCGCGGACCGCGGCGGGGCGGTCGATGCCGTACAACTCCTCGGCGCGCAGCAGGTGTTCGAGGGCGTAGCCGATGCGGGGGGTGAGGGCCAGCCAGGGCTGGAGGATCTCCGGGTAGGCGGGCGGTGCGGTGAGGGCGGCGAACGCCGGGTGCGCGGCGAGATGTCGTACGACGGCGGTGCGGACGGCCGCGTAGGCCGCCGCGCCGGTGCTGTCGGCGTCCATGCGGCGGTCCCAGGCCAGCAGGCGCTCGCGCAGGCGGGCCGCCTCGGGGGTGAGGCCGTCCAGGGCGGCGAGGTGGTCGAGGAGGGGAGCCGCCGAGGCGAGGTGGGTGTCGGTGTGGATCGCGGGCAGGGCGGCGGCGGACCAGGTGCGGCGCTCGTCGAGGAGGGCGCGGATGCGGTCGGCGCGGTGCGGTGGGGCGAACTCGACGCCGAGGGGGGTGGCGGGGCCGCGCTGGTTGGCCATCACGGCGACGCCGTCGGTGAGGGTGCCGTACGGCGTTTCGTGCCAGCCCTGCCACTCGTGGCCGGGCTGCCAGGCGGGGACCGGCCGGAGGCGGTTCGCCGCCGCGCGCACGGGGACACGGCCTGCGACGCGGTGCAGGAGGCCGCCCTCGGCGTCGGCGGCCTGCACGACGTCGACCGGCTCGGCCCAGGTGTCGAAGGCCCGGTCGACGTCGGCGACGGTGCGGGCGCGGAGGAGGGGGAGGAGGGTGCTGAAGCCGAGGTCGCCGGTGACGCGCGGTGGGTGGCGCAGGGCGAGCGGGAGTGGCCCCTGCGGGGCGCTACCGGCGTCGGCGGCTTGCGGTTCGACTCCCTCCAGGCCCTCCGGACCCCCCACGATCACCGGCCCCCGGGCCGTTTCGATCAGCTCCAGTTCCAGGGGAGGTTCGCCCGCGACCTCCACGGTCTCGGTGTGGCGGGTGGCGCGGTGCCAGGCGCCGTCCGGGCCCAGGGCCTCCACGCCCGCGCCGGTGCGGCGGAGGCGCTCGCGGTAGAGGTCCTGGTAGTCGGCCATGGCGTTGGTGACGGACCAGGCGACCGTGCCGGTGTGGCCGAAGTGGGCGATGCCGGGGACGCCGGGGACGGCGAGGCCGAGAATGTCGAACTCGGGGCAGGCGAGGCGGATCTGCTGGTAGACGCCGGGGTCCTCGATGAAGCGGTGCGGGTCGCCGGCGAGCAGGGCGTGGCCGGTGTCGGTGCGGGCGCCGGAGAGCAGCCAGCCGTTGCTGCCCGCCGTGCCGGGGCCGTCGGTGGCGAACAGGCCGACCGCCTCGGGGCCCAGGTGCCGTATCGCCTCCTCGCGCCACAGCTTGGCCGGGAAGCCCGCGAACAGGATGTGCGTGCCGAGCCAGATGCCCAGCGGGGTCCACGGCTCCCAGGTGCCGGGGGTGAGGCCCGTACGGGTGAACTCCGGGGCGCGGCGAGCGCCTTCGGGCAGGCCCGCGTTGACTCCGTCGACGTACGCCCGTACCCACGCGGCCGTCTCGGGGTCCCGGCTCTCCAGGGCCGCGAAGCAGCGCCGCGCGGTGTCGGCGAGGCGGGCGCGGCGGGCGAAGACGTCCCAGGACAGGGCGGAGGCGCCGAGGAAGGATGCCGTGGTGCCCTGGCAGCGGTGCCGCTCCACCTCCAGTTGCCAGGCGCGGTCCACGGCGGTCACGCGGCCCTGGGCGTGGGCCAGTTCGCGGGCGCTGGACGCGCGCAGGTGGGGGATGCCCCAGGCGTCGCGGTAGGTCTCGGTGGTCACTCTGGGAAACCCTTACATTAGGTTAGCCTTGCCTAAGTTAATTGCAGAGATCGTAGTACAACCTTTCGAGCGCTTCGTGAGTCCTCTGCGGCGACCGTTCTCTATTGGGGGAGTTCCGTTGCGCAGAGTTCTCACGGCCGCTGCTGTGGTCGCCGCAGCCGTCGCCGTTCCGCTGACCCCGGTGGCATCCGCCGCCGCGCCCTACAAAGGGGCCAACACCGCCGCCGTCCAGGACGACTTCAACGGTGACGGGTACCGGGACCTGGTCATCGGTGCCCCCGATGCCTCCAACGGCAGCGTGAACAAGGCCGGCGCCGTCGTCGTCCTGTACGGCTCCGCCTCGGGGGTCAGCACCGCCCGCCGCCAGGTCATCACCCAGGCCACGACCGGGATCCCGGGCACGCCGGAGAAGAACGACCGCTTCGGCCAGACCGTCACCACCGCCGACCTGGACCGGGACGGATACGCGGACCTGGTCGTCGGCACCCCACGCCAGGACTTCGGCCTCCAGCTCGGAACGCGCGGCGCCGTCACCGTGATCTGGGGCGGCCCGAGCGGTCTCAAGGGCGGCGCCGACATCGCTCCGCCCACCGGATACGGCCAAAATCGTTCGTACTGCCTCTTCGGGCAGTCGCTCGCCACCGGGGACATGAACGGCGACGGCGCCCCCGAGCTGGCCGTCGGCAGCACCTGCCAGAGCGCCACCTACACCGGACCCTTCACCCGCACCGGAAAGCCGGCCGCCGCCCACCTCGGCAAGGGCCTCAAGCGCAGTGTGGTCATGGGTGACGTCGACGGCGACGGCAAGGCCGAGCTGTTCTCGATGCCCGGACCCGTCTCGGCCGACAGCGGCCCCCTGAGCGTCGTCCAGGACGATCCGGCCGCACCGTCGACCCAGCTCCCGCTCGCCCACGGCTGGAACGGGCAGGTCGGCGACGTCAACGGCGACGGCTACGGCGACCTCGTCACGGGAGTCCAGTACGACGCCCTGCACACCCAGGACCCGAGCGGCGCCCACAGCGGCGGCGAGATCCAGGTCCTGTACGGCGGCCCGCACGGCATCAGCCCCGACCAGCAGCCCGCGGTCATCCACCAGGACACGCCCGGCGTTCCCGGCGTCGGCGAGGACGGCGGCCAGTTCGGCTCCTCGCTCAGCGTCGGTGACGTCAACGGCGACAAGATCGCCGACGTCCTCGTCGGTGTGCCGTACAAGACCCTCGGCTCGGCCAAGTGGAGCGGTGAGGCCGTTCTGCTGCGCGGTTCCACCGCCGGGCTCTCCGGCGCCAAGGCCACCGCCTACACCCAGAACACGACGGGCGTCCCCGGCACCGCCGAGGCGGAGGACTACTTCGGCTGGGCCGTCCACCTCTCCGACCTGAACAGGGACGGGAAGGCCGACCTCGTCGTCGGTGCGCCCGGCGAGAACACCGATGGCCTGGTGTGGGTCGCCCGCGGCTCCGCCGCGGGACCGGTGACGAACGGCTCGGTCGGCATCTCCGGCAAGAGCGCCGGCATCACCGTCGGCTCTGCCGGCCTCAGCCTCGGCGCGGCGCTGCCCAGCACCGCGGTGACCCGGTAGCAGGCCGGTCCGGCCGGGCGGCGAGCGGATCCCGGGCGAGGCATGATCGACGCATGGACGTCACCCTGCACCTCGCCCAGGATCCCGAGGCCGACGCGCTCCTCGGGCGCAGTCCGCTCGCCGCGCTGACCGGGATGCTGCTGGACCAGCAGGTCCCCATGGAGTGGGCGTTCAAGGGCCCGGCGACCATCGCCGGGCGCATGGGCGCCGACGACCTGGACGCCCACGAGATCGCCGTCATGGACCCGGAGGCCTTCGCCGCGAAGCTCTCCGAGAAGCCCGCCGTGCACCGCTACCCGGGCTCGATGGCGAAGCGGATCCAGCAGTTGTGCCAGTACCTGGTCGAGCACTACGACGGCGACGCCGAAACGGTGTGGCGGGGCGTCGGCAGCGGGGCCGAGCTGCTCAAGCACCTGGAGGACCTGCCCGGGTTCGGCAGGCAGAAGGCGCAGATCTTCCTCGCACTGCTCGGCAAGCAGCTCGGGGTCGCCCCCGAGGGCTGGCGGGAGGCCGCCGGCGTCTACGGCGAGCGGGACTCCTTCCGGTCGGTCGCCGACATCACCGGGCCCGAGTCGCTCGCCAAGGTACGGGCGCACAAGCAGGAGACGAAGGCGGCGGCCAAGGCCGCGAAGGCGGCGCAGAAGTAGGTCCGCGGTAAGCCTGCCGGACCACCCGGGTGGCGGGATTCGACGGGCCGCTCTCAGCATGGAACATGACCGAGCAACCGAGCGGTGGCCCCGACTGGGGCCGTGAGTACGACGACCGCGGGGTGCACTCCCGGCAGGCCCCGCACACCCACGAACCCGAGCCGCCCCTCGAGGGCCCGCTGCACGCCCTGTCCCGGGCCACCTGGCAGGTCGTCCTGGTCACGGGCATCGCCTCGCTGATCCTGGGCGTACTGGTGCTGGTCTGGCCGGGTCAGTCCCTGCTGGTCTTCGGTGTCCTGTTCGGCGTCTACCTCGTGATCAGCGGCGTCTTCCAGCTGGCCTCCGCGTTCGGTACGCACACGGCGACCTCGCTGCGGGTGCTGGCCTTCATCAGCGGCGCGGTGTCGATCCTGCTGGGCCTGTTCTGCTTCCGCGGTCCCTTCCAGTCGATCCTGCTGCTCGCCCTGTGGATCGGCATCGGCTGGCTGTTCCGCGGGATCACGCAGGCCATCGCCGCCGCCTCCGACCCCCGGATGCCCGCTCGGGGCTGGCAGATCTTCCTCGGGATCGTCACCGTCGTCGGCGGCGTCGTCCTCATCGACTCCCCCTTCCATTCGGTCGCCGTACTGACCCTGGTCGGCGGCATCTGGCTGGTCGCGGTCGGGATCGTCGAGATCGTCACCGCGCTCAGGATCCGCAGCCGCGCCCGGAGCGTGCCGCGCACCGTGTGAGCCGTACGCCGAACGGGTGTATTACGCGTCCGGTGTGCTGAACTCCGGGCGTGTCGTGGGCAGATGACCCCCATGAGCACCGCACGACGCCTCCCACGCAGCCGCGCCTGGCTGCGGGTGCTCGTGCTGCTGCTCGCCCTGCTGGTACCGGGCGCCCGCGCCGAGGCCTGCGCGGCGCCCGTCGCGTCCGGGGAGACCGTCGAGTACGACGGCCCGTACGACGCCCTCTACGACGCCCTGGGCCTGGCCGTACGGCCACCGGCCGGCGCCGTCCGCCGGGCCGCCGTACCCCTGTCTCCGGCGCCCCTGGCGACCCCGCCGTCCGCCGCCGCGGAGCACCCCCTCCCGGCCGCGCCGCCGCCGTACACCCTGCGCACCCTGCGCTCCGTGGTCCTGCGCTGCTGACAGAGCCCGCCCCGAGCGAGACCCGTCAGTACGACGCAAGGAACACAGCCATGCCCACAGACCCGTACGCGGTCCTGCGCGCCCTGCTGCGCGCGGAGGCCCGGCGCAGCGCGCCGCCCCGACCAGAGACGCCAGTAGCGAGGGAACAGGAACAGGAGCGGTCACCGAAGGAGCGGGGCCGCTGAACCGCACCGGCGGGGGCGGGCCCTACCGCCCCCGCCGGGCGGCTTCGGCCGCGTCTCGGACTCACTCTTCTGCCGCAACTGCGACCCCTGTTTCCGATCCCGTTTCCGATCCCGCCTCCGGCGTCTGCTCCCGGCCCCCGCACCGATACCGGCCGGTATGCCCATGTTCGCGGCGTGTTTTCCAGCGTCGCACTCCGTCGCCATGGCTGCGCCCGGAACGCCTTGGCCGGTAGGCTTTCCGTGTGATCTTCAAGCGCATCGGAAACGGCCGGCCGTACCCCGACCACGGCCGGGAAAGCACCCGGCAGTGGGCGGACGTCGCGCCGCGCCCGGTCCGCCTCGATCAGCTCGTGACCACCAAGCAGCAGCTCGATCTGGAGACCCTGCTGGCGGAGGACTCGACGTTCTACGGCGACCTCTTCGCACACGTCGTGAAGTGGCAGGGCGACCTCTACCTGGAGGACGGACTGCACCGCGCCGTCCGCGCCGCCCTCCAGCAGCGCCAGGTGCTGCACGCGCGCGTGCTCGAACTCGACTGACCCCGGCGCGGCACACGGTCGTTGACCCTTTCGGGTTCCGCGAGCGGCGTCGACTGATCATCTAATAGGCATCGCCGCTCCGGCGCACTACGCTGCGCCCATGAGCATGCTGACTCCCCCCGGCATGGGCGGCAAGTACCGGATCACGGGGGACAAGTACCCCCGGATGCGCCCTCCGAGGCGACGCGGCAGGCTCGCGCTCGCCGTCGTGGCGTCCGTCGCCGCGCTCGGCCTGATCGGCTGGGGCACGCTGCAGCTCATCGACGTCTTCGCCGACGGCGGCAAGAAGACCTCGGCGGCCGGCGCCAAGGCCCACTGCCACACCAGGACCGCCACGGCCGCCCAGGCGAAGGTCCTGCCCAGGCCCGGCCAGATCACCGTGAACGTCTACAACGCCACCGAGCGCAGCGGGCTCGCCAAGGACACCGCGGACGAGCTGAAGAAGCGCGGCTTCAAGATCGGCGACGTGGGCAATGCCAGCGACGAGTTCGACAAGAAGGTCAAGGGCACCGGGGTACTCCTCGGTCCCCCGTCCGCGCTGAACACCTCGCTGCCGGTGCTGGCGATCCAGCTCACGGACGCGGAGCGGCGCACCGATGCGAAGCGCACGGGTGCGGACCTCGACCTGATCATCGGGGACGCGTTCAAGTCCCTGACGCAGCAGGCGGCGGCCGACAAGGCGCTGACCGCGCTGACGGCGCCGGCGCCTGCCGCGCCGAAGAAGGGCTGCTGAGTTCGCCCAGGGAGTTGCCTCTCAGGGCGCTTGCCCGGCTCGCTTGCCCGGCTCGCTTACTCCGCGGCGCCGTACAGCCGGTCCCCCGCGTCGCCCAGGCCCGGGATGATGTAGCCGTGCTCGTTCAGGTGGTCGTCCACCGCTGCCGTGACGACCGTCACCGGCGTGCCCGCCAGCTCGCGTTCCATGACCTCGACGCCCTCGGGGGCGGCGAGGAGGACCACGGCGGTCACGTCGTCGGCGCCGCGCTTGATCAGCTCCTGGATGGCGGCGACCAGCGTGCCGCCGGTGGCCAGCATCGGGTCCAGGACGTACACCTGGCGGCCCGAGAGGTCCTCCGGCATGCGCGAGGCGTACGTGGAGGCCTGCAGCGTCTCCTCGTTGCGGATCATGCCCAGGAAGCCCACCTCGGCGGTCGGCAGCAGCCGGACCATGCCGTCCAGCATGCCGAGACCGGCCCGCAGGATCGGTACGACCAGCGGGCGCGGGCGGGCCAGCTTGACGCCGGTGGTCCGCGCGACGGGCGTCTGGATGTCGACCTGCTCGGTGCGCACGTCCCGCGTGGCCTCATAGGCCAGCAGGGTGACCAGTTCGTCGGCGAGCCGGCGGAAGGTCGCGGAGTCGGTGCGCTGGTCGCGCAGAGTGGTGAGCTTGTGAGCGACCAGGGGGTGGTCGACGACGTGGAGACGCATGCCCCTAACGGTACCCGCGACCAGAGCCCCGCCGACCCTGGCGCCGGAGCGGCCGTCCGGGGGAAAGTGGGAGGGACGGACTGGGGTGGTGTGACGTGCCTGACCTGCCCGACCTGCCTGAGGACGCGTCCGGGAACACCAAAGCCCCGGTCGAGCCCGCGACACCCGAGACGGACTCGGCGACACCCGAGACGGACGCCGAACGGCGGCGCCGCCGCGCCCAGTTCCTGCGCGACCTCGCCGAGGCGCGCGCGCTGCGCGAACGCGTGCAGCCGCGGCGCGCCAAGGCCGCCCGGCTGCGGCACGCCATGCGGATGAGAACCTTCCGTTGGTAGGGCGGTCCCGGTAAGAAAGTTCCGGGAAAGTTCCGTAAAAACGGCCCCCCGGCAAGGAAGATCAACGAGGGCGCCGGCGTTTGCGGTGGCGGGCGTGCGCGGGCGGCTGGAAAAGCCGCGTACGATCCGCAGGTGGCGGCAACAAGTGCGCTGGTGAGTGCTTTTCGCTTCACAACCAGATGCTCGACCAAAACAGCCAGACACAGGGAGCCGAAGACGTCCCCTGAACGCCTTGTTTCTGCCACGATTCCGAGTGGGCGGGGCTCGGAGCCAGCTCCCTCCGCCCAGAACCTCCGCCGGGGGGACCCCCAACCGGCACGCCTATGACCAGTGGGAGAGTCACGGTGTACTTCGCCGCACTGCTCGCGCGCACCGAAGACGGGTGGAAAGCGAGCGACACAGAGCTCGACGATGTGGAGACCCTGTCGGATCTGGCCGACCTGGCCCGGGAATCCTCTCCTGAAGAGGACACGGTGCTCGTCCTGATCGAGCAGGAGGACGCCTGGTTCGGCGTCGTCCGCGTGGACGGCGAGGACGACCCTCGCATCTACGTCTCGGATGCCGCCGCAGCCGCCCGCAGCGCCTACGGCGAGCTGCTGCTCACCGACGAGCTGCTGGGCCGGGAGCCCGGCGCCGACGACGGCCCCGACCTCGACTCCCTGAACCTCGACGGCACGGAGGACGGCGAGGACGAGGCCGACGACGACGAGGAAGCGGGTGCCGCCGCCGACGCGGTGCCGCACAGCCCGGTGGGCGACAGCGAGATCCTCGACGACCTGGGCGTCAGCGCGAAGGAGCTGCGCGCGCTGGACGCCGAGGACGCGCTGGGCGCGATCGCCGACGCGCTGGGCGCCTCGGAGGTCCTGGAGACCGTCCGCTGACCGCACCACAGGACCCGGTGGCCACTCCGGACCCGGTGCGCGACCCCTGGCGGGCCGCCATGCGGCTCGCCCTGGAGGAGGCCGAGCGCGCCGTCGAAGGCGGCGACGTCCCCGTCGGCGCCGTCGTGCTGTCCCCGGACGGTACGACGGTGCTCGCGACCGGGCACAACGAGCGCGAGGCCACCGGCGATCCCACGGCACACGCGGAGGTCCTCGCGATCCGGCGGGCCGCGGCGGCTTTGCGGGACGCGGCGGCGCGGAGCGCCTCCGGCAAGGGTGGTGGGCGACGGGCGGGCGAATGGCGGCTGAGCGGCTGCACGCTGGTGGTCACGCTGGAGCCGTGCACGATGTGCGCGGGCGCCCTCGTCCAGTCCCGGGTGGACCGGGTCGTCTACGGCGCCCGGGACGAGAAGGCCGGCGCGGCGGGCTCGCTGTGGGACGTGGTGCGGGACCGCCGGCTCAACCACCGCCCGGAGGTCATCGAGGGCGTGCTCGCCACGGAGTGCGCACGGCTCCTCACGGAGTTTTTCCGGGACCGGTGAATACCGATTTCGGACCACGGCCCACCGTGCTGTAAGGTCTCCCTCGGTAGCGTGTCCGAGCGGCCGAAGGAGCTCGCCTCGAAAGCGAGTGTGGCGCAAGTCACCGAGGGTTCAAATCCCTCCGCTACCGCTTGAGAAGGGCCCCGTCATCTGGCGGGGCCCTTCGTGCACATACCCTCAAGTGGCGAACAGGGCGCGGAGGTTAAACTCGCGGCCGGCAGCAGGGGTACAGGGACGGCAGGGGAGGCCGGATGGCGGTGAACACGAAGAAGATCGCTGTGTACGCGCTCGTGGTCTTCGCGCTGTACGTGATCATCACAGACCCGGCCAAGGCCGCCGACTACGTCCAGATAGGCTTCGAGGGCATATCGGACGCGGCCAAGGCCATAGGCGACTTCATGACCTGGGTCGCCAACGGAGGAAAGAGCTGAGGTAACCCCATGATCCGCCACCTGGTCCTCTTCAAGCTCAACGAGGGCGTCGAACGCGACGATCCGCGCGCCCAGGCGGGCGCGGAGGCCTTCCGGGCCCTCGGCGGCCAGATCGAGGAGCTGCGCTTCTGGGAGTGCGCCTGGAACATCACCGACCGCCCGATCGCCTACGACTTCGCGATCAACTCGGCGGTCGAGGACGCGGACGCGCTCAAGCGCTACCTGGAGCACCCGGCTCACCAGGCCGCCGCCGCCCAGTGGCGGGAGTTCGCCACGTGGGTGATCGCCGACTACCCGTTCTGAGCCGCTCGCGGCACCGGACGCGACACCAGCCCTCCGCCGGAACGGCGGGGGGCTTTCGTGCACCTTGGGCCCCAACTTGTCGAAATTTGAACACAACACGGCGTTATGCGGTGCTTGCACACAGTGCACATGTCTTGTGATGCTATGACCGCTTTTGACGGATGATTGACCGTGAAGAGGTGGCGTTGACCGTGTCGGCCAGTACTGCGCCGCCCCAGGAGGAGGCACCCGCTCCCACACCCACACCCACTCCTGCCCCCGCCCCCGCCCCCGCTCCCGCGGATCCCCCGGCCCCCGAGAAGCGCCGCGGCGCCGACACCCGCGCGCTGACCCAGGTGCTCTTCGGCGAGCTGAAGCAGCTCCGGCCGGGCACGCCGGAGCACAACCGGGTGCGGGGAGCGCTGATCGAGGCCAACCTCCCGCTCGTGCGCTACGCCGCCGCCCGTTTCCGCTCCCGCAACGAGCCCATGGAGGACGTGATCCAGGTCGGCACCATCGGCCTGATCAACGCCATCGACCGCTTCGACCCCGACCGGGGCGTGCAGTTCCCCACCTTCGCGATGCCGACCGTGGTCGGCGAGATCAAACGGTACTTCCGGGACAACGTACGCACGGTCCACGTACCGCGTCGGCTGCACGAGCTGTGGGTGCAGGTCAACAGCGCGACCGAGGACCTGACCACCGCCTTCGGGCGCTCGCCCTCGACCGCCGAGATCGCCGAGCGGCTCAGGATCAGCGAGGACGAGGTACTGTCCTGCATCGAGGCGGGCCGCTCGTACCACGCGACCTCGCTGGAGGCCGCACAGGAGGGCGACGGGCTGCCCGGCCTGCTGGACCGCATCGGCTACGAGGACCCGGCCCTGGTCGGCGTGGAACACCGCGACCTGGTCCGCCATCTCCTGGTCCAACTCCCCGAGCGCGAACAGCGGATCCTTCTCCTGCGCTACTACAGCAATCTCACCCAGTCACAGATCAGCGCGGAACTCGGCGTCTCTCAGATGCACGTCTCCCGGCTGCTCGCGCGCAGCTTCCAGCGCCTGCGGTCGGCGAACCGGATCGACGCGTAACCGCATACAGGATCGATTGATCACCGGCACGAGCGAATCGCTCACCAGGGCGGTTCCCGACAGTTGTGTGCCGAAAGACCGTCAGACCCCTTTTTTCCAGGGCCGATTCGCAACTTGCATGTCGACATGTCACTACAGCGTGTTGCCGACATGTGACATTCTGCGGGAAGCGCGTTTGCCGTGGCTCCGGCTCCGGTATTCAGGTGAAGGCTGCGTTGCTCGAAGGGGCGCCGCCACGACCGTCCCGCGACCCAAAGGGGGTGGCATGTCCGCAGAACAGGGCAGCTCGAAGGTGCTCACGCCCACGATGACCGAGGCAGCGCCCAAGGAGCTCGACGCTCTCGACGTGCTCGACAGCCTTGAAGGCGTACCGGCCCTCGACGCCGTGCCGGCCCCGCCCGTCCCGGCGGCAGAGGCCGCCCCGGTCCTGCCGGCCCCGGCGGACATCGACACCCGCACCCTGTCCCGCTCCCTGTTCCTGCGGCTCGCCGCCCTCGGCGAGGACAGCCCGGAGCGCGGCTACGTCCGGGACACCCTGATCGAGCTGAACCTGCCGCTGGTCCGCTACGCGGCGGCACGCTTCCGCTCCCGCAACGAGCCGATGGAGGACATCGTCCAGGTCGGCACCATCGGCCTGATCAAGGCGATCGACCGCTTCGACTGCGAACGGGGCGTGGAGTTCCCGACGTTCGCGATGCCGACGGTGGTCGGCGAGATCAAGCGCTTCTTCCGCGACACCTCCTGGTCGGTGCGCGTCCCGCGCCGCCTCCAGGAGCTGCGCCTGGCCCTCACCAAGGCCAGCGACGAGCTGTCCCAGAAGCTGGACCGCTCCCCGACGGTGACGGAACTGGCCGCCGTGCTCGGCGTCTCCGAGGAGGACGTGGTCGACGGCCTCGCGGTCGGCAACGCCTACACGGCGTCCTCGCTGGACTCCCCGGCCCCCGAGGACGACGGCGGCGAGGGCTCCCTGGCCGACCGCCTCGGCTACGAGGACACCGCCCTGGAGGGCGTGGAGTACCGCGAGTCCCTCAAGCCGCTGCTGGCCAAACTCCCGCCCCGGGAGCGCCGGATCATCATGCTGCGGTTTTTCGCCAACATGACCCAGTCGCAGATCGGCGAGGAGGTCGGCATCTCCCAGATGCACGTCTCCCGTCTGCTCACCCGGACCCTGGCCCAGCTGCGCGAGGGCCTGATCTCGGACTGAGTCCTCACCGGAGGGTTCCGATCTGACGGAGCGTCAGCCACCATGGCGGGATGCTGCGTACGACGACGTGGACACGTGGCCGCCGAGGCGCCGTTACGGCAGCGTCGGCGGCCGTCGTCTGTCTGGGCGGGGTCCTGGGCGCGTGTGCCGGTTCGGGCGGCCCAGGCGGCGGTTACGTGGCCGTAGGGGGCGTGGGCGGCGGGCCGGGACCGGGCGGCGGCGCGGGGACGCCGACGGGCGGCGTACGGATGGTGCCGCTGGACGGGACTACGCCGGGCAATGACGACAACACGCCGCAAAAGGGCGGGACTTCGCAGTCGGCAACGGCACCACCGTCCTCCGGGGCCTCCGTTGCTCCCGGAACGTCCGCTCCTGCCGGAACGGCCACCGTCGGCCCCGTCCCCTCCGGCTCCCCGTCGGGCAGCACCGGAGGCGAAGCCAAACCCGTGCCGTCCCCGCCGAGTTCATCGCCTCCGGGTTCACCGTCCCCGAAGCCGACAGCCGGTCACACCGAGCCCGCCACGCCCGCCGACCTCACCTGGGGCGACCCGAAGCGGAAGGCCACGGACCAGCGGTGGTGCGAGCAGGTGACCGTGCCCTTCCGCAACTCCGGTGGTACGGCGGTGCGTTCGGGCACGGTGACGTTCGGGACGCACGTCATCGGCGCGCTCGGCATCGACTGGGGCACGGTCGAGTCGACCGCGGACCTGCCGGTGCCGATCGGGCCGGGCGCACGTACGTCCCCGACGTGGACGGTGTGCGTGGACGCCTGGCGGGTACCGCTCGGCATGCACATCGAGACGCGGGACGTCTCGGTGAAGTGGAAGTGATCGCCCGCTGACTACTTGAGCGCCAGCCAGGCCACCGCGGCGACGACCGCCACGGCGACGACGATGCCGACGATCAGACCGATGCGGGGGCCGGAGGAGGCCGCCGCCTGCTGCTGCCGGCCCTGCGGGGCCTCGTCGACGAACGCCCGGAACATCTGCGTGCTGCCGGCGGGGTCGTAGTTGCCCTGGGGGCCCTGGGTGTTAGCCATGGCCCGAGACACTAGCGAATCCGGGTGTGCGGCCCAAGTGCGGGGCCGGGGGGACAGAGGGGGGCAGCTCAGGCCGCACCACCTGCGCGTTTACGTTCGCAATACTTGCCTTTGCCAACTTTTTGCGCCCGTTGGTCTTCGATTTATTTGCCTTCGGCAACCAACAGTCTATAAAGTTGCCCGAAGCAACGAATACGGAAGGTGTGAGATGGCCGAGCAGGCGCTGTACGAAGAGCTGGTGCGTCAGCTCAGTGCCGTCGGAGCCGTGAAACGGGACCTGGGGCGCATCCTGCCGCCCGACTGCCCGGCCGGCTCGGCCGCCGTGCTGAACCTGCTCGGCCGCCACGGCGACATGCGCATGAGCAAGCTCGCGGAACTGCTCGCCGTGGACATGTCGGTCACCAGCCGGCACGTCGCGCACGTCGCCGCACGCGGCTGGATCGAGCGGTCCCCGGACCCCGCCGACAAGCGCTCGCGGATCCTGCACCTGACGCCCGCGGGCCTGGCGCAGCTCGACGAGCTGTCCTGGCGGACCAGCCGGCTGCTCGCCGAGCGGCTCGCCGACTGGAGCGACGACGAGGTCGGCCAGCTCATCCGGCTGATGACCCGCCTGCGCGCCAGCTTCGGCGACTGCCGGTCCGCCACGGCCCGGCTCGCCCCCGAAGCCGCCCCCGTATTCGCGGAGACCACCCGTACACCCGCAAGCACGTAAGCAAAGGAAGCCCATGGCAACGACCACACCAGCCGGTGTGCGGGCTCACGCCAAGCACGGGGGAGGCTCCGCCGAGCACGCCCCCATGACGCACCGGCAGATCATGGAGGCGCTGTCCGGCCTGCTGCTGGGCCTGTTCGCCGCCATCCTCTCCTCGACGATCGTCACCAACGCCCTGCCGACGATCATCAAGGACCTCCACGGCGGGCAGTCCGCCTACACCTGGGTCGTCACCGCGGCGCTGCTCGCGATGACCGCCTCGGTTCCGCTGTGGGGCAAGCTGGCCGACCTGGTCAGCAAGAAGGCGCTCGTCCAGATATCCCTGGTCATCTACATCGCCGGCTCGGTCGTCGCCGGTCTCGCGCAGAACCCCGCGATGCTGATCGGCGCACGTGTCATCCAGGGCCTCGGCGCCGGCGGTCTGTCCGCCCTGGTGCAGGTCATCATGGCCGCGATGATCTCCCCGCGGGAGCGCGGCCGTTACTCCGGCTACACCGGTGCCACCTTCGCCGTCGCCACCGTCGGCGGTCCGCTGCTCGGCGGCGTCATCACCGACACCGACTGGCTCGGCTGGCGCTACTGCCTGTTCGTCGGTATCCCGTTCGCGCTGATCGCGCTGCTCGTGCTGCAGAAGACGCTGCACCTGCCGGTGGCCAAGCGTCAGGTCAAGGTCGACTGGGCGGGCGCCTTCTTCATCACCGCCGCCGCCTCGCTGCTGCTGATCTGGGTCACCTTCGCCGACGACAAGTACGACTGGCTGTCCTGGCAGACGTACACGATGGTCGGCGGCACGATCGTGCTCACGCTGCTGTTCGTCCTCACGGAGACCAAGGCCGCCGAGCCGATCATCCCGCTGCGCCTGTTCCGCAACCGCACCATCTCGCTGGCCTCGCTGGCCTCCCTGTTCGTCGGTGTCGGCATGTACTCCGGGACCGTCTTCTTCTCGCAGTACTTCCAGCTGGCCCGCGACAAGTCGCCGACCATGTCCGGCGTCATGACCATCCCGATGATCGGCGGTCTGTTCGTCGCCTCCATGGTCTCCGGACGGTTCATCACCAGCACCGGACGCTGGAAGGGCTGGCTGGTCGCCGGCGGCGTCTTCCTCACGGCGGGCCTGGCCCTGCTCGGCCTGATGCGCTACGACACCCCCTACTGGCAGCTCTCCATCTACATGGCGCTGCTGGGTATCGGCGTCGGCATGATGATGCAGAACCTGGTCCTCTCCACGCAGAACCAGGTCGCCCCGCAGGACCTGGGCGTGGCCTCCTCCGTGGTGAGCTTCTTCCGCTCCCTCGGCGGTGCGGTCGGCGTCGGTGTGCTCGGCTCGGTGATGTCGACCCGGATCACGCACTACGCCAAGGACACCATCACCGAACTGAGCCCGAAGGCGCAGGCCGCCGCCGGCCACGCCGTGGGCGGCGGCTCGCTGCCGGACATGGACCTGCTGCCCGCCCCGGTCCGCAACTGGCTGGAGGGCGCCTACGGCCACGGCATCGCCGACGTCTTCCTCTACGCGGCGCCCTTCGCCCTGATCTCCTTCTTCGTGGTGCTGTTCATCAAGGAGGTCCCGCTGAAGACCAAGGGAGCCCTGGCGCAGGCCGCCGAGGGCGAGACCCCGGCGAACGCGCAGGCACCCGCCGAGGTCCCTGCCGTCACGGAGACCGCCAGTGAGGCTCCCGCCGCGGAGCGGGTGCCCAGCTGGGCCGCCCCCGTGCTCGGCGAGGACGGCACCGCGGCGAGCGCGGCCACGCAGCCGACCGCCGTCGCCACGATCGCCGACCCCGGCACCACCGGCGGCGCCATCGGCAACGGCAGTACCCCGGTGCACGGCTTCGTGCGCGGCACCGAGAGCGCCCCGGTCCCGCAGGCCGCGGTCACGCTGATCTCCCTCTCCGGCCGCCAGCTGGGCCGCGCGGTCGCCCAGGCCGACGGTTCCTACGCGGTGGACGCGCCGGGCGCGGGCTCGTACGTGCTGATCGCCTCCGCCGACGGCTACCAGCCGCAGGCCTCCACCGTCGTGGTGGGCGGGGAGCCGCTGGCGTACGACCTCCTGCTCAGCGGCACCAGCGGGCTGACCGGTGTGGTCCGGGCCGCCGGGAGCGCGCTGCCGGTCAAGGACGCCATGGTGATCGTCACCGATGTGCGCGGGGACCTGGTGGCCACCGCCGCCACCGGGGAGCAGGGCGACTTCGCCCTCACCGACCTGGTGCCGGGCGCGGTCACCGTCGCCGTCAACGCGAGCGGCTTCCGGCCGCGCGCCCTGCCGGTCGAGGTCGGCGCCACCGGGGTCACCCGGATCGAGGTCGACCTGGACGCCGGCGCCCACCTCCAGGGTGTCGTCCGGGCCCCGCACGGTCCGCTGGCCGACGCCCGCGTGACGCTGGTCGACGCGGCGGGCAACGTGGTCGGCACGTCCACCACCGGGACGGACGGGGCGTACGCCTTCACCGACCTGGACAGCGGCGAGTACACCGTCATCGCGACGGGCTACCCGCCGGTGGCCACCGCGCTGTCCCTGTCCGGCTCCGGAAACGACGGCCACGACATCGAACTCGCCCACTCCGGCGAGTAGCCGGGCCCCGGCCCGCGGCGGGTGCGTTCCGAGCGGAGGCGCGCCCCGCCGCGGGCCGGTTCTCTACGACCAATTTGTAAGAGTTTCAAGGCTTTTCAGGGCTTTCAGGTTTCTCAGGGAGACAGCGGGATGGGACTGACCGCGAGGATCCGTACCCGGGACGGATGGGCCGTGTCGCACGCGGTCGTCACGGTGACCGACATGACCGGCGCGCAAATGCTGCGCGCGGAGGCGAACGCCGAAGGGGCCGTACGGGACACCACCGAGCTGGCGCCCGGGGCGTACACGGTGATCGTGACGGCCGTCGGGTACGCGCCCGCCGCGTCCAGTGCGATCGTCACCGCCGGCGGCCGGGCCGAGGTCGGCACGGTGACGCTGGCCCGGCAGGGCGGCACCGAGCTGCCGCCGCCCGGCCCGTGGACCATCGACCCGGCGCACTCCTCGGTGGCCGCGGTCGCCCAGCACCTCGGGATCTCCAGCGTGCGCGGCCGGTTCACGGAGTTCGGCGGCACGATCGAGATCGCGCCGGACGACATCGCCAAGTCCCGCGTGGAGGCGGTCATCCGGGCCGCGTCCATCGACACCGGCCACGGCATGCGGGACACGCACCTGAGGTCCGCGGACTTCCTCGAAGTCGACACCCACCCGGAGATCACCTACCGCTCCACGGGTCTGACGCCGGCCGGCCCGGACCGCTGGACGGTGCACGGCGAGCTGTCCCTGCACGGCATCGTCCGCCCGGTCGACCTGGACCTCGCCTACCTCGGCACCGGCGCCGACCCGTGGGGCGGCACCCGGGCCGCCTTCCGCGCGACGGCCGGACTGCACCGCGAGGACTTCGCGATGAACTACAACCAGGTCGTCCAGGCCGGCATCGCCGCCATCGGGACGACCCTCAAGGTCGAACTGGACGTCCAGGCGGTCCAGGGCGACCGCCTGCCGACCGCCTGACGCCCCGGCCGCCCGGCCTTCCGGGCGGGTCAGCCGCGGGCGACCATCGCCTCGATGCCGGCCACCAGCAGGTCCAGGGCGAAGGCGAAGTCCCGGTCCATGTTCTCGGTGACCGTGGCCCCGCCCCGGGCCGCCATGATGTCCTCCGTCTCCTGGATGACCTCGGCGGTCTCCGGGGACTCGGCCACCATGGTCAGCGCCTGCGCGTAGTACTCGTCCGCGCTCAGCCCGGAGTCGGCGATCGTCGTGAAGAAGTGGCTCTCGATCGTGCCGTAGCCGTACACGAACTGGAAGACGGCCGAGATCGCCCCGGCCAGCCGGTGCGCGGGCAGCCCCGTCCGGCGGACCACCCGCTGCACCACCCGGGAGAACGCCCGCGCGTTCGGGCCGATGTTGAGGTAGCGCCCGGCGAGCGGGGACAGCCAGGGGTGGCGGACCAGCAGCGCCCGGTACTCCGTGGCCAGCGCGCGCAGCTGGTCCCGCCAGTTCTCCCCGTCGTCCTCCGGGTCGGGCAGCCGCAGCTCGCCGAAGACCGCGTCGAGGGCGAGTTCGAGCAGCTCGTCCTTGGTGTCCACGTACCAGTACAGGGACATCGCGGTGACGTTCAGCTCGCCCGCCAGCCGCCGCATGGAGAACTTCGCGAGCCCCTCGGCGTCCAGCAGCCGTACGGACACCTCGGTGATCCGCTCCCGGTCCAGCCCGGAAGGCTGCGCGCTGCGCCCGCCGCGCCGTGCCTTGCCGCCGAGCCACACACTGCCGCGCGGCGCCCGCTCAGCCACCTTCGCCACCGGCGCACCCTCCTCGAATTCCGGCAACCCTCACGATGCTAGAGGGGCGGCCGAACCGAAGGGAGGGCCTGTCGGCTCCTCCGGATCAGCTCCCGGACGTGCGCCGGGTCAGGTCGTAGAACGTGACCGATCCGACCGTCACCTTCTTGAAGTTGCTCTGGACCCACGAGGTGATGCGGGAGGACGTGCCGTTGCCGCCGCCCATGCCACCACCCATGCCGCCGCCCGCGATGAGGTAGTGGATCCTGCCTTGCGCCACGTACTTCTTGAACTGGGCCGGCGTCGGGGACGGGTCGGTGCCGTTGAAGCCGCCGATCGCCATCACCGGGTCGCCGGTGGCCAGTTGGTAGCTCGCGGCGTTCTGGGAGCCCATGCCCGCCGCGACCCAGGTGTACTTCCCGGCGTCCTGCTCCAGCAGCTTCCTGGCCGCGGAGCTGACGTTCGCGCCGTTCAGCAGGCCGCCGGCGCCACCGGCACCCATGCCCATACGGCCGCGTTCGCCCTGCATACGGCTACCGGGGAAGGTGTTGCCGTTCTGGCCGGGCATGCCACCACCCGGGAAGCCCTGGCCCTGGCCGGGCATTCCTCCGTTGCCGTTCTGCCGGCCCGGCATGCCCTGCTGGCCCGGCATGCCGCCGCCGAAGCCGCCACGCATCCCGCCGCCGTTGCCGCCGGGGCCACCGTTGCCCCCGGGAGCACCGCCGGGACGGCCGCCGCCGAAGCCCATCATGCTCGCGCCCGCCGGGCCCGCCGTCGGGATCGAGCCCGTGTGCGCGGAGTTCACCGTGCTCAGGGTGTACGCCGTCGGACCGGCCAGGGCCGCCAGCAGGCCCACCGCGGCGGTGCCGAGGGCGAGTCGACGGGAGAGGCGGCCCGCGAAGAGCAGGCCGAGCGCCGCCGTGAGGCCGCCGGTCAGGACCAGCCACTTCAGCCACGGCAGATAGTCGGGCGTGCGGTTGAGCAGGACGTACCCCCAGACCGCCGCGGCCACCACGGAGGCGGCGAGGGCGAAGGACGCCCAGGTCTCCTTCCGCCGCTCCCACAGCAGCCCGGCGCCCATGCCGGTCACGGCCGCGAGGTAGGGGGCGAGGGCCACGGTGTAGTACTGGTGGAAGATGCCCGCCATGTAGCTGAAGACCACCATGGTGATCAGCAGCGAGCCGCCCCACACCAGGAACGAGGCGCGCGTGACGGACGTACGCCGTGCCTTGCCGGTCGCCCACAGGCCGGCCACCAGCAGGATCAGCGCGGCCGGGAGCAGCCAGGAGATCTGGCTGCCGATCTCGGAGCTGAACATCCGGTCCCAGCCCGTGGCGCCCCACCGCCCGGCACCGTTGCCGCCCCCGCCACCCCCGCCGCCGACACTGCCGGTCTCGTCGCCGTTGATGCGGCCGAGGCCGTTGTAGCCGAAGGTCAGTTCAAGGAAGCTGTTGTGCTGCGAACCGCCGATGTACGGGCGGGAGCCGGCGGGCCACAGCTCGACGATCGCGACCCACCAGCCGCCCGCCACCACGAGCGCGACGGTCGCGAGGCCCAGCTGCACCAGCCGCTTCCTCAGCTTCACCGGTCCGCAGACGGCGTAGACGAGCGCCAGCGGCGGCAGGATCAGGAAGGCCTGGAGGGTCTTGGCGAGGAAGGCGAAGCCGATCGCGACACCGGCCCACACCAGCCACTTCGTCCGCCCGTCCTCCACGGCCCGGACGACGAAGTAGCAGGCCAGCGACATCAGCAAGGCCAGCAGCGCGTCCGGGTTGTTGAAGCGGAACATCAGCGCCGCGACGGGGGTGAGCGCGAGGACCGCGCCCGCGACCAGTCCGGCCACTGGGCTGAACCGGCGCCGTACGGACGCGTACACGACCGCCACCGTGCCCACGCCCATCAGCGCCTCGGGCACGAGCATCGCCCAGGAGTTCAGGCCGAAGATCCGTACCGACAGCTCCATCGGCCACAGGAACGCCGAGGGCTTGTCGACGGTGATGGCGTTCCCGCCGTCCAGCGAGCCGAAGAAGAACGCCTTCCAGGACGTGCTGCCCGCCTGAACGGCCGCCGAGTAGAAGGAGTTGGCGTAGCCGGAGGCGCTGAGGTCGTAGAGGTAGAGGACGAGGGTGGCGGCGAGCAGGCCGAGGAAGGCCGGGCGCACCCAGCGGGGCTCCTCGGGACGGGCACCGGAGCCCGGCGCCTGCGGGGCGTCCGGCGACTGCTGTGGCGTGGTCGGCTGGTCGTAGTGCGTGGTCATCGGGCATCCCCCGGGTCGGTGTCGTAAGAGCCCCGGTCCGGGAAGACCCAGGCGCGGAAGAGCAGGAAGCGCAGCACGGTCGCCGCGAGGTTGGCGGCGATGAGCACCGCCAGTTCGGTGGAGTGCGCGGGGTGGTCGGTGGCGCCGCTCAGGGCGGCCAGGGAGCCGCTGGTCAGGGCGAGGCCGATGGCGAAGACGACCAGCCCCTGCGCCTGATGCCGGACGGCCCCGCCCCGGCCGCGCACCCCGAAGGTGAGCCGGCGGTTGGCGGCGGTGTTGGCTATCGCCGACACGAGCAGCGCGAGCGCGTTGGCGACCTGCGAGCCGGAGAACTGCCGGAAGCCGCTGTAGAGCAGCAGATAGAACAGCGTGGACAGGCCGCCGACCACGCAGAACCCGACGAGCTGGCGGGCCAGCCCCTTGGGTACGTCCTTGATCTCGCGGTCGCGCGGGTCGTCGCCGAACGGGCGGGTGAGCCGGTCCAGCGGCAGCGAACCGGTGGCCAGGGCCTTGCCGACGCGCCACACGCCCTTGAGGTCGTCCGTCGCCGTCTTCACGATGTGGACGGTGGAGTCGGGATCGTCCACCCAGTCGACCGGCACCTCGTGGATCCTGAGCCCGGCCCGCTCCGCCAGCACCAGCATCTCGGTGTCGAAGAACCAGCCGGTGTCCTCCACCAGCGGCAGCAGCACCTGGGCCACCTCACGGCGGATCGCCTTGAAGCCGCACTGGGCGTCGGAGAAGCGGGCCTGCAGCGAGCCGCGCAGGATCAGGTTGTAGGCCCGGCTGATGAACTCCCGCTTGGGGCCGCGTACGACCCGGGAGGCGCGGGCGAGCCGGGAGCCGATCGCCAGGTCCGAGTGGCCCGAGATCAGCGGCGCCACGAGCGGCAGCAGGGCGTTGAGGTCGGTGGACAGGTCGACGTCCATGTAGGCGAGGACCGGGGCGTCCGAGGCGGACCACACCGTCCTGAGGGCGCGCCCCCGGCCCTTCTGCTCCAGCCGGAAGCCGGTGACCTCGGGCAGTTCGGCCGCCAGCCGCGCCGCCACCAGCGGGGTGGTGTCCGTGGACGCGTTGTCCGCGATCGTGATGCGGAAGGCGTAGGGGAAGGTGCGCATGAGGTGCGCGTGCAGTCTGCGCACGCACGGCTGGAGGTCCTTCTCCTCGTTGTAGACGGGGATCACTACGTCCAGGACAGGCGTTCCGGCATCTGTGGCCGGGAGGTGCTCCCGCGCCGGCAGGGTGCCGGGAGAAGAGTCGGTTCGCATGGCACCGACTCTCGTCAGGCCCCCTGTCGTGCCCGTGTGGTGGCGCTGTGCTGTGCCTGTGAGTGCGGTTGCGCGTCGGATTCGGGGGCGAGCGCGGGCAGATGGACGGTGAACACCGTGCGCCCCGGGGCGCTGTCCACGGCCACGGCGCCGCCGTGCGCGGCGGCGACGGCCTGCACGATGGCGAGGCCGAGCCCGGTGGAGCCGGTGGCCCTCGACCGGGCCGAGTCCCCGCGCGCGAACCGCTCGAAGACGTGCGGCAGCAGGTCCGGCGGGATCCCCTGCCCGTTGTCCTCGACGTCGACGCACATCCAGGGCCCGCGCCGCTGCACCCGCGCGGTGACGGTCGTACCGGGCGGGGTGTGGTTGCGGGCGTTGCCGAGCAGGTTGACCAGCACCTGCTGCAACCGTGCCGCGTCCGCCGTCACGAGGGCGGGCTCGTCGGGCAGTTCGAGGCGCCAGTTGTGGCCCGTGCCGGCCGCGCGGGCGTCGCTGACGGTGTCCACGACGAGCGGGACGAGGTCGGTCCGCTCGAACTGGAGCGGCCGGCCGGCGTCGAGCCGGGCGAGCAGCAGCAGGTCCTCCACGAGGAGGGTCATCCGCCCGGCCTCGGACTCGATCCGCCCGAGGGCATGCCGCGTGTCGGGCCCGACCTGCTCGCGCCCGCGCCGGGTCAGCTCGGCATACCCGCGGATGGAGGCGAGCGGGGTCCGCAGCTCATGACTGGCGTCCGCGACGAACTGCCGTACCCGCATCTCGCTCTGCTGGCGGGCGTGCAGGGCGCCGTGCACATGCTCCAGCATCCGGTTGAGCGCGGCACCGACCTGGCCGACCTCGGTGTGCGGGTCGCACTCGGACTCCGGGACCCGCTCGCTGAGGTTCACCTCGCCGGTGTGCAGGGGGAGTTCGGAGACCCGGGTGGCGGTGGCGGCGACCCGGCGCAGGGGGCGGGTGGCCACGCTGACGATGACCGTGCCGGCGAGGGAGGCGGCGAGCAGGCCCGCCACGGTGACACAGACCTCGACGACGATCAGGGTGTCGATGTTGTCGTCGACGTCCTTGGTGGGCAGGGCGACGTAGTAGGCGTCGGCGCCGTCGAAGCTCACCTTGTACCGGACGAGGTAGTCGCCGAGACCGGGGAGGCCGACGGTGTGCGGCTTGCCGTCCTTGGGCACCTTGGCGAGCGCCCGCTGCTGCGCCGCGGTGAGGTCGACGGTGCCCATCTTGCGGAACCCGCCGTAGCTGTCGTTCAGCTGCACGGCCTTGCCGGCGCTGGCGATCGAGCCGTTCTTCACGTACGCCGCGACGGTGCTGGGCTGCGTCGGGCCGTTGACGAGGAGGTGCTCGATCCACTCGCTGGGCGTGATGCGGGTCCTGGACGGGGAGAGGGGCGCGGTCGGGGCGCCTGGTTCCATACCACCAGGGGTCGGGAGCCGGCCGCCCGCCGCGCGCATGGCGATGTCGCGGACCTTTTCGTCCAGCTGGTCGTAAAGATGCGAGCGCAGCGCGAGCGTGGTCACGGTGCCGATCACCGCGCACACCACGGCGATCAGCACCACGGACGCGACGACGAGCCGGGTCAGCAGGGTGCGCGGCTGTCGCGCCCGGCGCGCCTGCGGACGCGGCCGTCGTCGCCCGCTCATGCGACGGCGGGCTTGATCAGGTAACCGGCTCCGCGCCGGGTGTGGATCATCGGCTCCCGCCCGGCGTCGATCTTCCGCCGTAGATAGGAGATGTACAGCTCGACGACGTTGGCCTGCCCGCCGAAGTCGTACGACCACACGCGGTCCAGGATCTGCGCCTTGCTGAGCACGCGCCGCGGGTTGCGCATGAGGAAGCGGAGCAGTTCGAACTCGGTGGCGGTGAGATGGATGGACTCCCCGCCCCGGGACACCTCATGACTGTCTTCATCAAGGGTCAGATCCCCGACGACGAGCACGGACTCCGACCGCCGGTCGGCTGCCCCGGCCCGCCGGATGAGCCCGCGCAGCCGTGCGACGACTTCTTCGAGGCTGAACGGCTTGGTGACGTAGTCGTCCCCGCCGGCCGTGAGCCCGGCGATACGGTCCTCGAGGGCGTCCTTGGCGGTGAGGAAGAGGACGGGCACGTCCGGCAGTTCGCGCCGCAGCCGCCCGAGGACGGCCAGCCCGTCCATGTCGGGCAGCATCATGTCGAGCACTACGGCGTCTGGCCGGAACTCGCGGGCCGCCTGCACGGCACCCTGCCCGTCCCCCGCACTCCTGATCTGCCAGCCCTCGTACCGGAGGGCCATGGAGAGGAGTTCGGTGATCGACAACTCGTCGTCCACCACAAGCACGCGGACGGGGCTCCCGTCCGGCCTCAGCAGTTCGGTGCGCCCCTGGGGCGAGGTCGTGGTCATGGTGGACACCCTGTCGGGATCCTCTGAGAGCACGCTTTCACGAGTCTGTGAATTTCCTGAGAAACACACAGGCGGTTCTCAGGGAGCATCTGGCAATCCCTTACGTACGCGGGTACTACGCCCGCAGGAACGCGTTGGCGTGCTCGACCCGGGCGATGTGGATCGAGTACTGCTCGTACCACTGCCGCAGCCCCTCCCGCTTGGCCGCGAGGTGTTCGGGATGGCGGCGCCACTGCTCGATACCGGCGAGGTCCCGGAAGTAGGCGACGGAGATGGCGAGTCCGCCGGGCGTGTGGGCGAAGTCCTCACCGAGGAAGCCGGGGATGTCCTTGACGAGGCCGGAGAGGTGGGCGGCGGTGCGCTGGTATCCGTCGGGGTCGTTCTCGGTGCGCAGGGAGGTGAACACGACTGCGTAGTAAGGGGGTTCGAAGGTGGGCGTGGGACTGACAGGGGCAACAGGCTGTTCGCTCATGTCGACCACGATGACCCGGCTGCCGCCCCGGGGTCCACGGACCTTGCCCAAAGGGATCCGTAAGGGATCCAACTCTTGACCCTTCGGGCCGGGAGATCAGAACAAACCGTCCTGCTCCTGCACGAACTCCCTGACGGGCAGGGCGAAATGGCCCGCTCGGGTGCCCAGGGGCACCAGCTCCCAGCCAGTCATGAGCCGCGTGTCCAGGACGACGACCCCGCGCCCGTCGACGGCCAGATGCAGATCGGGCCCGGCGGCGGCGACCAGCTCCCCGTCCACACAGCCGCCCGCGACGAGTTCGGTGACGGCACCGGCGGCGCGCGGGGTGCCGGCGAGGCCGAACGCCTGCACGTGATCGACAGGGAGACAGGGCTCCCGTCGCAACGATTCGGGCCATGCGTCGAGTTCGACGGCACGCTGGTACAAGGCCCGCACCTCCGCGGCCCGTTCGTCCTCCGTCCCGGGCAGCTGGGACCGCACGGCCCGCTTGTCCGCGTACGGGATCCGGTCCGGCACCTGAAGGGCGGCCCGCAGCAGCTCCTCGGTACGGCGGGCGGCCATCAGCGGGCCGCTGCCGAGCCAGCTGAAACAGACGGCACCCTGTTCGAGCAGCCGCGCCGGGCCCCGCTCCACGGCGGTGATCCCGACCTTGACCATGCCGGGACCGAACCAGGCCAGATAGACGCGGTACGGCCGTGGATCGTCGGCGATGGTGTCGGCGGCCACGGAGTGCGCCCGGTCCAGCCGCGCACACTCCTCGCACCGGGCCCCCGTACGCCGCCCCGGCACGGCAGCAGACACCGGACAGACATGCCCCCGCGCCCCCGCACACCGCCGCACGGCCCCCTCCGGCACGGCGAAGGCCACCCGCTTCCCCCACGACAGCGCACTGCGCCGCCCACCGTCCCACGCCAGCACGGGGCCGTCCGGCGTCCAGCGGAGTCCCGAGCACTTCCACATGTGTGCCATCACTTGTGAGGGTAGATGGCCAGGCAATATGTACCGAACGGCCCCCTCGGAGCGATCTCCGAGGGGGCCGTTTGTGTTCAGTACTGCTCGGTCTCCATGAATCCCGTACCCCCGTTGTCGTCCGCGTCGAAGGCGGCGGCGGTGGGGTCGAATCCGGGCGGGCTGTCCTTCAGGGCCAGGCCCATGCCGGCCAGCTTCGCCTTGACCTCGTCGATGGACTTCGCGCCGAAGTTGCGGATGTCCAGCAGGTCCGCCTCCGAGCGGGCCAGGAGCTCACCCACCGAGTGGACGCCCTCACGCTTGAGGCAGTTGTAGGAGCGGACCGTGAGCTCCAGCTCCTCGATCGGCAGCGCCATGTCGGCGGCCAGGGCGGCGTCCGTCGGGGACGGGCCCATGTCGATGCCCTCGGCGTCGATGTTCAGCTCGCGGGCGAGACCGAACAGCTCGACCAGGGTCTTGCCGGCCGACGCCATGGCGTCACGCGGACGCATGGCCTGCTTCGTCTCGACGTCGACGATCAGCTTGTCGAAGTCGGTGCGCTGCTCGACACGCGTGGCCTCGACCTTGTACGTGACCTTCAGCACCGGCGAGTAGATCGAGTCGACCGGGACACGGCCGATCTCCTGGCCCACCTGCTTGTTCTGCACGGCGGAGACGTAACCGCGACCGCGCTCGACGGTCAGCTCCATCTCCAGCTTGCCCTTGCCGTTGAGCGTGGCGAGGACCAGGTCGGGGTTGTGCACCTCGACACCGGCCGGAGGCGCGATGTCGGCGGCGGTGACCAGACCCGGGCCCTGCTTGCGCAGGTACATCACGACCGGCTCGTCCTGCTCCGAGGAGACGACCAGCTGCTTGATGTTGAGGATCAGGTCGGTGACGTCCTCCTTGACGCCCGGCACGGTGGTGAACTCGTGCAGGACACCGTCGATCCGGATCGAGGTGACAGCGGCACCCGGGATCGAGGACAGGAGCGTACGGCGGAGGGAGTTGCCGAGGGTGTAGCCGAAGCCCGGCTCCAGCGGCTCGATCACGAACCGGGAGCGGAACTCGTCGACGACCTCTTCGGTCAACGAGGGACGCTGAGCGATCAGCATGTGTGGATCAGATCCTTCTTTCGTGGACGCCCGCTATCTGACGCCGTGGTCTCCGAAGGGTAAGGGCGGTGCGGCCTCCTCACGAAGCCGAACCGCCCGGCCCCACCCGTCTGCCTGCGGGCCGGTCGGCAGGTTCAGCTCTTGCCGGAGTGGAGTCAACCGATCAGCGAGGTAGCCACCAGGGCGGTTCGTAGGCGCATACTGGGGGCAATGACAAAGCCTGCTGCACCGAAGCGTCACTTGCCCACCAGCCCCTTCAAGGCCCCGGTCACGTCGGCTCCGAAGCACTTCGCCGTGGGTGACCAGGTCACACACGACGTGTACGGCCTCGGCCGGGTGATCGGCATCGAGGACGGAATCGCGGCACTCGTGGATTTCGGCTCGGAGCAAGTGCGGATCTTGAGCCCGTACGCCAAGATGACCAAGCTATAGACCGCTGTGCCCGGTCACGGCACGCCAGGCCCCTTCAGGGACCTGCAACGAAAGCGAGACCTCTCATCAATCTGACGTCGCTGTTCTCTGCCCTGGAAGGGCAGTCCCGCTGTGCCACTCCGGCATCGCCGCCTCCGACGACAAACCCCTTCCAGGCCCCGGACTTCGGGGAAGACGAGGCCTTCCTGCCTGAGGAGGTGCAGGAGCCCGCCTGGGGCATGCGTGCGGCGTAACCCGAGGCCGCTTAGTTCCCACGCGCGCCGCGGCCCGGACACCTGGCCGCGGGCCGTCTCCGGTGCAATCCCGTGGCCGAACCTCTCCTCATGGAACTGCCGTCAAGGCAAAAGCCAGAGGCCCTGTGGATCACTCCACAGGGCCTCTGATCTGTTGTGCACTCGGCAGGATTCGAACCTGCAACCTTCTGATCCGTAGTCAGATGCTCTATCCGTTAAGCTACGAGTGCTTGTTCTTTTGTTTTTGTCTCCGTTCCCGGCCTTTCGGCCCGTCCCGGCGACAGGAAGAACATTACATGACTGCCGCCGTCATGTGAAATCCGATCCGCACACCCCTTGTGACCTGCGAAAACGCGGACCTGACCCATCTGGGACCCATCGAGCCCGGGAACGCCGAAGCCCCGGTCCTGGGGACCGGGGCTTCGGGATCAGGTGCGGAGGCGGAGGGATTTGAACCCTCGATGGGCTTTAAGGCCCAAACCGCATTAGCAGTGCGGCGCCATAGACCGGACTAGGCGACGCCTCCAGCACAACCGCTCACGCGAGCGCGCGATTGGTGCGTGCAGATGATGACACAGTCTAGTGCGGTGTCACCAATCGCCCCCCACGGTACTAGGGAGGAAGGCCACAGGGCAAAGGGCTTCCCCCGGCCAGTCGCGGGGGCGGCGGAACGTTCGCTGCGGGTGCGCGTTGGGCACGGCATGACTTCTGCGCTGTCGCGGTCCATCGCCTCGTCGTCCCGGGGCCTCGTCGCGGCCCTCGCCGGTTCGCTCGGTGTCCTCGGTGCCGGCGGCGCCCTGGGTGCCGTACCCGCAGCCGCTGCCGCCGGGCCGGGCTCCGGTGATCACCTCACTGTCGTCGTCCAGCACGCGGGGGCGGGGCGGGGGAACGGGACGTACGAGGTGTTCTGTCATCCGGAAGGCGGGCGGCACCCCGATGTGGCGGGGGCCTGCCGCCTCCTCGACGCGAACACTCGGTGGGGGCGGGACACCTTCGCCCCGGTGGCCCCCGGAACCGAGTGCACCATGCTCTACGGCGGACCGGCCACCGCCCGCGTCACCGGCACCTGGGCGGGACGCCCGGTCGACGCGACGTACGACCGCAGCAACGGCTGCGAGATCGGGCGGTGGGACCGGATGGTGCCTTTGCTGCCTTCGCTCGGTTCACCCACGTAGCCGGTTCATGACGGAACGGGCGGTGCCGTAGAGGTCCCGCGAAGGTCTGGGGGAACCGTCGGCGCGCCGGAGCATACGGTCACGTGTTCGCCTTCACTTCGTCGTGGGACCTCTCCCGCATCCGGCGTCGCGAGCGCAACTCATGCCCTTAGACTCCCTCGCGTGACAGCTCGCGGGCCGGTTGGCAAGATGGCCCGAGCGGTCGGCAAGGTGCGGTAACAGGGAGGAAGCGTCTCGTGAGCAGCAGGCCATCCCGAGGCGCTGCTCGCCTCGCAGCCATACTCGACGCGCTGCCGGACGCGTTGGTCCTGGTCAACGCCAACGGAACCGTCGTCAACGCCAACACCATCGCGCTGGAAGCCTTCGAGGCGCCGGGCACGGCGCTCGTCGGGCGCGGGCTGCTCGATCTGCTGCCGCAGTTCGACTCGCGGCTGATCCCGGGCTCCATGCGGCGGCCCGATCACATGGACCCGCACGGGCGGACCAAGCCCACCCGGATGATCGCGCGGCGGACCGACGGCTCCGAGTTCCCGGTCGAGGTCACCAGCGCGAACCTGGAGAACGGGCAGCAGGCGTACGACGGTTACGGCTACACCGGCGACGAGTTGCTGATGATCGTCGTCCGGGACCTGTCCGGGACCGTCGACACCGAGGCCGAGCTGGCCCGCTCACAGCGGCAGACCGAGATGATCCTGCGGGCCGCCTCCGAAGGCGTCGTGGGGACCGACACCGACGGGCGGATCGTGCTCGTCAATCCGGCCGCCGCTCAGATACTGGGCTACCGGGCCGGTGAGCTGGGCGGCAAGGAACTGCACGCCCTCGTGCTGCATTCGCGCGCCGACGGGTCCCCCTTCCCGTACGAGGAGTCGCCGCTCGCCGACACCCTGCGCTCCGGGCGCAAGCACCGGGTGCGCGGGCAGGTGCTGTTCTCCAAGGGCGGGGAGAAGGTCGCGGTCGACCTGACGACCGCGCCGGTGCGCGACGGCGACCAGCTCGTCGGCGCCGTGATGACCTTCGCCGACCGGCGGCCGTACGACACCCTCGCCGACGAGAAGGCCGCGCTGGAGAAGGCGCACGCCGACGAGCTGGAGCGGCTCTCCGAGGAACACGCCTCCGACCTCACCGCGCTGCGCCAGCAGCACGTCGCCGAGGCCGAGGAGCTGCGCGAGCAGCACCAGGAGGAGCTCGCGGCCGGCGAGGAGCGGTACGCCTCGCTCGCCGAGCGCGAGAAGGACCGCTACGACGCCCTCGCCGGGCGGCACGAGCAGCTCCTGACGCTGCTCGGGCAGTCGCTGCGCGGCCCGCTCGACCAGCTGCGGCGCGAGCTGTCAGCCCTGGCCGCGGACGACGCCGGGCAGCTGTGGCCCGAGGCCAACCAGGTGCTGCACCACCTCTCCGCGGGGTACTCCCGCATCACCACCCTCATCGACAACGTCCTCGGCTACCAGCGCCTCGACGCGGGCGCGGAGGACGTCACCCGTACGAAGGTGATGCTGGACGCCGTCGTCGCCGCCGGTGTGGAGGGGGCCGTCGAGCTGATCGGGCCGGGGCGGGTGCAGTTCGCCGTGCACGCGCCGCCCATCGAGGCCGAGGTCGACCCGCAGCGGCTCGCCACCGCGCTCGCGCATCTCGTGGCGGATGTGGCGGGTGTCGACGCGACCGGCAACTCGCCCGTCTCCGCGGGCGGTTACCTGGACAACACCGTCGTGGTCGCGGCGGCCCAGCGCGGCGAGGTCGCGCGGATCGAGGTGCGCGGGCCGTACGCCGGGGGAGACCCGGTCCACGAGCCGATCGTGCGCGGCATCGTCCGCGCCCACGGCGGGGTGCTCCAGACGCACGAGGTGCCGGGCATGAGCGGCAGCGCGTACGTCCTGGAAGTGCCGCTCGGCGGCGGGGCCGGGGCCGTTTCCGCGGGGGCGGGCGCCGACCGGAGCCAGGACGGCAGCGCGCACGACGAGACTCCGGCCGAGGGCACCGCCGCGGCCGGGCAGGGCACCGGTGGCGGACGTCGGCGCGGCCGGCGGGCCTCCACGGACGCCTTCCTGGAGAGCGAGGTTCCGGGCGGGTCCGAGGGCGGCGAGTCGGAGGCGGCCGTACCGACCGGGCGGCGCCGCAGGCGGGCCGGGGCGACGGCCGAAGAGCTGCCGCAGGCAACCCTTCACGGGGCCCTTCCGGGCGCGGACGGCGAGGCTGCCACCGAGACGTCCGGCGGGACCGGGCGACGGCGCGGGCGGTCCGCCGAGGGCGGCGGCTCCCGCGACGAGAACGGCAGTAACAGCAGTAACAGCAGTAACAGCAGCGACGACGGTACGGCGGCCGAAGGTGCCGTCGTGACCGCGGCCGAGCATGCCGCGGGAACCGCCGCGGCCGGTACGGGACTCGGCGGCGCCGTGCCGCCGCAGGGCGTGCCCGCCCCCACGGGACGGCGTGCCCGCCGCGACTCCGACGCACCGCAGGCCGCCCTGCCGCCCGCGCTGCCCGCCGCCGGGCCGGGTGCGGAGCCCGTGCCGGCCGAGGGTGGCCAGCCGACCGGACGGCGCCGTCGTGCGCTGGCCGCCGCGGCCGAGCGTGCCGCGGTCCAGGAGGCGGCCGGCCCGCGTCCGGTCTTCGCCCTGCCGCCGGCCGAGGCCGACCGCTCACCGCAGTCCGCGGACGCGGCGACGGGCATGGCGGCGGAGCTGCCTCAGGGAGCCGGTCCGGCCGGTCAGGCGGTGCCGGTGCCCGCGCAGCTGCCGGTGGCCGTCGAGCACGTCCCCGGTGACGACGGGCGGCACGACGCCGTACCGCTCGACCAGGCCGAGGACCACACCCCGCCGCAGCCGCATCCCACCAGCGCCCCGACCGGCCGACGCCGCCGGGCGGTGGCCCAGCCGACGGAGGTCGCGCAGCCGGTCGCCCCGCAGGGTCTGCCGGAGCCGGCTCCGGCGACGGCTCCGGCCCCCGCCGGTCAGGCGACCCCGGTCCACGGCGTCCCGGCGCAGGGCACGGTCGGGCAGGGCGTCCCCGTCCCGACCGCCGTCCCCCCGACCGCCGTCCCCCCGACCGCCGTCCCTCCGGCCGCCGTGTCCGCGCAGGGCACCCCGGCCGAGGGCGTACCCGTGCCCCCGGCCGGACAGCCCACCCCGGCCGCGGGCACCCTGGGCGGCGCCCAGCCACTGCCCTCGGAGGCCCAGGCGGTCCCGGCGGCGCAGGGCGTGCCGACTCCGGCCGCCGGTACCCCCGCGGCCACCGTCCCGCAGCAGTGGCCCGGTGCCGACGAGACCCCGGGCGCGGGCACCCCCGTACCCCCGGCCCCGCAGGCCGCGCACGCCCCCCAGGCGGCACCCGCCACCCCGGCACCGGGCACCCCGCTCCCGCCGGAGCACGCCGGTGTCCAGCCGCCGCGGGCCGCTCAGCCGCTGCCCGCCGAGGCCGCCGCGGCAGCCGTGATCGACCCGAACTCGACCCAGGGCCGGGCCATCAGCGTGCGCACGCTGGGGCAGGGTGTGCCGTTCGCGCGGCAGGCCGCGCAGGCGCAGCAGCCGACGGCGACCCCGCCCCCGCACGCGCCGAACGGTTCCGGCCGCCGCCGCAAGCTGGGCACACCGCCCGACCCGGCCGGCCGCCCGGAGGCACAGCCACAGCAGGAGCAGGAGGCCCGTCCGCATCCGTCGGCCGAGCAGCCGCCCGCGCAGCCGATGCCCGCGCAGCCGTCCCTCGCCGGTCAGGCGCTGCTCGTCCCGGGCGCCCCCGGCACCGAGGGCGCCGGACGGTCGTACGCCATAGGCGCCCCGGACGCGGACGCCGCCGAGGGGCCCGAGCCGCTGGACGGTCCCGGCGGGGCCGTCGAGGTCGCGGACACCCCGCGCCCGCAGCCGATGGACGACGAGCTGCCCCCGGAGCCGCTGGACAACCCGCGCCGGCTGCTGGTGTGGCCCGCGCCGGACGTGACGACCCAGCAGGCGCTGAGCGACCGCGGCTACCGGCCCGTCATCGTGCACTCGCGCGAGGAGGTCGACGCGCAGATCGCGGCCTTCCCCGCCGCGCTGTTCGTGGACCCGCTGACCGGGCCCATCACGCGTACGGCCCTGCAGTCGCTGCGCCAGGCGGCGGTCGCCGCCGAGGTGCCGGTGCTGGTCACGGCCGGGCTCGGGCAGGCGACGCGCGAGGCCGCGTACGGCGCCGATCCGGCCGTGCTCCTCAAGGCGCTGGCGCCGCGGGACAGCGAGCAGCACCCGCCGCGCGTCCTGCTCATCGAGGAGCACGCGGAGATCGCGCTGGCGCTGACCGCGACGCTGGAGCGGCGCGGAATGCAGGTGGCGCGGGCCGCGAGCGACGCCGACGCGGCGACGCTCGCGGGGCAGTTCCGGCCGAACCTCGTCGTGATGGACCTGATGCAGGTGCACCGGCGGCAGGCCGGGATCGTGGACTGGCTGCGCGCGAACGGGCAGCTCAACCGCACCCCGCTGGTCGTCTACACCGCCGCCGTCGACCCCGCCGACCTGCCCCGGCTGGCCTCGGGCGAGACCGTGCTGTTCCTCGCCGAGCGGTCCACCAGCGCCGAGGTGCAGTCGCGGATCGTCGACCTGCTCGCCCGCATCGGTACGAACTAGTACTCCAGCCGGACGGCTGGAGTACCAGGGCTCCGACCAGGGCCTGTTACCTGGCCACCAGCCTGCGGGCCGCCTCCTTGATCGAGGCCCGCAGGCGGGCGCGGTCGGTGTCCTCGGCGCCCGTGATGATGCGGCCCATCTGCGGTACGACGGCGATCCAGTTGGTCATGGCGACGATCAGGAACAGCAGGTCGCCGGGCGGGATCGCGTCCGTGACGACGCCCCGGGCCTGGCCGTCCTCGATCGCGGCGACCTTGCGGGCGTAGTGGTCCTGGCGCTGCGCCTCGTCGGGCAGTTCGGCGGTGCCGTACTCGATGCCCTCCCAGAAGAGCAGGCGCAGCAGCTCGGGATGGGAGGCGTGGTAGTCGAGGAGGTGGTCGACCCAGCCCTCGATGTCGTCGGGGTCGACGGGCACGGCGGCGGCCAGGTCGACCATGCACCTGCCGAGGACCTGGGTGAACAGTTCCGCCTTGTTGCCGAAGTAGGCGTAGATCAACTGCTTGTTGGCCTTGGCCGCGGCGGCGATGCGGTCGATGCGGGCGCCCGCGATGCCGTGCTGGGCGAACTCGGCGACCGCCGCGTCGAAGATACGGGCCTTGGTGGCCTCGGGGTCCCTGACTGCTGCCATGGGGACAGGGTAGGACCCGGCACGGCAAGTAACCAACTATTTGGTTGACACCGATCGGGAGGGCGACGCAGACTGTCCGGCAGACAAGCAACCAACCAGTTAGTTGGGAATGCTCATGCCGCAGACATCCGTCACCGCCACACATGAGGTCCGTGGGGTACAGGGGACTCGTGAGGTCCGTGAGGTCCGGCCGTACGCCGGGACCCGCACGGGCCGAGGCTCCGGCAACCCCGGCCTCCTCCTCGCCCTCATCGCCCTCTGCACCGCGGTCACCGCCGCGAACATCTATCTCGCCGCCCCGCTGCTCCCGCTGATCGCCCGCAGCTTCGGCGCGACGCCCTCCGGGGTGGCCTGGATCGCCTCGGTCGCCCAGTTCGGCTACGCGGCCGGCCTCCTCTTCTTCGCCCCGCTCGGCGACAGCCTCAACCGGCGGCGCCTGGTCGGCGTCCTCTCGCTGGTCGCCGCCGCCGCGCTCGCGGCCGGAGCCGCGGCGACCGGGACCACCGCGCTGGCCGCCGCCGTCCTGGTGGCCTCCGCGGCCACCGTCGTACCGCAGCTGCTGGTCCCGCTGGTGGCCGCCCGCGCCCCCGCCGACCGGCGGGCCCGCCATGTCGCCGCCGTCATCGCCGGGCTGTTCGTCGGCATCGTCGCCGCCCGCGTCCTCGGCGGGCTGATCGGGCAGGCGTACGGCTGGCGGGTGGTGCTGGCCGGCGCCGCCGTCCTGACCGCGCTGCTGGGCCTGGCCACCGCCCGGGCCCTGCCCCGGGAGGACCGCCCGCGCCGCAACGTCCCGCTGTTCGCCGGGCTGACCGCCCTGCCGGGCCTCGTCCGCCGCTCGCCCGACCTGTGGCGCGCCTGCGTCCGGCAGGCCGGGATGTACGGCGCGTGGAGCGCCCTGTGGACCTCGCTGGCGCTGCTGCTGACCGGCCCCCGGTACGGCCTGTCGACCGCCACGGCCGGGCTGTTCGGCCTGTTCGGGCTGTCGGCGAGCGCGGTGGCGCCGCTCGCGGGCGGGCTCGTGGACCGCTTCGGCGCCGCGAAGGTGGTCCGCTCCGCCTACCTGCTCTCCGCCGTCTGCGTCCCGCTGTTCTGGCTCGGCGGGCACGCGCTCGCCGCGCTGTTCGCGGGCGCGGTCCTGCTCCACGCGGGCCTGGTCGCCTCCCTCATCGCCAACCAGACCCTCGCCCTCACCACCACCGACACCCCCGCGACCGCCAACACCGCCTACATGGTGGCGAGTTTCGCGGGCGGCGCCGTCGCCTCCGCCCTGGCCGGGCCGGCGTACGACCACTGGGGGTGGAGCGGGGTGTGCGCGGTGGCCGGCGTGTGGCTGCTGCTGGGCTGGGCGAGCACGGCCGTGGGGGCGGGGCGCCGGGTACGGCGATGAGTCCCGTACGGATGAGTCCCCGACGGAGACGAGCGAAGCGCCCCGCCACGGTGGTGAGCGGGGCGCCCGTACGGCTGTGACCGTGCTTCAGAACGTGGTTCAGAAGGCGGCTCAGAAGGTGGCTCAGAAGGCGGCTCAGAAGGCGGCTCAGAGCGTGGTGATCTCCAGCTCGCCGTCCGCGTACTGCCGGCGCAGCACCTTCTTGTCGAACTTGCCCACGCTCGTCTTCGGGACCGACTCGACGATCGTCCAGCGCTCGGGGAGCTGCCACCTGGCGATGCGGCCCTCCTCGGCGAGGAAGGCGCGCAGGCTCAGGAAGTCGGCGCCGGCACCCTCCTTGAGGACGACCGTGGCCAGCGGGCGCTCGCCCCACTTCTCGTCCGGTACGGCGACCACGGCGGCCTCGGCGACGTCCGGGTGGGACATCAGCGCGTTCTCCAGCTCGACCGAGGAGATCCACTCGCCGCCGGACTTGATGACGTCCTTGGCGCGGTCGGTGAGGGTGAGGAAACCGTCCGGGGAGATCGTGCCCACGTCGCCCGTCTTCAGCCAGCCGTCCTCGCTGAACTTGTCGTCGGGGCGCAGGGGTTCGGCGCCGGGGCCGTTGTAGTAGGCGCCCGCGATCCAGTTGCCGCGCACCTCCAGCTCGCCCGCCGACTCGCCGTCCCAGGGCAGGCGTTCGCCGCCGGGGCCGGTCAGCCGGGCCTCGACGCCGGCCGGGAAGCGACCCTGGGTGAGGCGGTAGGCGAACTCCTCGTCGGTGCCGAGCGCGTGGGCCGGCGGACGGCACACCGTGCCGAGCGGGGAGGTCTCCGTCATGCCCCAGGCGTGGCGGACCCGCATGCCGAGCTCGTCGAAGGCCGTCATCAGGGAGGGCGGGCAGGCCGAGCCGCCGATGGTGACCTGGCCGAGGGAGGAGACGTCGCGGGGGCGGACGGTGAGCTCGCCGAGCAGGCCCTGCCAGATGGTGGGGACGGCCGCCGCGTGGGTCGGCTTCTCGGCCTCGATCATCTCGGCGAGCGGGGCCGGCTGCAGGAACCGGTCCGGCATCAGCAGGTTGACGCCGGTCATGAAGCTCGCGTGCGGCAGGCCCCAGGCGTTGACGTGGAACTGGGGGACCACGACGAGGGAGGTGTCGCTGTCGGTCAGCCCCATCGACTGGGTCATGTTGACCTGCATGGAGTGCAGGTAGATCGAGCGGTGGCTGTACACCACGCCCTTGGGGTCGCCGGTGGTGCCGGAGGTGTAACACATGGCGGCGGCCTGGCGTTCGTCCAGCTCCGGCCAGTCGAAGGTGGTCGGGCGGCCCGCGATCAGCTCCTCGTACTCGTGCACCTGCGCGGCGGCGCCGTCGAGGAGAGTGCGGTCACCGGGGCCCGAGACCACGATGTGCTCCACCGTGGCCATCTTGGGCAGCAGCGGCGCGAGCAGGGGGAGCAGCGAGCCGTTGACGATGATCACGCGGTCGGCGGCGTGGTTGACGACCCAGGCCAGCTGTTCGGCGGGCAGCCGCAGGTTGAGCGTGTGCAGGATCGAGCCGATGGACGGGATCGCGAAGTACGTCTCGACGTGCTCAGCGTTGTTCCACATCAGCGTTGCAACCCGATCATCCGGGAGGATGCCGAGCTCGTCCCGCAGGGCATTCGCCAGCTGCACCGCGCGTGCCCCGGCCTCGGCGAAGCTGCGCCGCTGCGGCTCGGCCTCCCCGGTCCAGGTGACGATCTGGGAGCGTCCGTGCACGGTCATTCCGTGCGTGAGGATGCGGGTGACGGTCAGCGGTACGTCCTGCATGGTGCTCAGCACGGAGTCCTCCCGGGGCGGCACTGCCTACTCGGTGGTAGGGGGATGGGCTGATTCTGCGCGCATACCAAGCGGTATGTCACTAGGTCCGGACGATGCATCACGTCACGTACCGTTCGGAATGTCCGCAGGCCCCGGGAAAGCCGCCCCTGCCCCGCCTCAGCGCGCGAGCCCCAGCTCGGGGTCCTCCCGCAGCTTGCCCAGCGCTCGGGACACCGCCGACTTCACCGTGCCCACCGACACCCCGAGCACCTCGGCGGTCTGGGCCTCGCTGAGGTCCTCGTAGTACCGCAGGACGACCATCGCCCGCTGCCGTGCCGGGAGCTTCATGACCGCCCGCCACATCGCGTCGTGCAGCGCCTGCCGCTCGGCCGGGTCGTCGTCGCCGGGCACGGGCTCCGGCTCGGGCAGCTCGTCGCAGACGAACTCCTCCACCCGGCGCTTGCGCCACTGCGAGGTCCGCGTGTTCAGCAACGCCCGGCGCACATAGCCGTCCAGCGCCCGGTGGTCCTCGATCCGCTCCCAGGCCACGTACGTCTTCGCCAGCGCGGTCTGCAGCAGATCCTCGGCGTCGCACGGGTTCGCGGTGAGCGAGCGCGCGGTACGCAGCAGGACCGGCTGGCGGGCCCTCACGTACGAAGCGAACGACGGGTACGACGGGGTCTGCCGCGCGGGTGCGGCGGCGGCCGAGGCGCTGGTGCAGACGGGTGTGGTCATGGCTCCACGCTAGGAGCGGCCCGCCGGCGGCGGATCGGCCGCAGGTCCCGAAGCGGAGTCCCCCTCAGGTTGTAGGGGTGGGGCCGGCTACACCTCCTGAAGGTGGACGGCAGTCCGGGCCGCCTCCGGGTTCCACCCCGAGGCGCCCCCGAGGAGGCTCAGCCGTCCGCCGCCAGGACCAGGCCCGACGTCGGCACCCCGGTACCGGCCGTCACCAGGGTCCGCGCCGCCCCGGGTATCTGGTTCACCGCCGTGCCCCGCAGCTGCCGCACCGCCTCCGCCACCCCGTTCATCCCGTGCAGATACGCCTCCCCGAGCTGGCCCCCGTGCGTGTTGAGGGGCAGCCCCTCCGCGGCCACGAAGTCCGCCGCCTCCCCCTTTCCACAGAACCCGAACTCCTCCAGCTGCATCAGCACGAACGGGGTGAAGTGGTCGTACAGGATCCCCACGTCGATGTCGGCCGGCCCGAGCCCGGAGGTGCGCCAGAGCTGGCGGGCCACCACGCCCATCTCCGGCAGGCCCGCCAGGTCGTCCCGGTAGAAGCTGGTCATCTGCTCCTGGGCCCGGCCCGCGCCCTGCGCCGCCGCCGCGATCACCGCGGGCGGCTGCGGCAGGTCCCGGGCCCGCTCCAGGGAGGTGACCACCAGGGCCTGGCCGCCGTCGGTCTCCTGGCAGCAGTCCAGCAGTCTGAGCGGCTCCACGATCCAGCGGGACGCCGCGTGGTCGGCGAGGGTGATCGGCCGGCCGTGGAAGTACGCCGCCGGGTTGGTCGCCGCGTACCTGCGGTCCGCCACGGCCACGTGCCCGAACACCTCCGGGGTCAGCCCGTACGTGTGCAGGTAGCGCTGGGCCGCCATCGCCACCCAGGAGGCCGGGGTGAGCAGCCCGAACGGCAGCGCCCAGCCGAGCGCCACGCCCTCCGCCGACGGCTCCCGGTGCCGCACGCCCGCGCCGAACCTGCGGCCCGAGCGCTCGTTGAAGGCGCGGTAGCAGACCACCACCTCGGCCAGGCCCGTCCCCACCGCGAGCGCCGCCTGCTGGACGGTCGCGCAGGCCGCTCCGCCGCCGTAGTGGACCCGGGAGAAGAACGACAGCTCGCCCATCCCGCAGGCCTGGGCCACCGTGATCTCGGGGCTCGTGTCCATCGTGAACGTCACCAGGCCGTCGACGTCCGCCGGTGTCAGCCCCGCGTCGTCCAGCGCCACCCGCACCGCCTCCACCGCCAGCCGCAGCTCGCTGCGCCCGGAGTCCTTGGAGAACTCGGTGGCCCCGATCCCGACGACGGCGGCCCGCCCGCCGAGGGAGTCCCGGGTGCGCACGCTCATGACGCGCCTCCGCCGGGAAGAACGACCGTCACGGTGCCGGTGACATGCCGGCCGATGGCGTTGGCCCCGATCACCCGCACCGTCGCCGTGTCCCCGTCGACCTCCTCGATCCGTCCCGTCAACACCATCGTGTCCCCCGGATAGTTGGGCGCCCCGAGCCGGATGCCGACCTTGCGGAGCACCGCCGTCGGGCCGAAGTGGTCCGTGACGTATCTGCCGACGAGGCCGTTCGTCGTCAGGATGTTCATGAAGACGTCCGGAGACCCCTTCTGCCGGGCCAGTTCCGCGTCGTGGTGCACGTCCTGGTAGTCGCGCGACGCGATCGCCCCGGCGACGATCAGCGTGCGCGTGACCGGGATCTCCAGCGGCGGCAGCTCGGCGCCCGCCCGCAGCGCCGCCGCCCTCCTGTCACTCCCCATCGGCGATCAACTCCCCCAGTTCCTGGAGTACTTCGCTCCCACAGCCCAGATAGGCGTCCAGCTGCCGCCCCCACAGGAAGTGCCGGTGCACCGGATGACCGACATCGGCTCCCGCCCCGCCGTGCAGATGCTGACCGGTGTGGACGACTCTCTGCCCGGCCTCGGACGCCCACCAGGCGGCGGTCAGCGCATGCGTGGCGTACGGCAGCCCCGCGTCCCGCCGCCAGGCGGCCTCGTACGCCGTCACCCGGATCGCCTCGGTGTCCAGGTGGGCGTCGGCGGCGCGGAGCTGGACGGCCTGCCGGGTGGCCAGCGGGCGCCCGAACTGCTCCCGGGTGTTCACATGCGCCACGGCCCGCGCCAGCGCTCCCGCGCACACCCCGGCCTGGAGCCCGGCGAAGGCGGTGCGGGCGGTGGCCAGGACATCGGCGTAGGCACCGGTGCCCGGACCGCCGAGGGGTTCCGCCGGTGCGCGGTCGAGGGTGAGCCGCCCCGCCGACCAAGGGGCCGTCAGCTCGACCGGGGTGACCCCGGCGCCCTCGCCGAGCGGGGCCAGCCACAGCCGCCGGTCCGCGTCGGCGACGAGCACATGTGTGGCGTCGCGCAGCCAGGGGACGGCAGGGACGGTGCCGGTCAGTCCGCCCGGCGCGGCGGCCCGCACGCCCCCCTGCGCCGGAAACGCCCCGCTCACCACCACCGAGCCGTCCTCGATGCCCGGCAGCAGCCGCTCCCGCTGCTCCGGGGTGCCGTGCGCGGCGACCGCCAGCAGGCCGTACACGCACGTCGTCGCGTACGGCACCTGGGCCGTCGTACGCCCCTGTTCCTCCAGGAGCAGCACGAGCCCGAGCAGGCCCAGGTCCGCCGCCGCGCCGACCAGGCCCGCCCCGCACAGGGCCTTGAACAGCTCCGGGTCGCTGCCGCGGCCGGCGGCCGTGAGCCGCTCGTGGGTGGCGAGGTCGTCGAAGATCCGCGCGGCCAGGTCCCGGGCCTCGGCCTGGGCCTCGGTGGGCGTGAAGTCCATGTCAGCCCTCGCCTTCGACGACCCGGAAGACGGGAAGGACCAGCGCGCCGTCCTCGCCCCCGTCCCCGTCGTTGTCGTAGGTCCGGAACTCCACCCGCACCGGCAGGCCGATGCGCACCTTGTCGTACGGCACCCCGACCACGTTGCTCACCATCCGCACGCCCTCGGCGAGTTCGATCAGGCCGACCGCGTAAGGGGGCTCGAAGGCAGGGAAGGGCGGGTGGTGCATCACCACGTACGAGTGGACCGTGCCCGCGCCGCTCGCCTCGACCGTGTCCCAGTCCAGGCAGCCGCAGGCGTTGCAGCCGGGCAGCCAGGGGTGGCGCAGGGTGCCGCAGCCGGTGCAGCGCTGGATGAGGAGCCGCTGCTCGGCGACGCCCTGCCAGAACCCGGCGTTGTCCCGGTTGACCACCGGCCGGGGACGCCGGGCCCGGGTTCCGGGCTGGACCGTGGGTTCCCGGTGGGCCGGCGATCCGGCACGGGCCGGGGCGTACTTGAGGATGCGGAAGCGGTGCGTGCCGACAAGCTCGCCGTCCACCCGTACGTCCATGCGGGTCGTGACGAAGTACCCCGTGCCCAGCTTCGTCGTCTTGCGGTCGGAGACGGACTCGATCACCGCGTCGAAGGTGACCTCGTCGCCCGGCCGCAGGAGCCGCAGATACTCCTGCTCGCAGTCGGTGGCCACCACGGACGTACAGCCCGACTCGTCCAGCAGGCCGAGGAGTTCGTCGTAGGCGTCCGTGCGGCCCTCGTGGCCCGCGAGGCCGCCCATCGTCCACACCTGGAGCATGGTGGGCGGGGCGACGGCGTCCGGGCCCGCGTACGCCGGGTTGGTGTCGCCCAGCGCCTCGCACCAGTGCCGGATCATGGGCGCGTTGACCGGGTCCTTGCCCGCCCCGGCGACGACGGCCGGCCGCCCTTCGAACGTCTTGAGCCGCGCCTCCAGCCCGTCCGGCTCCACCCCGAGGACGCTCACCGTCGCCCCCTCGCCAGCCCGAGCCGCATCGTCGCGACGATCTCCCGCTGCACCTCGCTCACCCCGCCCCCGAACGTGTTGATCTGTGCCGCCCTGTTGAGCCGCTCCAGCTCGCCGTCCCCGAACACCCCCGGCGAACCGGAGCGGATCAGTGCCGCGTCTCCGGCGATCTCCTGACACATGCGATACGTCGCGACAGCCGATTCCGTTCCCGCGACTTTCACCGCGCTGGCGTCTCCCGGGGCTGTCCGACCGGCCGCCACATCCCCCACCAGACGCCAGTTGAGCAGGCGTGATGCCGCCAGACGGGCATGGGCTTCGGCCGCCCGAAACCGCACCCACGGCTCGTCAATGCGGCGCCTGCCCGTCACCGGATCGGGGGTACGGGCGGCGGCGAGCGCGGCGGCGTGGAACTCCTCGGCCTGCATCCCGGTCGCGGCGAGGGCGACCCGCTCGTGGTTGAGCTGGCTGGTGATGAGGGACCAGCCCCCGTTCTCCGCGCCGACCAGGTTCCCGGCGGGGACGTGGACGCCGTCGTAGTAGGTGGCCGTCGTCGTCTGCCCGCCGACCGTCGCGATCGGCGTCCAGGAGAACCCGGGGGCGTCGGTCGGCACGAGGATGACGGAGATGCCCTGGTGCTTGGGCGCGTCCGGGTCGGTGCGGCAGGCCAGCCAGATCCAGTCGGCGTGCTGGGCGCCCGAGGTGAAGATCTTCTGCCCGTCGATCCGCCACCCGTCGCCCTCCCGTACGGCCCGGGTCCGCAGCGCGGCGAGGTCGGTGCCGGCGCCGGGCTCGCTGTAGCCGATCGCGAAGACCAGTTCTCCGCTGAGGATGCGGGGCAGGAAGCGGGCTTTCTGCTCCTCGCTGCCGTACGTCATGAGGGTGGGCCCGACGGTGTTGAGCGTAACCATCGAGACGGGGGCGCCCGCCCGGTAGGCCTCGTCGAAGAACACGAACTGCTCGTCGGCACCGCGCCCCTGGCCGCCGTACGCGACCGGCCAGCCCAGTCCCAGCCAGCCGTCGGCGCCGATGCGGCGCAACAGGGCGCGCCCGTCGTCGTGTGCACGTCCTTCGTGCATCAAAGACCGGAAGTAGGCGCGGAGTTCGGCGCGCAGGCACTGCTGCCGTTCGGTGGGAGCGAGGTGCACGACGGGACCTCCCGGCCTCGCGGACCTGACAGAAACAGTTTCTGACTGTCCGTCAGATATCAGGGAGTGTCAAGGTGGGCCGCCCCGGAACCCGCGGCCGGCAAACGACTGCGCGGCGGCGCCGAAGCACCGCCGCGCAGTCGCCTTACGACCCCGAAGCACACCCCACGAGGGCCCTCCCCACGAGGGACCTCAGCCGAGGCTCACCACCACAGGTGGGTGAAGTTGATGGCGACGTTGTCGTTGCCCTGCTGGATGGCCGTCCAGGCGGAGCCCTTCACCTGAGCCGTGTTGCTCTGGTTCGAGGCGCCGGAGCCGACCGCGTTCTGCTGGGTGGTGGACGAGTTGCCGTTGTTGTTGTGACCGACCCCGCTGCCGATGATGCTCGACACACCCGCGTTCGATCCGTCGTCCGCGAAGGCGCCGTTGTCCGCGGCTGCGACGCCGGTGAAGAGGGCGGCTGCGAGCGGGAGAGCGGAAACGACGGCGAGAACGCGGGCGGTACGGATGCTTGCCATGTTTGTTCCTCCAGAACCAGCACTCGGGCCCTAAGGCCGGAAGTACATGAACTACGGCTTGCGCCAAGGCAGTTGGCCGACCGCCTGAGCTGTTGTGGACGACGTCGCGAGTCCAGAGTTGCCCACCGGATCCCCGGCGGACCCCCCGGGAAGCCCCGATTCCCACGCAAGCGTGATGACAAGTCGCTAAACCCCCAACGCCGCTTTTGATCCCTTCACGCCCAACAGCGGACGAGACGGACCTTTAATCCCCAAGCGCCACAAGAGGTGAACCGTTCCGTCGCCGTTCCGGCCAAGGCCCCCGCTCCCGGCGCGTCGACACCGGCCCCCTTCCCATTTTCGAACGTGCGTACGAAAATGAAGCCATGGCCACCACCGACCGGCAGGCCACGACGCTGGCCCTCGCACACGCCCTGTCAGCCGCCGAACGCGGACTGGCCGTCATCCCCCTGTCCCGGACGAAGCTCCCGGCCCTGCGCTCCCCCCACCGCGACGACCCCGACCCGGCACGGCCGCCCTGCCGCGGCGAATGCGGTCGCTTCGGCCACGGTGTGTACGACGCCTCGGCCGACCCGGTCCGCATCCGCGAACTCTTCGCCGCCGCCCCTTGGGCCACCGGCTACGGCATCGCCTGCGGGCTGCCCCCGCACCACCTGATCGGCGTCGACCTCGACACCAAGTCGGCCACGGACTCCTCGGCCGCCCTGCGCGAACTGGCCCTGCGGCACCTGTTCACGATCCCCGAGACGGTCGTCGTCATCACCCCGAGCGGTGGCCGCCACCTGTGGCTGACCGGCCCGCCGGACGTCGTCGTCCCCAACTCGGCCGGCCGGCTGGCTCCCGGCATCGACATCCGGGGCGCCGGCGGCTACCTCGTCGGCCCCGGCTCCCGCACCGACCACGGCGTCTACGCCACCGCCCCGGGCACCGCGCACCTGCCCCCGGCACCGTGCCCGCCGGCCCTCCTGCGCCTGCTCCTGCCGCCGCCACGCACCCCGCACCGGACCTCGCCACCGACGCCGACACCGCCACCTGCGCCGCCCGGCGACCACGGCCGGGGCCTGGTCCACTTCGTCCTGACCGCGCACGAGGGCCAGCGCAACACCCGCCTGTTCTGGGCGGCGTGCCGCGCCTACGAGAACGGCATCGGCCCGGCCCTGGTCACCCCGCTGATCGAGGCGGCCCTCAACACCGGCCTGACCGAACGCGAGGCACGGGCGACGATCGCGTCGGCGGCCAGGATGACAGGGCACCGCCCGTGAGAGGGCCGGTCCTCATGTCTTGGAACGCTGCTGCGCGTGCGCCCCTCTCCGGACGCCCTGCCTGGAGGAAACCTGGCCGACGAGTTCCCAGAAGCACACCAGGGACGTGACCGGTGGAATTCCGAGCGTCACGAACGCCAGCATGGAGCGGGACGAGTGACTGACGCACAGGGCCACCGCCATGGCCGAGGTGGCGAGGAGGACACCCCAGGAGCGGTTCGCGGGCTGGTGCTGAACGGTCGCCCGGAGAATCGAGAGAGCCGCGACGAACCACGGACCGTACACCGTGAGCGGCCACCATTGGGCCATATTCGGGGGCAATACGAACTCGGCGATCGTGCGGAGCTGGCCATAGGTATAGGTGACGGACCAAGCCAGCAGGCACGCCGCACACACCGAGATAATGGCGAACAGGACCGTCACCTGGGAGATGCGCTGATCGCCCCTCAAGAAGTGCGATTTCGACCGCATACGCCGCCGGTCGCTTCTGCGGAGCGGTTGGTCCACCGAGGCGGGAGGCGGGTTCGGGCTCGACACCGTGGACAGCATCTGGGTGAGTTCCTCATCCAGGTTCTGGCGGCTCAGCGTGGCGTCCAGCATCGCGTCGTCCCAGGGCTGCTGGGCGGGGAAGGGGACACTGTCGTAGGGGTGCAGTGTCCCGTACTCAGTCGTCAGAGGGTGTTGCGGGCTGTAGAAGTTCGTTCGGTCGTTGTACCAGTCCATCTGTTTCTTCCATGCCCTTTTCAGATCGTTCCGTCTAGAGCACGGACCCCGGACGGCCGCGCCGGTACACGTTCGGTTCTCATCGCCCTGATCTCATTCAGAAAATCATCCGATAAGCCGGAAATGCTTCCGTTGTTAGTCAACCCATATGAGTTGCCGATCAACAGAAGAATCCTTTCTCCGTACCTGGCCTGCATAACGAACGTGCTCAGAGAAGGGGCTGTACGGCGATTGGGTGATCGGCCCACACGAACGAATTACACGGGCTGCCGTTCAAACGCTTGAACGTAGGAAAAGCAGAAGGGGTGCCCCTCGGTGAGGGGCACCCCTTCTGATCAACGTGCACGCGGAGGCGGTGGGATTTGAACCCACGGTGACATCGCTGCCACGACGGTTTTCAAGACCGTTCCCTTCGGCCGCTCGGGCACGCCTCCTCGCTCCGTCCACCTGGGACGGAGCGGGTAGCAGCACGGTCGGACCGGGCGTCGGACGGGGGCGTGGTCCACACAGGGTCCACTGGCTCTGTTCCCAGCCGCCGGTATTGCCGCTTCGCGCGCCCTGGCCCTGCTTCCCATGGACTATGACCTTGTGATCCGTAGCTCTATGTGGATCGGTCATTGAAGGTCGTACAGGCCACGATGAGTGCTGTGAAGGCCAGTACTCGGCGCTGCCGGTTGCTGGGGTTGCTATACATCGATGCTGTACGGCCGGATGCAGCAACCGCCATATGAGGAGTTCGATCATGGGTATGGATCGTCCCCGCGTTCCCCTCCTTGCTGCCATCAACGATGGCCGGACTTCCCATGTTCCTCGGGCTTCCCATGCTCCTCGGGCTTGTTGCAGCGTTTGTCGGGCTTAATGTTGGTGGGGTCGGTGGCGGTGTGCTTGGCGCTGTCGCCGCCCCCAGTGACCGTGGCCCTGTTCGCTTTCCGGGCCGGAGCCTTGCACTTGCACGGCACGTCGACCTTCAGCTTGATCGGCGGGTAGCTGCTTCCGCCAGGCAGCACATCACTGCGGGTGCAGGTGAGGGTGGACAGGGTGCAGTTCCATCCGGAGCCGCTGATGGCTTTGGCGGTGAGTCCCTTCGGCAGGGTGTCGTGCACCGTGACCGTGCTGCCGTCGGTCGCGCCGGGCCCGTCGTTGCCGACCGTGATGGTGTAGGTGCCCCGCTTCCCCTGGACGAAGTCCCCGGTGTGGCTCTTGTGGATGGTCAAGGAGGGACGCTGAGGCTTGCTGACCGGGGTGATCGCCACACCGACCGGGCCGGTGCCGACGGGGACGGTGGCGGTGACCGTGTTGGTGGCGGTGTCGACCACCGACACATTGTCTGATCCGTTGTTGGCGACGTAGGCGTGCTTGCCGTCCGGGGTGATCGCCACGGCGAGCGGGTGGGTGCCGACGGGGACGGTGGCGGTGACCGTGTTGGTGGCGGTGTCGATCACCGACACATCGTTCGAACCGCCGTTGACGACGTAGGCGAACTTGCCGTCCGGGGTGATCGCCACGCCGACCGGGCCGGTGCCGACGGGGACGGTGGCGGTGACGGTATTGGTGGCGGTGTCGATCACCGACACATTGTTCGAGACTCTGTTGGTGACGTAGGCGAACTTCCCGTCCGGGGTGATCGCCACACCGCTCGGGAAGTCGCCGACGGGGACGGTGGCGGTGACCGTGTTGGTGGCGGTGTCGATCACCGACACATCGCCCGAGGTCCCATTAGTGACGTAAGCGTGCTTGCCGTCCGGGGTGATCGCCACGGCGAGCGGGTGGGTGCCGACGGGGACGGTGGCGGTGACCGTGTTGGTGGCGGTGTCGACCACCGACACATTGCTCGAATCGAAGTTGGCGACGTAGGCGAACTTGCCGTCCGGGGTGATCGCCACACTCTCCGGTTCGCTGCCGACGGGGACGGTGGCGGTGACGGTATTGGTGGCGGTGTCGATCACCGACACGTTGTCCGCGGCCGCGTTGGTGACGTAGGCGAACTTGCCGTCCGGGGTGACCGCCACACCGAACGGACCGTTGCCGACGGGGACGGTGGCGGTGACCGTATTGGTAGCGGTGTCGACCACCGACACATTGCTCGAATCGAAGTTGGCGACGTAAGCGTTCGGGCCTGGCGCCGCCCAGGCCGAGGACGAGGTGACGGCCGGCAAGGCCAGCCCTGCCAGCACGGCCAGCCCCACCATGCAGACCCGCGCCCACGCCCACGCCCACGGTCCAGGCCGGTCCACGCTCCCCGGACCGCGATGCGGCACAGTCTGTTTTCTATAGCGCCTGACCACTGGTACCTCCGTCTCGCATATAAGGGTGGGTGGCCCCTACCGGCCATACCGATGGCACCGACAGCAAGCCATGATCACTCGTCGTGACAATATGTCACCAAATGTGTATATGTGCGTTTCTGGCAATGCGACACTCTGTGCACCGCCCACACGGCCCCCTTGGGTGGGACTGTCCTGAATTTCGCGTAAGCCCTGGTGTGACCCATCCGGCATGAGGTGTCGCCTCTGTCGGGAAGGATCACCGATGGCGATCAAGGACGAGAGCCCGCGCGAGAGCGTCGCGAACAACTTGAGAGCGGGTGCGGAGTTGGCGCGAGCAGCCCAGCTGGACCGGGACTTGACCGAGCAGTTGATCGAACGGGCCCGCCAGGAAGGTGTGAATCTGGTCGGCGAGGGCGGGCCGCACGGAACTTGTGCCAGACCCCAACTAGCTCCCTTGCCGGGCACTTCCTGGCCTGTAGCACTCCACACGCGGCACGCGGCCTGGGTACCGTCAAGGGTAGAAGCCCCGACGGATGGAGCACGATGCCTCGCCGCCCGCTGGACCGCCGGCGCCTCACCCATAGGGGGGCGCGCTGATGCTGGAAGAAGCCGAAGAGATCGGCCGTCGCGCACGCCGTGCCAGGCTCCGCCTCGGCATGACGCAAGCCGACCTCGCTGCCGCCCTGGGCAAGACGCAGGGCTGGGTGTCCAAGATGGAACGCGGACACATCGAACTCGATCGCGTCGGCCTGCTCAACCTGCTCGCCTCGGAGCTGCACGTACACCCGAACGACCTGATCGGACGGCCGTACAACAGCTCCCCGGCCGAGAATCAGTGGCAGGTCTCTGCCGCAGCGATCATGCGCGAGCTGCGCCGTTACGACCTCGCTCCCGTCTTCGACGGATCTCCCCGCCCAGCCGGTCAGCTGTGGCAGGAAACCACCCGTCTGCACCGCCTCCGCGACGCCGCTGCGAACGTGGCGATCATGCAGGTGCTCCCCGACCTGTTCCGTGAAGCGCGCGCCCTGGCCGAAGTCGCCACGGGCCACGAGCAGGAAGAGGCGTACGCGATCTACGCAGTGTGCTGCAAGTTCGCTCACACTGCCGCGCACGCCCTTGGACACCCGGAGCTGGTCGCCATGGCATGTGAACGAGCCGCATGGTCCGCACGGCTATCAGGCGACCCGGTGATGCCTGCCGTCGCCGACTGGATGCGCGTCTGGGACATGTGGGCTACAGCGGATTGGGATGACGCCATTGCCCTGTCGGACAAGGCGATTCGCAGCGTGCAGCAAGAGTATGACCAGGGTGATCCGCTGGCCGTGCGGGCGTGGGGGTCACTGCAACTGCGCGCGGCTGTCTCGGCTGCGCGGGGCGGTCGCAAGGCCGAAGCGAAGGACCGGATCAAGCACGCGCGCGGTGCAGCCAAGCGGATGACGGAGGCCGTCGGCCCTCCGGTCTACGACCGCCACAGCCTGACCTTCTCGCCGGGCAACGTGCAGATCCACGCAATCAGCGTCGCCCTGGAGATGCATGAGCAACGCGAGGCACTGTCGATAAACCGGCGCACGAGTAAGGAGCTGATCGAGTCGCTTCCCAACTCGCGCCAGGGCCACCACCACATGGACCTGGCCCGCGCTTGGCTGTGGGACGGAAACCGCGACAAGGCGCTGAAGGAACTGGAGGAGGCCGAGAGCACCGCCCCCCAGCTCGTCCGCAATCACCCCATCGCCCGGTCAACCCTGCGCAGCATCGCGTACGCCGAGCGCGCGAGCACCCGCGAGAAGCTACGCCGCATGTCAGACCGCTTCCACCTCGACGGATGAGGGTCGTATTCCTGCGGTTCATATTGGGCTTGGGAGATCTTCCTAGCTTCGAGGTATGGCCGAACGAACCTCGAAGCAACTTCCCGCGCGGGGCGTCGAGTTAACCGCTGGCGCCCCGTTCCACCCCCGCCTTGGCGACCTGGCCCTCGACCTCGCCAAGGCAGGCAAGATCGGGGTGGTCGTCGCCCTGCCGAGCGACAGTTCGGCGTCGTACCAACTGCGTCCGCCGGGCGGTGGTGAGGACTGGCGCGCGAGATCTGACGGGTCCACCCTGCGCCCCGTGCCGGTCCCCGTCACGCACGTCGCTCCCATGCGGCGAGACGCCATCTACGACCCGCGCGCTCAGCAGGCCGCGCTGCCGGTAACCGTCCACTACGAGGACGGCGGCGCCTGCGAGACGATGCTCGTGCTCACCCCGGCGCAAGTCGAGCTGTACTCCATCCAGTTCGGACAGCTCATCGAGGCGAGGGATTCGGCACGGGAGCATGCGCAGTGAGCCGGGCCGTGCTGATGCTCGCCCCGCCGGCTTCTGCACGTGCCTCGATGCGGTCGCCCGTCGCCTTCCGCTGTGAGGCGATCGCCCACGACCTCAGCGGCTCCCGCGAGGTGCTGCTCGCCACCTACCGGGGCCGTTCGGCACGGCTCGCCGCCCGGTGGCTGCGCGCTGAGGCTCACCACCTCGCCCGGCTGCTGTCCCCGGACCCCGGGGCCCCGTTCCTCCGGGACGCGCCCCTCACCACCGCAGGTCCGGACGTCCCTCACCCTGGCGCTGAGCTGCGTGCGTGGGCCGACAGCGACCACGCATACGAGCATGCGTTGCGCTCCCTCGCCACGGGCCGCGCGTTCGTGTTCACCGTGACGGACTACGACGCCCGGTACTCCCTCCGGGTGTATCCGCTGCCCACCCGCCGACAGGCACCGCCTCAAGCCCCCGTCCCCGCCCGGTGCCCACCCCACTCCCCAGCGGGGACGGGCCGCCACCGGAGGCCCCGAGGGCGGCGCACGACCCGATGACTCCCGCCTTCGCGCCTCCCCTTCTCCCCGGGTGCGGGGGCGGGTCCACCCCCTCTGTCCTGAGCCTTACCGCCCAACCAAGGGAAGTGAGCCAATGGAACAGTTCGAGCGTGCTCGTCTCGATTCGTACTTCACGCGTGTCGCGGACACCTTCGCCCCGGCGGAAATGCCGTCGGCTTTCCTGATCACGCACCTGCTGCCCGAGCGACCCGCGTTCGTACGGGCAGTGGGCATCAGTACCAACCTGCGGGCCGTGTTGCCCAAGCCCAAGTCCGTCGACCTCACCGCCCGCCGCGAGATCGAGAAGACAACGCAGTGCGACGCCCTCTCTCGGGATCTGTTCGAGGACCCCGACAGCGCGGTCGACTACATCGAGTCGCGGGCCGGTGGTGAAGCCGTCGTGCTGCTCGACGTCGGTGGGTACTTCGCGCCGACAGTCGACGCCCTGTGCGAGCGGTTCTCGGGCCGCCTCCTGGGCGTGGTCGAAGACACGGAGAACGGGCGCAAGCGGTACGCCAACGCGGAGAAGCTGCCCTGTCCGGTGGTCTCCGTCGCCCGCTCTCCGCTGAAGGACCCCGAGGATTTCCTCGTGGGTCAGTCGGTCGTCTTCTCGACCGAGGCCCTGATGCGCAGCCGTGGGGACATCCTGCACGGCCGCACGGCCCTCGTGATCGGGTTCGGCAAGCTCGGTTCCAGCATCGCCCGCCTGCTGCACGCCAAGGGCGTACAGGTCACCGTGTACGACCTCGATCCCGTCCGCCGCACACAGGCGCTCTCGCAGGGCTTCACCGTCGCCAGGGACCGCGACGCCGCTTTACACGGGGCCGGTCTGATCCTCTGCGCGACCGGCGCCGTATCGCTGCGGGGCGAAGACTTCTCGGCCCTGCGGAACGGCGCCTACGTCGCCACAGTCACCAGCAGCGAAGACGAACTCGACCTGGCCGGCCTCCCCGACGTGTACCAGCGGACCCCGAACGGGGAGCACATCACCCGCTACCAGACGACCGGGCACTACTTCTACCTGCTCAACGGTGGCAACGCCGTCAACTTCCTGCACGGTGCCAGCGTCGGCCCGTTCATCTACCTCGTGCAGGCCGAGATACTCGCGGGCGTCCGAAACCTCGCCCGTGGCGACCTCGGGCCCGGTATGCACGAGGTCGACGCCGCAGACCGCGCGACCATCGCCGGAACATGGCTGAACTACTTCAACCGCTAGGAGAAGCAACCCCATGCCGATCACCGCGCAACACGTGCGCGAAACCGTCTCCGCCTACCTCGCCGACCACCCGGACGAGAAGGATGCTCTCTCGCCCCTGTGTGAAGTCGTCGAGCGGGCTGGCGATGCGGTCGCCTCGCGCAAGGAATTCCGCGGACACGTCACCGCCGGTGCCGCCCTGGTCCGCCCCGACGGGCGCGTTCTCACCATCGAACACCGCGCCCTGCGCAAGTGGTTGCTGCCCGGCGGGCACGTCGAGGACAGCGACGCGACCCTTCGGGACGCCGCCCTGCGCGAGTTGGCCGAGGAAACCGGCATCAGCAGTGGCCAGGTCGAGCCGAACGGTGACGTGCCTCTGCACATCGACGTTCACTCGATCCCGGCGAACGACGCCAAGGGCGAGCCTGAGCACCTGCACTTCGACTTCCGGTTCCTGTTCCGGACCACCGTCGATGCGGTCGAGCTGCAAGAGGAAGAAGTCACGAACTACTCGTGGCAGTTCGCGGACATGCTGACCACCGAGCCTCTGCGCTCGCGGGTGATGGCAGCCGCCGCACGGCCGTAGCGGGCCGCAGCAAGCCAGCCGTACAGCCATCGCTCCCCCGAGACGGCGGTACAGCTTCCCCCGGCGCCCGCCGCTCGCTGCCCGTGCCACGAGCGACGGGCGCCAACAACAGGAGACCGGACCACCCCTCAGCCTGGACAGCAATCAGGGGTGGTCCGGTCCTGGAATCCCTGGTCAGGACCCCGGTGCCGATGGTACCGGGGTGGTCGGCGTGCCCGGATGCGGGTGCGGCTGCAACCCCGGTGCCCTGTTGTCGAGTTGGAGAGGGTCACTGTTGAGGTCCGGCCGGCTGAATCCCAGTTCTGACCTGAGCCACCGAAAGTCAGCCACGACGGCGGGTGCGCCGAACGAGCACCCGTCACGTGTGTTTCCAGCAACCCCGTACCGGCCTCAGCCACGCTTCTTCCATGCGTCACGGGCCGCACCTCGATCCGGCCTGGGCGCTGCCGACATGGCATGGCAACTGGGCTCGGACTGCGGCTCTGTGGGCTATGCGGCTCGGAGCGGTGGGCGGTTGGGTGGCGTGGTCGTGCTTGGTGAGTGTCGGCCTAGTCCTGGTGCTCGCAGCGGTCGGGTTGCTTCCTGGTCCGGCTGTCCGCCTTGACGGTGCTGCGCGCTGAGCGGGTGGGGGCCGCCGGAGCGGTGGCGGAGACAAGGAGCGGCGGCGGCCCTTGGCCGCCAGCGCGCGCGGCCCGCCGTAGGCGGGCCGCCTTGATCCAGTAAAGAAACTCTGAACAGCTCCGCTGCGCTGGGCCCCTGGCCGGTCGCACGGCCATGCGCATACCCCGACTTCCCGCCCGCTCGCAGGTTCCTGCGCCGCTTTAGGGCCGATTGATCCGCATTCATGCCCGTTTACTCTGGCGGTCGCCGGAATTTATCCACAGGCGGGGATTGCAGGATGCCATTGCGGGCTCGGTCGGGCCCACCCCGCCATTCCGTGACCTTTTCATGACCTTGGTCGGGGGCTGATGGTCGGTGTGGTGGTCGGTGGCGAGTGCTGGGCTGATTTCTTCCGGGCGACTGTCACACCGATGGGTTTTACGGCACCTGTAGCAGACGAGCACGGGGATCTGCCTGGGTCCCGAAATCGGAGTGGAGGAGTGATGTGGATCGCAGAAATGGGCGTCACACCGATGCAGATTTCGACACCTCTATAGGCGGTCCGCAATGGAGCGGCCGGCGGAACATAGCCGACGATCGCCGGTTACCCAAACCGGCGATTCTCCGGACCATTGATGCCCTGACCGACGAACGGAAGGACGAGTGGCGTGAGCGCGCATGCACACGGGCCCGCCCGACGGGACGCGAAGGAAGGTTTTTGCCCGCCCCGCGGGAGCGTGGCGCCGCTTGCCTCCTACGTGTCCGGTCTAGCCGGTAGACCTGTCTCAACAGTCGCGATGACGGTTTGCCGAGCGGCACGGGCAAGCCCTGATCCGGTGGTGGATGGCCGCTGGGCAAGCCTTCGGGCAAGCCCCCGGCGCTTGGCTGAACTCGGCACGCAGCAACGACACAACAACGAACGGGTGGAAATGAACAAGCACGAGGCAGCACTGATAGCGGCAAAGCTCAAGGAAGTCGAAGACAAGGTGGCGCGGCTGGAAGATTTGGCGCGTCGGGTCTTCGAAAACGTTCGTGCTACTTCTTCGGCGGCTTCTTCGCCTCGGTGACGCCGCCGAGTTGCCCGAAGACCTGGAACAGAGTGTCCAGCCTGGCGTTTATGGCATCCAGCCGTCCGGACAGTTCGACGTATTCCGGCGTGGGCATCTGCCCGCCGCTTGCCGCCTCGGGAGTGCCGGCCTTCGGGTCGGCCTCCGGCAGAGGATCCGCGACGAAATTGCCCCGGCCCGGCATGGTGTTGATCAGCCCCTCGTCGCGCAACATGCGCAGGGCGGAACGCGCGGTCATGTTCGCGATCTCGTAGGTCGCCTCTAGGTCGCGAGACGAAGGGACCCGTTCGCCCGGCTTGAGGCGGCCGGATCGGATCTGCCGCCGTAGTTCCTCGGCGACCAGACGGTATGGCGGGGTGTCGGAATCCTTGGGCAGCTTCATAGCCCGAGGATAGCGGGCCTGGCCCGTCTACCGCAGTAAGACCCTGTTGCACCTCCTATTTTCCGCATGTGCTTACCCCACCCAAGGTGCGATGTGCGCTAGGCGCTTGACGGACTTCTGGCGGGTAGCGCACTGTTGATCTCGCTTCGCCACCCCGGCGGAGCACCTACCGAAAGGACGTAACACCCATGGCTCGTATCCGTGTTGGCCTGCTGCCCTCCGCGTCGTTCATGGTCGGCAACATGGCGGTGCCGAAGTACACAGACGCCGAGAAGACCCAGTTCGCGACCGACCGTGAGACCGGCGCGAAGCTGTTCACGGTCACCCTCTTCTTCATGGAGGAGGACCGTGCCGAGGCGCTGAAGATCACGGTTCCGGAGACCGGTCTCCCCAACGGCCTCAAGCCGGGTGTGCCGGTGATGCCCGTGGAGCTGTTCGCCACCCCGTGGGCCCGGATCTTCAACGGTTCGCTCTCGGACGGCATCGCCTACCGCGCCGAGCGTCTGGACCTGGTCGGCGGTCCGGCTTCGGCCGCTGAGGCGGCGTGAGCGGTACTGCGTTCCGGTCCGGCGTCGAGTGCAGTTACCCGCTGCCTCACGCCGGGCCGGATGCCCGGCTCAGTGACTCCCTCATCAACTCGGTGGCGGCCGTGCTCGTCGGCTACGGCTTCCCGCGCCTCGCCGCCCCGGATCGGGCGGCCCTCGAAACGGCCCTTGCGGCCTTCCTCTACAACTCTCAGGAGAGCAACACATGAAGGACAACGACCCGACGGGAGGGGCCTTCGGCTACGGCGCCCTGGTCGTCGGCGTGGTACTGGCCGTGCTGGTCGGCTGGTCGGTGTGGTGGGTGGTGCGCTACCTGCGGGCCGATGCCATGACCCGGCAGTCCATCCGGCAGGCCGTGCGGGTACGGCGGACGTGGAAGCGGCTCGCGCAGATGCTGAAGCTGTGTGCCACGGACAAGATGCCGACCCCGCTGGCCTCGCTGGCGAACTCGGACGGCAAGCCCGTCAAGCCCCGCGTCCTGGTCCCCGCGCTGAAGGTCACGCATGACGGGTTCGGGGTGATCGCACGGGCGACCTGTCTGCCGGGCGTCGGCCTGGCGGAGTTCCAGAAGGCGGCCCCCTACCTGGCGGATGCCTGGCGTATGACCCGAGTGTCAGCGCTGCCGGGGGACAAGCCCGGACAGGTCATGCTGCGCGGGGTGCGCGTGGACCCGCTGATCACGCCGACCGTTCACGCGCCCACCGGTCGGCCGCCTGAGGAGTACGCGAAGTGGGACCTGGGGGTGGACGAGTTCGGCATGCCCGTCTTCGTGCCCCTCAAGGAAGTGCCGGGGGTGGCTGTCGGCGGCCTGCCGGGCTTCGGGAAGACCTCGTGTGTGAACCGGCTGGTGTGTGACTGGGCGCCCTCGCCGGCCGTGCAGTTCGTCTTCTTCGACGGGAAGGTGTCCCACGCCCACGAGGGCGACTACGCCGACCTAGTACAGCGGGCGTTCGCGTTCTGCGGGGATGACCTGGAAGAAGCGAACAAGCTCCTCAAGGAGCTGGTGGAGCTGCGCCGTGCCCGCTCCGCGCGCATCCGCAAGGTGCTGGGCAAGAAGAACATGTGGCACGTCGGCCCGTCGGCTGACTGGCCCCTGATCGTCATCGTCATCGACGAGGCCCATACCTACTTCCGCGACTACAAGGGCTCCGACCAGGCCACGAAGCGGCTGGCGGCGTTCGCTGCGGAGAACGCCCGGCTCACGGAGGACCTGGTGAAGAAGGGCCGCTCAGTCGGCTTCCTGACCCTGCTCACCACGCAGAAGACCACCGGTGACGCCATCCCCACCTTCATCCGCGATGTCTGCCCGGTCGGCCTGTCCTTCGCACAGAAGACCGCTGACGCCGCCGTGGCCGCGCTCGGCGACGACATCCGCGAGTGGCCTGACGCGAGCCCGGTCCTTCTCCAGGACCCCGCGTACGTCGGTGTCGCGGTCATGTCCCAGCACGGCCGCCCCGGCTTCATCCGCATCCGCACCCCCTACGTCGCCGACGAGGACGCCGCCCGCGTCGCCGAAGCCACCGCCCACCTGGTGCACCACCCGGCCCGGCTTCTGGAGGAGCTGACCGGACGGACGGTCGTGGACCTCACCAAGGATGACCCCGAGCCCCCGACCATGGCGGCCTGACATGCGCCGATTCATGAGGATCTACATCCGACACATGCCCAAGGCGATCATCGCCCAGGACTTCGACAGGTCCGGTCGGATCGGCATCGCCGCGTACCGCGTCGCCAACGCCAACGAACGCCGGGTCCTGGAGACCTGCCTCGGCCCGAACGCCGCCCGCCGGGCCGACCTCGCCCTGAGGTCCTGACCACCCCTGACCGATTCCCCACCGACACCACGAGAGGAGGTGAACTCCCAATGTCTGAGGACCGGATCACCCAGCGCACCGTGACCGTGGTCATGGGCATCATCGCCGCCCTGGCGTTCGTCTTCTCCTTCGGCAACGTCTGGGCACTGGCCCTGCGCCTGGGCGTCCCCGCCCCCATCGCACCCCTGATCGCCCCCATGGTCGACCTGTCCGTGGTCGGTCTGCTGGTCGCCCTGCGCTACCTCTCCCTGCGCGGCGTCCCGCCCGAGCAGATGAAGGCGGCCACCCGCCTCATGCACGTCTCCGGCCTGCTGACCCTGGCCCTCAACATCGCCGAACCCATCGTCGCCCGGCACTACGGCCGCGCCGCTGTCGACGCCGTAGCCCCGCTGCTGCTCCTCGGCTGGGGAGCGGTCGGCCCGCAGCTCCTGCGTTCCTTCCACACGGTCGCCACCGATGCAACCGACCCGGCGCCCGTTGCCAGGACGGGACTGGCCGAAGAACTCGCCCCGGCCTCCACCGAGCCGGAACCGATCTCGACGCCTGAGCAGCCCGTCGCTCCGGAACCGGCCCCGGCTCCGGCGGCTCCGGCTCAGGTCACTCCGGTCACCGCCCCGGCTCCCGCCGCACTCGCTGCTGCGCTCGCGGCCAAGGTGCCTGAGCCGCTGCTGACCGAAGCACGCTCCATCGCCGCATCCCACCACGCCGAGCACGGCGAGCCCATCACGGCGGCCCAGCTCAAGAGGCGACTCGGCATCGGCCTGCCCATGGCCACCGCCCTCCACGCCGCCCTGTAGGGCCGCACCCTCCGCCGGCCTTCCCGGCACCTCCCATCCTCGCCCACCCCTGAGCCCGACCCGTCATGCCTGCGGGCAGCAGCCCGAGCGCACTGAATCGCTGCTGCCCGCAGGCCGCACCCTCGCGCCAGAAGGGAGACCCCGCCACCCATGCGCCGCCCTCTCGACCTGCGCCACGTCATCAGCCCCGGCCTGCGGGACCTGATCGAACTGGCCAACACCAACGACTTCGACCGCGTACAGCAGCAGGTCCGCGACCTGCGCGGCTGCACCAGCCCCGTCAACCTTCATGGCTGGACCGTCACCACCGACCAGACCACCAAGGAAGTGGTCCGCTCCTACCGCTCCGAAGACGAACCCACCGGGCGCCTGCTGACCACCTGCGGCAACCGCCGCGCCTCCCGCTGCCCCGCCTGCTCCCGGGTCTACGCCGCCGACACCTACCACCTGATCAAGGCCGGACTCTCCGGCGGCAAGGACGTCGCCGAAACCGTCCGCGACCACCCCCGCGCCTTCGTCACCCTCACCGCCCCCTCCTTCGGCCCTGTCCACCGCAGCACCGACAGTGCGGGCAAGCCCCGCCGCTGCCGCTGCGGCACCCAGCACGCCGACGATGACCCGGCTTTGAGTACCCCGCTGAACCCGGCCACCTACGACTACTCCGGGGCGGTGCTCTGGAACGCGCACGCCGGACAGCTCTGGGCACGCTTCACCACCTACCTGCGCCGCGCCCTGGCCAAGCACTTCGGCATGACGCAGAAGGCGCTGAACTCGGCCCTGCGCGTCTCCTTCGCCAAGGTCGCCGAGTACCAAAAGCGCGGCCTGGTCCACTTCCACGCCGTGATCCGCTTCGACGGACCCGACGGCCACACCACCGAGCCCCCGCCCTGGGCCACCTTCGACGCCCTGCGCGTCGCCGTGGGCCTGGCCGTCGAGCGCGCCCGGCTCACCGTCGAGTCCGACTCCATCGGCGAACGCGTCATCGCCTGGGGCCGCCAGTTCAAGGTCGACCCCATCACCGCCCTGGGCGACGGCGAACTCACCGACGCCCGCGTTGCCGAGTACACCGACGCCAAGGTCGCCGGATACGTCGCCAAGTACGCCACCAAGAACGCCGAAGGCGCGGGCACCGTGGACCGCACCCTGATGTGCCGCCCCTGCGCCGGACGGGGCTACCTACGCGGCCCCGACGGCTTCCACGACCGGTGCACCGACTGCGACAGCACCGGACAGACCGAACCCATCAAGGCCCTGCCCGTCCAGCAGCACGTACGACAGATGATCCGCATCGCCTGGGCCCTCGGCCACCTGACCGAGTTCGCCGAACTCAAGCTCTGGAAGTGGGCCCACATGCTCGGCTTCCGCGGCCACTTCTCCAGCAAGTCCCGCGCCTACTCCACCACCCTCGGCGCCCTCCGCGACGTACGCCGCGCCTGGCGCCTCGCCCAGGCCGAAGCCGCCCGCCTCCGCGCCGGCCTCCCCGCCACCGACGAGACCACCCTCGTCACCGCCTCCTCGTGGACCTACCTCAGCAGCGGCTACCGCCCCGGCGAAGAACTCATCGCCGCCCAGGTCCGCCACGACATCGCCCACGCCCAACGCATCAAGTCCGAAGGAGATCCCTGGCTGTGACCACTCCGACCAAGGCCTACAGGCAGACGCTGAAGCTGGGGGAGGCTCTCGCCGAGATCGGGGTGTCCCGTGCCGCCTTCTACCGCATGCGCGCGCGGGGCCAGGCCCCCAGGCACCTGAAGCTCCCCAACGGTCAGATCCGCATACGCCGGGCCGACCTCGACGCCTGGTTCGACTCGTGCGAGGTGCAGGAAGCGTGCTGACCTACGACGTGCAGATCCGGGGTATCCGCAAACGGCCCAACCGTGTGGCGACCTATCAGCTCCGTTGGCGGGTCGGCCCCCGCCCCTTCTCCAAGAGCTACAAGATCAAGGCTCAGGCCGACGGTCGGCGCTCGGAGCTGCTGGCCGCCCTGCGCAACCGAGAGCAGTTCGACACGGAAACCGGCCTGCCCGCCTCGGAAGTCCAGGCGCTCAACTCGTCCACCTGGTACGCCCACACCCGTGCGTACGCCGAGATGAAGTGGCCAGGCGCCTCGGCCAAGCACCGCGCGAGCATTGCTGACACGCTGGCGACCATCACGCCGAAGCTGGTCAAGGACAAGCGCGGGGCTCCGGCTCCCAAGGTGCTACGGATCGCGCTCTACTCGTGGGTCTACCGGTTCGTCCTGGACGACGACGGGACGCTGAAGCCCCGCCTTGACCTTGAAGAACCCCCGGCCGACATCGTGGCCGCGCTGGACTGGATCGCTCGCAAGTCGGTGGACATCACCGACCTCAACACACCGTCGGTGGTGCGGACCGCCCTCGACGCGCTGAAGCTCAAGCAGGACGGCACGGCCGCTGCCGAGAACACGGTGAACCGCAAGCGGACGGTCTTCAGCAACTGCCTGCGCTACGCCGTGGAACGAGAGCTGCTGACGACGATGCCCCTCGACAAGGTGGACTGGACAGCGCCCGAGGCCGATGACGAGATCGACTTCCGGTTCGTCCCCGGCCCGAAGCTGGCTAAGGCGCTCATCGATACTGTCGCCGAGCAGGGCGAACGCGGGCGGCATCTGACGGCGTTCTTCGGCTGCCTCTACTACGCGGCCAACCGCCCTGGTGAGGCGGTCAGTCTGCGTGAGGACGACTTCACCCTTCCCGAAGAGGGCTGGGGTGAAGTCCTACTCTCCACGAGCATGCCCCGAGTCGGCTCCGGATGGACCGACACGGGCGAGTCGTTCGATACACGCGGCCTGAAGAAGCGGGCCCGCAAGGCGACCCGGCCGGTGCCCATTCCGCCCGTGCTCGTCCGGCTGGTCCGCGAGCACATCAAGGAGTTCGGCGCTGCCGAAGACGGTCGGCTGTTCCGCGCGTTCCAGGGCGGCCACCTCCTGTCCAAGGAGTACGGAGAGGTCTGGAAGGCGGCTCGGCTCGCGGTGCTGACAGAGTCCGAGGCTGCCTCACCGCTGGCTGACGTGCCGTACTCCCTACGCCACGCGGGCGTCTCGCTCTGGCTTGAGTCCGGCGTCTCCCCGGCCGAAGTTGCACGCCGGGCAGGCCACAGCATCGCGGTTCTGTTCCGGTTCTACGCCAAGGCGATTCACCGCAACCAGCAGCACTCGAACGAACAGATTGAGCGGGCTCTGGAAGCAGCAGCCGAAGAGTAGTCCGGCCAGGCCAGACCATGCCGCCACAATGTGAGTCACGTACACGTCGCCCTCACTGGCAATCAGTAAGTGTGGGGGCGACGCATCTTCGTACGTTGACGTGGCTCTGAACGCGTCACATCACTCACTGTTCAGGGACGCCGGGAGTTCGTGGGGTGCCATATCGCGGTCCGGCGGCCCTCTTCAGCTCGTTGCGGAACCGGTTGGGATCGACTCTGGTGGCGGTGTCCCGTCCGTAGAGCATGAAACCACCGCCCTGACGGGTGGTGACCCCGTTTGCGACGAGCCACTTGGACGTCGGCTCGTTCGTCTTACTGAACCACGCGACGACCTCATGCTTGCCGGCGGCGTTTCTTTCGACAGTGATGGCTTCCAACGTGTCCCATCGGACCGTGAAGCCCTTGAGCTTCCGGTTCTCCCTCACCCAGCGGCTGAAGGTGATGCCGTCGTCGTGGATGGTGACTACATCCGAGAGATCAAGGTGTCCCCGCCACCAACCCACCAGTTGTAGGCCCAACCCGAACACCGAGCCCAATACGAACCAGCCCACGAACATATGCCCGATAAAGGTGCCTGCCGAATCCGAGGGAGAGTGTTCGGCCCAGACGAGGCTGATGACGGGGCCGGCAAGGAGGATTCCTGTACAGCCCAGGCCGTAGGGCGCGAAGCCGTCGACGGGATCTTCGTCATACGCCTTCTTCAGCTCGGCTCGTGTGTTGGTGAATTTCACGGTTTCGGGCCGTACTGGCTTCTTGGGCGGCTCTTTGACAGGGGGCTTCGGAGGCTTGGGAGGCTTGGGAGGCGTAGTGAGCATCACCAACGCATCGGGGATGGTGGGACGTTGGGTGGGGTCCTTCTCCAGCAGGCCGGCGATGAGAGCGGCCAGCCGACCGGCCTTCACCGGTGGGCGAGGGGGGTCGGTCAGGGCGGCGGTGGGATTTCCCATCGGGAACGGCATCGCACCCTCCACTGCCGCGTACAGCGTCACGCCCAGTGAGAACAGGTCGGCCCGGCCGTCGCTCTGCGCGCCGTGAAGCCGCTCGGGGGCTATGAAGCCGGGCGACCCGATGACGAGAGCGGTCGCCGTCAGGCGTGGATCGGTCTGCCCGACGGCGATCCCGAAGTCCGCGAGGAGCACCTCTCCGCTGTCGGTGAGCATCACGTTGGCCGGCTTCACGTCCCGGTGAACCACACCTGCCTTGTGAGCCGCCTCCAGCGCGCTGAGCAGTGCCTGGGCGATAGCAGCGGCCCGCTCGACGGCCAGCGGGCCGCGTTCCTGCAGTTCTTCCGCGAGCGAGTATCCCTCCACCAACTGCATGACGATCCAGGGGACTTCGTCCACCTCGACGACGTCATGCACGGTGACGATATGAGGGTGATCGCGCAGCCGGGCCGCGTTGCGAGCCTCTCTTGCCGCGCGGGCCAGTAGTTCTGCGCGCTCCTCGTCCGGCAGCGTGCTGCCCAGATGAACCTGTTTCACCGCCACGTCTACGCCCAGAGCTGTGTCGTGAGCCCGCCAGACTTGGCCGAACCCGCCGGCACCTAGCCGATGGTCCAGCCTGTACCGGCCGCCGATTAGCGCTCCCGGCTGCGTCCCACTCGTCATCGTGCCCCCGTTCGACATGGGTCGACGTACTCGATGCGTCTCTCTTCAGATCGGCATGAAGAGGAGACGAAGACTCCCCTTCGCCGGGTTCCGGCCGCGCAGGCACAAGGCCGAGAACCGGAAGTACGTACACACCTTCCTACCGTTGTCACTGACATGCCAGCACCCGGCCCGTCGATGGTGCACCAACGGCTGATCATCGACCGCGAGAAAGTGCCTGGTGTCGTTCACGGCTGCATATCCCCTGAACAGCTGGCAGACGTCAAGCGTCTGCACCACTGACCGTCTGGTCCACGCCTGGTCCACGCACAGTGATCCACAACGCGACAGAGCCGGATCAGGGTGAGACAGGCCCCACGCCGAAAGGGTGCCCCTCCACGAGGGGCACCCCTTCTGACCTGCAAGGCTCATGACCTTGGCGGAGGCGGTGGGATTTGAACCCACGGTGACATCGCTGCCACGACGGTTTTCAAGACCGTTCCCTTAGGCCGCTCGGGCACACCTCCCGGCGCCCGCCTGTGATCGGCAGGGCGGGGTACAGCGTACCGGCCGCACGGCGGAACGTGAGGGGGGCGCCTCCTCCCGAGAGAGGCGCCCCGGCGCTCACGCGCGCGCGGCGGGTCAGTTGTCGCCCTGGCGGGAGCCCAGGACGAGGTCCACCGTGTGCTCCTGGCCGCCCCGCTTGTAGGTGATCGTGACCTTGTCACCCGGCTTGTGGGTCCAGATGTCGCCGATCAGGGTCGGGCCGCTGTCGACCACCATGTCGTCCAGCTTGGTGATGACGTCACCGGGCTTGAGGCCCGCCTTGGCGGCCGGGCCGCCCGCCTCGACCGGGGAAGAGCCGCCCGCGCCCTGGTCGGTGATCTTCGCGCCGTCGGTGGACTCCTCCAGGGAGACGGACGCACCGATCCTGGCGTACACCGGCTTGCCGGTCTTGATCAGCTGCTGGGCGACGTACTTGGCCTGGTTGACCGGGATGGCGAAGCCCAGGCCGATCGAGCCGGACTGGCCGGAGCCTCCGAAGCCGCCGCTACTGGTCGACTGGATCGCGGAGTTGATGCCGATCACCGCGCCGGCGGCGTCCAGCAGCGGGCCGCCGGAGTTGCCGGGGTTGATGGACGCGTCGGTCTGCAGGGCGCTCATGTACGAGGCCTTGCTGCTGGCGCTGCCGTCGCTGGAGGCCACCGGGCGGTTCTTGGCGCTGATGATGCCCGTCGTGACCGTGTTGGACAGGCCGAACGGGGCACCGATAGCGATGGTCTCGTCGCCGACGGCCACCTTGTCGGAGTCGCCGAGGGCGAGGGGCTTCAGGTCGGACGGCGCGTTCTTGAGCTTGATGACGGCGACGTCGTAGCCCTGCGCGTGGCCGACGATCTCGGCGTCGTACTTCTTGCCGTTGGGGAAGGTGGCCGTGAGCTTGCCACCGTTCACCGCGTCGGCCACCACGTGGTTGTTGGTGACGATGTGGCCCTGGGTGTCGAAGACGAACCCGGTGCCGGTGCCGCCCTCGCCGCTGGTGCTCTCCGCCTCGATGGTGACCGTGCTGGGCAGCGCCCTGGCGGCCACGTTGGCGATCGTGCCGGGGGCGCGCTTGACCTGGGTGGCGCTGCCGTCGGAGGCGGAGACGGTGGTGGAGCCGTTGTTGTCGTTGTCCTTGGCCAGCGTGTAGCCGAGGCCACCGCCCAGGCCGCCCGCGACCAGCGCCGCCACCAGGACCGCGGCGACCAGTCCCCCGCGCCCGTTGCGGGGCTTGGGCGCGGGCTGCTGGTACGACGCTCCCCAGCCGGCCCCCGCACCGCCGTCGCCGGCTCCACCGGCTCCGGGGGCGCCGTAAGCGCCCGCGCCGCCGTCGCCGTACGCGGGCGTGGCCGGCGGCGGAGGAGACGGCCAGGAGCCGTCAGGAGCGGCGGGGGAGGGCGGCTGGGCGCCCTCGGCGGGGGTGTCCTGAGCCTGCGTGGCGGGCACCGGCGGGAGCGGAGCCGTCGGCGCGTTCCCGTCGGGCGCGGCGCCCTGCGGGGAAGCAGCGGGAGTTGCCACCGGCACGGGAGGTGCGGACGGGGCCTGGGGTACCGCGTTGCCCTCGTTCTCGGTGCTCACAGCTCTTCTCCTCGATCCACGGCTGTTGCTCGATCCACGGCTGTTGTATGCAGTCAGCTTTTCCCACGGGCCGTCAGAGCACCATAAGCCGTGGCTGTGGGTTCACGACCACTCTTTAGATGGGACATTTCCGTCAAAACTTACATACACGAGCAGGGTGCTCACCCTCGTTCACCCCACGGACGCGCTTACGCCACCCCGCGTACGTCTCGACGGTGGCACCATGACGCAGTGACACACGCACCACAGCGCTCCATCCAGGTCGTCGCCCATCGGGGAGCCTCCGAAGATGCCCCCGAGCACACCCTGGCCGCCTACAAGAAGGCGATCGAGGACGGCGCGGACGCCCTGGAGTGCGATGTACGGCTGACCGCCGACGGCCACCTGGTCTGCGTCCACGACCGACGGGTGAACCGCACCTCCAACGGCCGCGGCGCCGTCTCCGCGCTGGAGCTGGCCGAACTCGCCGCCCTGGACTTCGGCTCCTGGAAGACCCGCGAGCCCTGGCGCGGACGGGACGAGGAGCCCGACTGGGTGCAGCGGCCCGAGGACCGCGGCGACACCTCCGTGCTCACCCTGGAGCGCCTGCTGGAGCTGGTCTCGGACGCCGGGCGGCGGGTGGAGCTGGCCATCGAGACCAAGCACCCCACGCGCTGGGCGGGCCAGGTCGAGGAGCGGCTGCTGACACTGCTGAAGCGATTCGACATGGACGCGCCGGCCAGCGCCGCCGAGTCCCCGGTCCGGGTCATGAGCTTCTCCGCCCGCTCCCTGCACCGCGTCCGGGCCGCCGCCCCGACCCTGCCGACGGTCTACCTGGTGCAGTGGCTCTCGCCCCGGCTGCGCGACGGGCGCCTGCCCGGGGACGTGCGGATCGCGGGCCCCTCCATCCGCATCGTGCGCAACCACCCCACCTACGTCGAGCGGCTGAAAAGCGCCGGTCACCAGGTCCACGTGTGGACCGTGAACGAGCCCGAGGACGTCGACCTCTGCGTCGAACTGGGCATCGACGCCATCATCACCAACCGCCCGCGCGCGGTGCTGCGCCAGCTCGGCCGCTGACCCGGCCACGCCCGCGAGCTGCCCAAGAGTCGGGTAAAGACGGGCCCGCACCCCTTGACCCGGGCCCGCGGCTCCTGGATGCTCCCTTCTCGGCCAGACCACCGAAATCAAGCCACACGACCAGAGACCCGTCACGGGGAGTGCTCCGGCGCGTTCGCTCCGTATGTAGTCGTTACGAATGCGTCACCGGAAGAGGATTGGCCGGTTTCCGGTACAGGCCAATGGGGCATCCACACCGTGGCGTGGGGCAAAGGAGGTCTCGGGGGTGGCGTTGGTGGTGGCACAGGAGGTGCCCACGTCGTCGAGCATGGCCGTTCCCCATGGCCCTGCGGGCGTGGGGAAGGCGAGACACCGAATGCGTGCGCAACTGCGCAGCGGGGGTGTATCCGAATCGGTCATCGACGACGCCGTACTGATTCTTTCCGAACTGTTGAGCAACGCCTGCAAACACGGGCGGCCACTGGGCGACGTGTCGGCCGGTGACGGCGACGTCCGCGCGGCGTGGCGGGTGGACCCGCGGGGGCGGCTCATCGTGGAGGTGACGGACGGCGGCGGCCCGACCCGCCCGGCTCCGGCCACCCCGTCGGTGACCGCGCACGGCGGCCGGGGGCTCAACATCATCACGGCCCTCGCCGACGACTGGGGAGTACGGGACGACATCCAGGGCGAGGTGACGGTCTGGGTCGTGGTCCACGCGGACGTTCATGATCCCGATGCCGGGCGCCACGGCGGGGATTTCGCTACGCGCGTCACGGCCTCCGCGGTACCGGCCCTGGCCGAACTGGACTTCGCGGACGCGTTCGAGGACCTGGACTGACTTCTCCGGGACCCGCCGGACTCCTGCCGGACTGCCGGGGACCCACGTGTCCATTGTCCGCAGGTTCCCGTCGGCGATGGCTCGAACGGCTAGGCTCCCGCCCGTACCAGACGAGCCGTAACCGGGAGACCCAACCATGGCCAAGAAGCGACCCCAGACGAAGGCCAAGCCGCAGATCACGGACGAAGAGATCCCGGTTGTCGGCGCCCGTGAGCCCTGCCCCTGCGGCAGCGGCCGGCGCTACAAGGCGTGTCACGGCCGGGCCGCCGCGCACGCCGCGACCGAGCTGGTGCACCGCCCGTTCGAGGGGCTGCCGGGCGAGTGCGACTGGGTGGCGCTGCGGGAACTGGTCCCGGCCGCCACGGTCGAACTGCCCCTCAAGGACGGCCTGCCCGGGGGCGTCCCGTCGGTCGCGCTCGCCACCGTGCTGCCGATGGCCTGGCCGGCGCTGCGCCGGGACGACGGCTCGGTGCTGCTCGGCCTGCAGAACGACACCGCGTCCGGCGACATCAGCCGCGACCTCGCCGACACCCTCCTGCGCGCGCTGGAGGCCGAGCCCGGCACCCCGGTACAGGGCCGCCGCGCCCCCGCCGGCGGTCCGCGGCTGCAGGATCTGCTCGACCCTGAAGGCGCGTTCGAGCCAGTTGTGCACAGCGGCTTCGAGTTCTGGGTGCCGGACGCGGAGAACGCCGCCCCGGAGGTGGCCGCGTCCCTGGAGCGGGCCAACGCCGCCGCCATCCCGACCGCGAAGCTGACCGGCGTGGACGCGGCCTACTGGTGCCAGACCCCGGAGAAGAACCACCTGCGCTGGGTCATGCCGCATCCGGAGGAGCAGCTTCTGGACGCTCTCGCGCGGCTGCACGCGGCGGGCCGCTCCAGCCTCGGCGAGGGCACCCGGCTCGTGGGCTCCTTCCGTGCTCACGGCCTCACCGTGCCGGTCTGGGACCTGCCGAGCGGGGTCGGTGCCGAGGACATCGAGAAGCCGGCCGCCGAATTCGCCGAGCGCCTCGCCGCCGCCCTCGCCGTGCGGGAGCCGCTCACGGCCGACGAGCGCCGGGCGCGCGGCGGGCTGACCAACCGGCAGGTCACGCTCAGCTGACGCCCCGCGCGCGCGTGTCATGGCTGACTGGTCGGTCAGCCATGACGACAGCGGGCCGGAATACGTGACTCCCGTCACAACTTCCCGTCTCGACAGGGAAATCGGTGTCCGAATAGCCGAGATCGAATTTGCGAACCGCCGATCTCTTGTTACCGTTCCAGTAGCCCGGTTGCTGGTGCATCCCCCGTCGCCAGCAACCGGGTCTTTCCACGTCCGCGTGCGGTGTACAGCGCCCCGCGAAGCGTCAATTCCCCTCCGGGCCCCCCACCGCACTTCCGCCCGAACTCCCGCCCGCCTCTTCGGAGTTGCTCATGTTGCTCGCCGAGCGCAGCAGCAGCGGGCCGTCGGCCCCGGGCGCGGCGAACTCCGCGACGGCCGTGTAGGCGTCCGGCGCGCCCCGGCTGTGCTCCCGGGGCGTCTCACAGGTGCCGGGCTCGTCGTCGGCGCCCGTGGCGCAGCGCGTCTGCACGCTGTGGCCGCCCGGACCCATCAGGCTCAGCACGGAGTCCACCGACCTGCCGGTGGCGTTGCGGTAGTACGTGCGCGCCCAGGTGTCCTCGCCCTGGGTCAGGACGCAGGTCTGCGCCTCGACCCCGTCCGGGGAGGTGAGTTCGGGACCGCAGCGGGCGGCGGTGGCCACGCCCAGGCCGAGCAGCAGCGGGGCCCGACGGGGGGCGGCGGGGTGAGCCTTGGCATCGGCGCCGTGCGGGGACGTCCGTACGTCCGCCCGCCCGGCGTCGCCCACCTGCCCGGCGGACGCCACGGCCCAGGGCAGGGCGACGGCCGCCACGACGGCACCCATGAGGCCCAGCAGACGCAGTCTCCGGGGGTCGAGCCCCTGATGCCCGCCGGGGTCGGGCCCGCCGTGTCCGTGGGGGTCGGGCCCGCCGCGCGGCGCCCGTCGCGTGCCGTGTCCACCGGCGATTCGCACCATGAGCGGAAGATAACGACCACGAGCGGCCCGCCGGCCCCGTCCGCGCCGGGCACGCCTACAACTCGGGCGCGCTCACACCCGTACGAGTGAGGGCGGCGACCGCGGCGTCCACCACGGCCTCCACGTCCGGCACCCAGGGCGAGGCCGAGCCGGGCAGCGGGGCGCGCTCCCAGCGGACGGCGCCCTGGCCGGTCTCGGAAGGGGGCAGCGCGAGGTAGCCGCCCTCGCCGTGGAAGCGCAGGGAGCCGGGCACGAAGTCCTGGGCGTACAGCAGTTCGCCCAACTGCTCCATGGAGTAAGGCTTGACGAGCAGCGCCCAGCGGGCCGGCGCTGCGATCACCGGGCCGAGGCGCATGCCCCGGCGGTCGAGCAGGTCGAGGGCGCGGGCCGCGGCGGGCGCCGGCAGGCTGACCGCGCAGGGCGCCTTGCCTCCGGTGGCCATGACGATCGGCGCGCCCGGCCGGTTGGTCCACCACCAGCGCACCATGCGCGCGTCGGTGGTGGCGGCGAGCAGACCGGGGTCGAAGGGGTGCGCACCGGGCACCGGGCAGTCCGGGTCCGGACAGCCGCAGCGCGCCCGGCCCTGCGGGTCCGGGGCCACGCCCGGGAGCACGGGCCACTGCCATTGGGTCGCGAAGGTCAGGGCCGCGCTGATCAGCTCAGGCCTCCCGTCGTTCCGCCTGGACAGGAGCCTGCGTCGCCTTCCGAGGATCTCGCGCATGAGCGCTCGTTCCTTTCCGTTGCACCGCTGGCAACACCGTGGACCACATCACATCATGTGTCGATCACTTCACTGTGCGTACCTGTTGGCGCATCACGCCCCTGCGCATGACAGGGGGAACCCCAAGGGGTCGAGCGTTGGCCGCGTCCGCGTCCATAGTGCGTCTATCAAAAGCACGGCTGCGGCGCGGGGGTGGCGAAGTCTGGCGTTTTGCCGTCGCGCGTATTTCTCTCCGCCTCCGCCACGGGAGGATGGGGCTCGGCCGTCGGTGGCTATGACGCCCGGGTCCGTCGCCAGGTTCCGGGTGGCCCCCAACCACCCCTGGCCTTCTCCGAGTACGTACCCATCACGACCGCTGTGACGCTCCGTCGAGCAAGCCCAGTCGACCGCAATGGACCGATACCTAAGGCAGTTTTAAGCCAACTTGGCAGTAAGGCAAGGGGTTCGAGAGAAACCCCCGGAAGACCAGCGGAAGACCCACGGACACCAGGAATCCCGGCAGGACAATGCTGGACATCCCCTCACGAGTGCGTGTACATGTGGAGACACTGCTAGCGGCGCAGAATGACATGGGGGTTTGCGATGCTTTTGAGCAATACGCACCGGTCTGAAAGCCGGACGCCATGAACGCCCCGCACCCTCCGAAAGTGGCCGGAATCGATCCAACGGTCCCCACCCCCGCACACACTGTCGCGCCCGCCCCCCTCGCCCCGGACGCCGGGCCCGCCGCGCACACCTCCCCCGTCCCGGCCCCGGGCGCCTCCGCCCCCGGCGCCCTCCTCCAGGACCGGCTGGCCGGCTGGGTCTCGGACCTCACGACCCTCCACGAACTCACCGAACGCCTGTCCCGCACGGACGCGCTGGAGCCCGCCCTCCAGGAACTGCTGCGCGCAGGAGCCGCCCTCGTCGGCGCCCGCCGCGGCCTCGTCGTCCTGGAGCCCGCCGACGGACAGGGTCCCCGCACCACCCTCGGCCTCGGCCTCGGCCGCGCCGACCTCGGCCACCTGGAGACGGTCCCGCGCGGCTCCCTGCCGTACGACACCCGCGGCGCCGCCGAGCTCGTCCACCCGGACCTGCTCGCCGAGGACGGCCTCGACCCCCGCCACCGCGAGGTGGCCGCCCGCCTCGGCTACGCCGCCAGCTACGCCCTCCCCCTGTCCACCGACTCCGCCGGCCGCCTGGGCGCCGCCGTCTGGCTCTACGACGAGCCCGCCGAGCCGCACGAGCGCCAGCGCCACCTCGCCGGCCTCTACGTCCGCCACGCCGCCGAACACCTCGCCCGGCTCGTGGAAGTGGAGCGCACGCGCGCGTGCATGGCGACCATCGCCGAGGAACTGCTGCCCTCCCGGCTCCCGCGCGTGGCCGGCGTCCAGCTCGCCGCCCGGCACCGCACCGGCCCGCGCGGCGGCGGCGACTGGTACGACGCGCTGCCGCTGCCCGACGCCGCCCTCGGCCTCTCCGTCGGCTCCGTCACCGGCTCCGGGCCGAGCGCGGTCGCCGCCATGGGCCGGCTGCGCGCCTCCCTCAGGGCGTACGCGGTGATGGAGGGCGAGGACCCGGTCGCCGTCCTGTCCGATCTGGAGCTGCTGCTGCGGCTGACCGAGCCCGCCCGCTCGGCGACCGCCCTGTTCGCCTACTGCGAGCCCGCCGTGCGCAAGGTCACGCTGGCCGGCGCCGGACACAGCCCGCCGCTGCTCATCGGCGAGCGGCGCACCGAGTTCGCCGAGACGTCCGTCTCCGCGCCGCTCGGCATGCTCGCCTGCTGGGAGGCGCCCAGCGTGGAGATCGAGGCCGAGGCGGGAGAGACGGTTCTGCTCTACACCGACGGGCTGCTGCACCGTACCGGCGACCCCATGGACCGCGCCTTCGCCCGGCTGCACGCGGCAGCCGCGGGCGCGCCCCGCGCGGTGCGCCACGACCCCGGAGCCCTCGCCGACCACGTCCTGCGCACCGTCCTGCCGGACGGGCTGGACACGGCCGACAGCGAGGAGGACGTGGTCCTGCTGGCGGCCCGCTTCGACTGACCGCCGGCCCCGGACGGCTGGCATGACCGGGCATAACAGGTCATCCACCCCCGGGTCCACTCCGGTACGACCGTACGATGATGGAGGTCCCCGCTCGGCCACAAGCAGGAGCGTCGCGGGCCCGGGGGAGATCACAAGGCGTATCGAGGAGGATCACGTGTCCGACGAGCTCAACCCGGCTGTGCCCGACTCTGCTACCGCAGAGGGCCCCGAGACCGAGTCCGAAGAGCCCATCAAGCCGCGGAAGAACGGCCTGTACCCGGGCGTCTCCGACGAGCTGGCCGACAACATGAAGTCCGGCTGGGCCGACACCGAACTGCGTGACCTGAAGCCGGTCGAGCAGGCCGCCGAGACCGCGCGCCGCCGCGCCGCGCTCTCCGCCCGCTTCCCTGGCGAGCGCATCGTCGTCCCCGCGGGCAACCTGAAGACCCGCTCGAACGACACCGAGTACTCCTTCCGCGCGTCCGTCGAGTACGCCTACCTCACCGGCAACCAGACCGAGGACGGCGTCCTGGTCCTGGAGCCGAAGGGTGACGGTCACGAGGAGACGATCTACCTGCTGCCGCGCTCCAACCGTGAGAACGGCGAGTTCTGGCTCTCCGGCCAGGGCGAGCTGTGGGTCGGCCGCCGCCACTCCCTCACCGAGTCCGAGGCGCTCTACGGCATCCCGGCCGCCGACGTGCGCGAGCTGGCGGCGAAGCTGAAGGAGGCCACCGGCCCGGTCCGCGTGGTGCGCGGCTACGACGCCGGCATCGAGGCCGCGCTGACCGACAAGGTCACCGCCGAGCGCGACGAGGAGCTGCGCGTCTTCCTCTCCGAGGCCCGGCTGATCAAGGACGACTTCGAGATCCGCGAGCTGCAGAAGGCCGTCGACTCGACCGTCCGCGGCTTCGAGGACGTCGTGAAGGTCCTCGACAAAGCCGAGGCGACCAGCGAGCGCTACATCGAGGGCACGTTCTTCCTCCGCGCGCGCGTGGAGGGCAACGACGTCGGCTACGGCTCCATCTGCGCTGCCGGCCCGCACGCCTGCACGCTGCACTGGGTGCGCAACGACGGCCCGGTCCGCTCCGGCGACCTGCTCCTGCTGGACGCGGGCGTGGAGACCCACACGCTGTACACGGCCGACGTCACGCGCACGCTGCCCATCAGCGGCACGTACAGCGAGATCCAGAAGAAGGTCTACGACGCGGTGTACGAGGCCCAGGAGGCCGGTATCGCGGCCGTGAAGCCGGGCGCCAAGTACCGCGACTTCCACGACGCCTCGCAGCGCGTGCTCGCCGAGAAGCTCGTCGAGTGGGGCCTGGTCGAGGGCCCGGTCGAGCGCGTCCTGGAGCTGGGCCTGCAGCGCCGCTGGACCCTGCACGGCACCGGCCACATGCTCGGCATGGACGTCCACGACTGCGCCGCCGCGCGGACCGAGACGTACGTGGACGGCACGCTGGAGCCCGGCATGGTGCTCACCGTCGAGCCGGGCCTGTACTTCCAGGCCGACGACCTCACGGTCCCCGAGGAGTACCGCGGTGTCGGCGTCCGCATCGAGGACGACATCCTCGTCACCGAGGACGGCAACCGGAACCTGAGCGCCGGGCTGCCGCGGCGCTCGGACGAGGTCGAGGCGTGGATGGCGTCTTTGAAGGGCTGACGTCACACTGAATGGCCGGGTACCGGTGGGTACCCGGCCATTTTCTTGTGCGCGTGGTCCGTGGCCGCGGGCAGTTCATGGCTGAAGGGCTGTGGAGGGGGATCGTGAGCGACTTCTGGTCCGGCATCGGTGTCGACCTGCACCTGGAGCCCGACGCGACGGCGGGGCGGCGAGCGGGCCTGGAGAAGGCGCTCCGGGACGCCGTACGGGACGGACGGCTGGCGCCCGGAACACGGCTCCCGGCCACCCGGAAGCTCTCCGCCGAACTCGGCATCTCGCGCGGCACGGCCAAGGCCGCCTACGACCAACTGGTCGCCGAGGGATACCTGGTGGCACGGCAGGGCTCGGGCACCCAGGTCGCCTCGCTGCCCGCCGCCCGCTCCGAGGCGCCGCAGGCACACGCACGCGCGCGTGACCCGCGTTTCGACCTGCGCCCCGGCAGCCCGGACGTCGGCGCGTTCCCGGCGGCGGCCTGGCTGCGCGCCCTGCGCCGCGCCATTGCGACGGCACCCTCCCTGGCGTACGACTACGGCGACCCGCGCGGGCGGATCGAGCTGCGCACCGCGCTCTCGGGCTACCTGGGGCGGGCGCGCGGGGTGCTCGCGCCGCCGGAGCGGATCGTCATCACCTCCGGCTACGTCCAGGGGCTCGCGCTCCTCACGCGCGTACTGGACGGCGCCGCCGTGGCCATGGAGGACCCGGGGCTGCCCTTCCACCGGGAGGTGGTGCGGCGAAACGGCGGGACCGTGCAGCCGGTGCCGGTCGACGCGCGCGGGATCCGGCCCGACGCGCTGGGCGACGTGGCCGCCGTGGTGGTGACCGCGGCCCACCAGTACCCGACCGGGGTCACCCTGCACCCCGAACGGCGCCGGGCGCTCACCGACTGGGCACGCGCGCGTGGCGGGCTCATCGTCGAGGACGACTACGACGGCGAGTTCCGCTACGACCGGCAGCCCGTGGGCGCGGTCCAGGGCATGGCACCGGGGCAGGTGGTCTACCTGGGCACCGCCTCCAAGACGCTCGGGCCCGCGCTGCGGCTCGGCTGGATGGTGCTGCCGCCGCACCTGGCGGACGCGGTCGCCGACGCCAAGCTGCACAGCGACCACCACACCGAGACGATCGGCCAGCTCGCGCTCGCGGAACTGATCGACAGCCACGCCTACGACCGGCACGTGCGCGCGTGCCGGCTGCGGTACCGGCGCCGCCGCGACCAGTTGCTGGACCGGCTGGGGGCCCGCAGGACCGTACGCGGGGTGGCGGCGGGGCTGCACGCGCTGATCGACGTGCCCGACGAGGCCGCGGTGCTGGCCCGCGCGGAGGCGGAGGGCCTCGCGCTCGGCACCCTCGGCGAGTACTGGCACACGTCCGGCGCGGACCGCCCGCAGGGCCTGGTCGTCGGCTACGGCACGCCCCGGGAGCGGGTCTATCCCGAGGCGCTGGAGGTGCTGGCGAAGGTCCTGGAGGCCTGAAGCGGGCGCTGAATCGGACCACGGAAGCGGCGGCGGATTGGGTCTCCTCGGGGGCCCAACCGGCCCCTACGCTCACGGGTATGACAATCCGTCCGCAGCGCCGCCTGGCCCTCGCCCAGCTCGCCAACTCCGTCGGGGACGGCGCCTATTACGTGTCCTCGGCGCTGTATTTCACCCAGGTCGTCGGGCTCGCCCCCGCGCGCGTGGGGCTCGGCCTGACCCTCGCGTGGGCGTTCGGCTCGCTGGTCGGGGTGCCTCTCGGACGGCTCGCGGACCGGCGCGGGCCGCGCGGGACGTCGGTGCTGCTGGCACTGGGAACCGCGGCGGCGGTCGGCTCGTTCCTCGTGGTGCGGGGGTTCGTGCCGTTCGTCCTCACCGCCTGTGCCTACGCCTCGGCGCAGTCGGGGCTGGCGGCGGCCCGGCAGGCACTGCTGGCGGGGCTGGTGCCGGCTGGGGAGCGGACGGGGCTGCTGGCCCGGCTGCAGTCGACGCTGAACGGCGGGCTCGCGGTGGGCGCGGCCCTCGGCGGGCTCGCGCTGAACGCCGGGACGGCGACGGCGTACCGGGGCGTGCTCGCGCTGGACACGGCGTGCTTCCTGGTGTGCGCGCTGATCCTGTCGGGGCTGCCGGCGGTGCCCCAGGTGGCCGCCGCGGCGGGCCACGGCGGCCGGCTCGTCGTACTGCGCGACCGGCCCTACGCGCTCGTCGCCCTGCTCAACGCGGTCCTGCTGCTGCGGCTGCCGCTGCTGAGCCTCGCGCTGCCGCTGTGGATCACCGAGCGGACCGGCGCCCCGGCCTGGCTGGCGTCCGTGCTGTTCGTGCTCAACACCGCGGCGGTGACGCTGTTCCAGGTCCGGGCGGCCCGCGCGGTCACCGGGCTCGACAGCGCCGTACGGGTGCTGCGCCGGTCCGGGGTCGTGATGCTGGCGTCCTGTGCGGTGTGCGCGCTGTCGGCAGGGCGCTCCGCATGGCCCGCGGCGCTGGCCCTGGTGGCCGGCGCCGTGCTCCAGGTCATCGCGGAGATGCAGCAGTCGGCGGGCTCCTGGCAGCTCTCCTTCGACCTGGCCCCGGCCGACCGGATGGGCGAGTACCAGGGCTTCTTCGGCACCGGCGTCACGGTGGCCCGCACCCTGGGCCCGCTGGTGGTGACCTCGCTGCTGCTGGGCTGGGGCACCCCCGGCTGGCTGCTGCTGGGCGCCCTGATGCCGGTCGCGGCGTACGCGATGGGACCGGCGGCGCGCTGGGCGGCGAGCCGCCGGCCGGCCGCGGAAGAGCTCACAGCTCAGGATCGCGCTCGTGCAGGATCCGCTGGAAGAGACGGCAGTCCCGCCATCTCCCGTTGATGTGGAGGTAATGCGCCGCAAGACCGATCGGCACGAATCCGCACTTCTCCAGCACGCGCTGCGAGGCGGTGTTCTCCACCAGCGTGGACGCCTCGATCCGGTGCAGGCCGAGCGCGTCCCGCGCGATCCGGCCGACCGCGTTGACGGCGGCGCCGGCCAGCCCCTTGTTCTGCTGGTCGGCCGCGACCCAGTAACCGAGAAAGGAACTGCAGAACGGCCCCCGGGAGATGCCCGTCAGGGTGATCCTCCCGACGATCCGCCCGTCCGCCGCCTCGAACACCCACGGCACCGCGAGGCCCTCCGCGAACTGCCGCAGGATCCCCTCGATGCGCTCCGCCTGGCCCCCGACCGTGAAGAAGGACTCCGGTCTGACCGGCTCCCACGGCTCCAGGTGAGCCCGGTTCTCGTTGCAGGCGAGGCAGAGGCCTTGCGCATCCTCCGCGGAGAGGAGCCGCAGGGTCACGCCGGCCGATATCTCCGCGTGCTCGAAAAGTCCGCTGTCCTCGTCGAAGAGCATGCGCGCACCCTAGCGATACGGACGGTCCGTCGCGCCGACGGACCGTCATGCCGTGAGCAGGGAGGGGTCCTTCTTCCATTTGAGGATCTTGTCGAAGCTCACGACCGTCCCGCCCCGGCCCGGCTTGGCCCCGATGTGGACGTGGTCGGCGAGTTCTCTGATCAGACAGAGCCCCCGGCCGTGCTCGGCGTCCGCGCGGGCCGGCCGGATGTCCTGGATCCGGGCGAGGCCGGGGCCGGGGCCGGAATCGGCCACCTCGATACGGCACTTCTCGCCGTCGATGTAGGCGGTCACCCGGTACGCCTCCGAGGTTCCGCCGGCCGTGGCGCCCCCGCCGTGCGCGACAGCGTTCGCGCAGGCCTCACTGAGGGCGACGGACAGGTCGTAGGAGATCTCCGGATCGACGCCCGCCGTCTCCATGGTGCCGATCAGCAGCCGCCGGGCGAGCGGTACGCTCGCGGCCTCGCGCCGCAGATGCAGTGACCACCAGATGCTCATGCTCCAGCCTCCTGGCCGCGGCTCGACATACCGTTACCCACTGCCGCCCGTACGTGGTACCTATTGCCGCCCGTACGCGCCCGTAAGCACCCTGTTGACGTGACTCAGCCCATACGGGCGATGCGTCCCGGCCGAAATCGGTGTATGAGGTGCGGACCTGCCGTCGGCTGCGGCCCAGGCCAGTGGGATGATGGGCGCGCCATGACTGCCCCCCACCCGCGCACGGCGCGCCCCGGAGCCGGGCTCCGGATCCTGCGGGCCGCGGTGTTCGCCGCGGTCTGTGTCGTGCTGGCCGCGGCCGGGCACGTCCTGGCCTCCTGCGCGCGCGTGCCCCTGTGGACGCTCGGCGCGGGTTTCCTCGGTTCGCTGCTGCTCGTGGCACCGCTCGCCGGGCGGGCCCGCTCGCTGCCCGGCATCGCCGCGCTGCTCACGCTCGGCCAGACCGTACTGCACACGCTGTTCGGGCTGGGCCAGCACGGGGCGATGGCGGCTTCCGGCGCGACACCGATGGGCTCCATGGGCTCCATGAATTCCATGGGCCCGATGAACGCGTCACTGAACGACGCCGCGCTCGTCGAACGGGCCGCGCGGCTCCTGTGCGGGTCCAGCCCCTCGGCCCTGCCCCCCGGGCACTCCTACCGGCTCCTCCTCAACGCCCACCTGATCAACACCTCCGGCCGCCCCACCGGCACCACGGGTGCCGTGCACCACGCGGCCGACGCCACCGGCTCCTTCGCCGCGCTGCTGCCCTCCCTGCCGATGCTGCTCGGCCACGTTCTCGCGGCCGTCGCCACCGGCTGGCTGCTGCGCCGCGGCGACCTCGCCGTGCTCCGGCTCATCGAGCTGTCGGCGCACGGGGTCGCCGAGGGGGCGCTCATACGGTCTCTGCGCGCGGCGCTCGCGCTGACGTGCGCCCTGTGCGCCGGGCTGCTGCCCGCGCCCGAGCCGGGCCCGCGTGGCCGCCGTGCCGCCGCCGACGAGGCACCCGCCCCGCACACCACCACACTCCAGCACACGGTGATCCGGCGCGGCCCGCCCGCCGCCGCCTTCCTCCTCGCCGCCTGACGCGACGCGACCACCGCTCCACGGGACACACGGAACAGTCCACCGAAGAACCGGAGAGGGGCCGCCGTCGCGCGGCACGCGCGCCTGCGCGCGTTTCCCCCTTACGGATCTCACCCAGAGTGGAGTGCCCTGCCATGCAGGCTTCTCGTATCGCCTCTCACCTCACCGCCGCCGCTGCCGTCGCCGGTACGGCCGTCCTCGCCCTGTCCGTCCCCGCCTTCGCACACGTCAGCGTGCAGCCCGAGGGCACCGCGGCCAAGGGCGGCTACGCGGTGGTGGACTTCAAGGTGCCCAACGAGCGCGACAACACCTCGACCACCAAGGTCGAGGTGAACTTCCCGGCGGACCACCCGCTGGCCTCGGTCATGCCCGAGCCGCTGCCCGGCTGGAGCGTGCACGTCACCAAGGCCAAGCTGGACAAGCCGCTCACGATGCACGGCGAGAAGATCGACGAGGCCGTCACCAAGGTCACCTGGACCGCCGACGGCAAGGGCATCGAGCCCGGCTACTTCCAGAAGTTCCCGCTCTCCCTCGGCGCGCTGCCACAGGACACCGACCAGCTCGTCTTCAAGGCGATCCAGACGTACTCCGACAAGGAGGTCGTGCGCTGGATCGAGGTGCCGCAGAAGGGCCAGAACGAGCCCGAGAACCCGGCACCGGTGCTGGAGCTGTCGGCCGCCGGTGACGACCACCACGGCACGTCCGACGCCAAGGACGCCGCCGACAAGACCGACGGGACCGGCAAGACCGAGAACACCGCCGCCGAGGACTCCGACTCGCACGGCGGCAGCGACACCACCGCGCGCGTGCTCGGTGTCGCCGGCATCGTGATCGGCGCCGCGGGCGTGGCCTACGGCCTCCTCGCGGGCCGCCGCCGGACCGCCTCCTGATCCACCGTTCCGCAGCGCGTACCGGGGACCGTGCGAGGCTGTCGCACGACCCCGGTGCGCGCCGGAATTCTCATCTCTGGGACATTTTTCTATGCGTAAGAAGACGTTCGTCGCGGCCACGCTGCTCGCCGCCGCCACCCTGACCCTCTCCGCCTGCGGCAGCGGGGACGACGGCAAGTCGCCGGTCGCCGTGGTCGGCGGCGAGACCGGCTCGAAGAAGGCCGCCACCGTCCTCGACCAGCCGTTCGACAAGCCGGACCTGGTCCTCACCGACACGCACGGCAAGAAGTACGACCTGCGCAAGGAGACCAAGGGCCACCCGACCCTGATCTACTTCGGCTACACCCACTGCCCCGACGTCTGCCCGACGACGATGAGCAACATCGCGGTGGCCAAGAAAGCGCTGCCCAAGGCCGAGCAGAACGACCTCAGGGTCGTGTTCGTCACCACCGACCCGGCCCGTGACACCTCTGCCGAACTGGGCAAGTGGCTCAAGGGCATCGACCCGCAGTTCATCGGCCTGACCGGCGACTTCAAGACCATCCGGGCCGGCGCCCGCACCGTCGGCATCGCCGTCGAGCCGACGACCAAGGACAAGAACGGCAAGCTTGTCTCGATGCACGGCACCCAGGTCATCGCGTTCTCGCCGAAGACCGACGCCGGTTACGTCCTCTATGGCGAGGACGCCACGGTCGACGACTACACCAAGGACCTGCCCAAGCTGGTCGAGGGGGCGAAGCCGTGAGGCGTGCCGTCCCGACTGCGGCTGTGCTGGCCGGGGTCCTGACCCTGGCCGGCTGCGGCGGCTCCGACTCCGGTTCCGGTTCCGGCAAGGCCGAACTGTCCGTCAGCTCCTCCTACATGCCCCAGCCGGTCACCGCCGACATGGCCGCCGGCTTCCTGACGATCGTCAACAAGGGCGGGGCGAAGGACGAGCTGACCTCGGTCACGAGCGACGTCGCCGGCGAGGTCACCATGCACAGCACCGTCGGCGGGACGATGGCCGAGAAGTCGTCCTTCCCCGTCGCCGCCCACGGGCAGCTGGTGTTCAGGAGCGGTGGCAACCACCTGATGTTCGAGAAGCTGAAGCGGAAGCCGGAGCAGGGCCAGACGGTCACCGTGAAGCTCACGTTCGCCAAGTCGGAGCCCCTCACCGTCGAGATGCCGGTGCGGTCCGCCACGTACAACCCGTCGACCGGCCACTGAGCGCCACTGAGCGCCACTGAGGAAGGGACCACCTTGACGCGGACCATCACCCCCCGCCTGCGGACCCTGGTGCTGCTGCTTCTCGCCGTGACCGGCGCGCTGCTGGCGGGCGCCGGCCCCGCCTCCGCGCACGCCGCGCTGACCGGCAGCGCCCCCGCGCAGGGGGTGGTGGTCGACAAGGCGCCCGACCAGGTGTCGCTCACCTTCTCCGAGAAGGTGGCGCTGAGCGACGACTCGCTGCGCGTCCTCGACCCCAGGGGCAAGTCCGTCCAGACGGGCTCGCCGGCCAACGTGAGCGGGACGACGTACGCCGTCCACCTCAAGAGCGGCCTCGGCAAGGGCACGTACACGGTGACCTACCAGGTCGTCTCGGCCGACAGCCACCCCGTCTCCGGCGCCTACACCTTCTCCATCGGGGCGCCCTCGCAGACCGTCGTCTCCGACACCGGGCCGACGGCCGGGGGCGGAGTCGTGGGCGTGCTCTACGGGCTCGGACGGTACGTGTCGTACGCCGGCTTCATCGTGCTGGTGGGCGGCGCCGCCTTCGTGCTCGCCTGCTGGCCGCGCGGGTCGGGCGTACGGGCCCTGCAGCGACTGGTCGTCGGCGGCTGGCTCGCCCTCACCGCGGCCACCCTGTGGCTGCTGCTCCTGCGCGGCTCGTACACCACCACCGGGAAGTTCGCCGACGTCTTCGACCTCGATCTGCTCGACCAGGTCCTGCAGACCAAGACCGGCGCGACGCTGGTCTCCCGGCTGCTGCTGCTCGCCACGGCCGCGCTGTTCATCGCCATCCTGTTCGGCGCCTACAACCGGCGCGAGGAGGGCCCGGAGAAGCGCGATCTGACCTTCGGCCTCGCGGCCGGCGGGGTGGTCGTCGCGGCCGGGCTCGCGGCGAGCTGGGCGATGGCCGAGCACGCCTCCACCGGGCTCCAGCCGGGCCTCGCCATGCCCGTCGACGTCGTCCATCTGCTGGCCGTCGCCGGCTGGCTGGGCGGTCTCACCGCGCTCCTGGTCGCCCTGTACCGGGCGCCCGCCGAGACCCCGGTCGAGGCCGCAGCCACCCGCCGCTTCTCCCGCCTCGCCTTCAGCTCGGTCGTCACCCTGGCCGCCACCGGCACCTACCAGTCCTGGCGCCAGCTCGGCTCCTGGTCGGCCTTCACCGAGACCCGGTACGGACAGCTGCTGCTGATCAAGATCGGGCTGGTGGTGCTGCTGATCAGCATCGCTCGCCTGTCGCGCCGCTGGACGCGCCGCCTCGCGGACACGGTCCCCGCGACAGCGGAAACGGTCCCGGCGACGGCGGAACAGCGCGAGAAGGTCGCGTCCGGCGGCGTACAGGAGACCGCACCCGCCACCGACGACACCCGGCGCGCCGCTCAGCTCGCCCGGCAGCAAGCCGCGATGGACACCGCCCGGCGCAAGCAGCTGCGGGACGCCGATCCGCACCGATCCGGGCTGCGCCGCTCGGTGTTCGCCGAGGCCTGTGTCGCGGTCGTCGTGCTCGCCGTCACCACCCTGCTGACCCAGACCGAGCCGGGCCGCACCGAGCAGGAAGCCAAGGCCGCCGCCTCGTCGTCCTCCGGCGCAGCCGACAGGTCCGCCTCCGGCGCGCTGACCCTGGACATGCCCTTCGACACGGGCGGCACCGACGGCAAGGGCGTCGTACGGATCGAACTCGACCCCGCGCGCGTGGGCGGCAACCTGCTGCACGTCTACGTCCAGCGGCCCAACGGCCGCGCCTTCGACGTCCCGGAGGTGAAGGTCTCCCTCACCCTCGCGGTGAAGAAGATCGGCCCGCTTCCCGTGACCCCCGACCACCTCGCCACCGGCCACTGGTCGGCGGGCGGAGTGCAGATCCCCATGGCGGGCGACTGGAAGATCGCCGTGACCGTGCGGACCTCCGACATCGACCAGGCGACCGTCTCCAAGAACGCGCAGATCGGCTGAACGACACCATGCCCGACCAGTCCCCTCCCGAGATGACCGCCCGCAAGGGGGAAACGGCCGCCCCCAGGGAGGCCGATTCCGAAAACGCCCCCTTCAGGGAGGGCATTTCGCGCCGGACGCTGCTCGGCACCGTCGGCGCCACCGGCCTCGTGCTCGGCGCGGCGGGCGGTGCCGCGGGCTACGCCGCCGCGCCCGCCCAGGCCGCCCCGTTGTCCTCCGTGGGCTCGGGCCGGGCGATGTTTCACGGGAAACATCAGCCCGGCATCACCGAGGGGCTCCAGGCGCGCGGCCACCTCGTCGCCTTCGACCTGGCCGCGGGCGCGGGCCGCAAGGAGGCGGCGGCCCTGCTGCGCCGCTGGTCGACCACGGCCGAGCGGCTGATGGCGGGCGAGGCGGCTCCGCACGGCGACACCGGCGTGGCCCGGGACGCGGGCCCGTCCTCGCTGACCGTCACCTTCGGCTTCGGGCACTCCTTCTTCGGCCGGACCGGCCTGGAGAAGCAGCGGCCGGACGCCCTGGACCCGCTGCCGGCCTTCTCCTCCGACCAGCTCGACAAGACGCGCAGCGACGGTGACCTGTGGGTGCAGATCGGCGCCGACGACGCCCTGGTCGCCTTCCACGCCCTGCGCGCGCTCCAGAAGGACGCGGGCAGCGCGGCCCGTGTCCGCTGGCAGATGAACGGCTTCAACCGCAGCCCGGGTGCCACCGCCCACCCCATGACGGCCCGCAACCTCATGGGCCAGCTCGACGGCACCCGCAACCCGAAGCCGGCCGAGCCCGACTTCGACCGGCGGATCTTCGTGCCCGGCTCGGGCGAGCCCGCGTGGATGGCGAACGGCTCCTACGCCGTCGTACGCCGGATCCGCATGCTCCTGGACGACTGGGAGAAGCTGTCGCTCGCAGCCCAGGAGGCGGTCATCGGACGCCGCAAGGACAACGGGGCGCCGCTGTCCGGGGGCGGCGAGACGACCGCGATGGACCTGGAGAAGACCGACGCGAAGGGCCAGTACGTCGTCCCGCTCAACGCGCACGCCCGGATCAGCAGGCCCGACCGGAACGGAGGCGCGGCCATGCTGCGGCGCCCGTTCTCGTACCACGACGGCATCGACGCGGACGGCACTCCGGACGCCGGTCTGCTGTTCGTCTGCTGGCAGGCGGACCCGCTACGCGGTTTCGTGCCGGTGCAGCGCAAGCTCGACCGGGGGGACGCGCTGTCGGAGTTCGTCCGGCACGAGGCGAGCGGCCTGTTCGCGGTGCCCGGCGGGGCGGCCGAGGGGGAGTACGTGGGGCAGCGGCTGCTGGAAGGGTGATCCCGGTCGGCCCCGCGCGGCCCACCGGGGATTCCGAGTGATCCCGGAGGATTCCGGGCGGGAAATCACCCGTCCGGGGTTTCAAACCACTCACTCGGGTGGCTTTCATGAGACGCGGGAGCCGCGCTTTCCTGCGGCCATTAGGGTGAGGCTATGCCAGCGAGCTATGCGTATCTCGGCCCCGAGGGCACCTTCACCGAAGTCGCCCTGCGCACGCTTCCGGAGGCGGCCACCCGGGAGCTGATCCCGTACGTGTCGGTGCAGTCCGCGCTGGACGCGGTGCGCGCCGGCGAGGCCGAGGCCGCGTTCGTACCGATCGAGAACTCCGTCGAGGGCGGCATCACCACCACCCTGGACGAGCTGGTCGCGGGCGCCCCGCTGACGATCTACCGCGAGGTGCTGCTGTCGATCACCTTCGCGCTGCTGGTCCGGCCGGGCACCAAGCTGTCCGACATCAAGACGGTCTCCGCCCATCCGGCGGCCCAGCCGCAGGTGCGCAACTGGCTGAGGAAGAACCTGCCCGACGCGACCTGGGAGTCTGCCGCCTCGAACGCGGACGCCGCCCGCCTGGTCCAGGAGGGCCGGTACGACGCCGCCTTCGCGGGCGAGTTCGCCGCCGCCCGGTACGGCCTGGAGGCCCTGGAGACCGGCATCCACGACGCGGAGAACGCGCAGACCCGGTTCGTGCTGGTCGGCCGTCCGGCCCGGCCCGCCGCGCCGACCGGCGCCGACAAGACCTCGGTGGTGCTGTGGCAGCGGGACGACCACCCCGGTGGCCTGCGCGATCTGCTGGGCGAGTTCGCCTCGCGCGGCATCAACCTCATGCTGCTGCAGTCCCGGCCGACCGGGGCCGGTATCGGCAATTACTGCTTCTGCATCGACGCCGAGGGCCATATCTCCGACCGGCGAATGGCCGAGGCGCTGATGGGGCTCAAGCGGATCTGTCTCCAGGTGCGCTTCCTCGGGTCCTATCCGCGGGCGGACATCAGGCCGGACGAGGCGGGGCCGACGCGGCCGGGGACCTCGGACGAGGAGTTCATGGCGGCGGCGGACTGGGTGGCGCGCTGCCAGGACGGCCGGTTCTAGGCCGGTTCCAGGCCGGTTCCAGGCCGGTGCCGGCCGGTCGTACCCACACACCGGCGTTATCCACAGAAGTTATCCACAGGTCCGCTTCTCGACCTGGGGACAAGTCGACACGGCAGGGCGATCCGGTCGACAAATCGCCCCAGAAGTCCCCGATGCGGCCACCATCCCGCACATCACCCTTCGTCCACTCGTTTCCTTTGGTTCATCTTTTGGAGCGACCCCTTTCCACCCGAAAGTGGGTGTCACCCCAGCTCGAACCGGGAATTCTTCAGTTCGGCCGCAGCTTCCGGAGTGATCAATTCCGAAGTCCACAGATCTTCCACACAGCCTGTGGATAACTCATCGGAGGTCCGAGACTTCTGTGGACAACCCGGTGGCCAAGTGCCGCCCCGCACAAGGGAATCCGGTCAACCGGGCACGCGACACATGCCTCGTCCCGGGGAATGAGACACTTTCCCTTGACACGCTCGGCAATTAGCGCATAACGGAACGTAAGCCGCGAATCAGGACTCCCCGGAATAGTGATTCGTGAGCGGGAACCCCGCACCGGTAGCCTTGGCCACGTGATTGACCTTCGCCTGCTCCGTGAGGACCCCGACCGTGTGCGCGCGTCCCAGCGCGCCCGTGGAGAGGACGTCGCGCTCGTCGACTCCCTCCTGTCTGCCGACGAGCGGCGCAGGTCGTCCGGCGTCCGCTTCGACGAGCTGCGCGCCGAGCAGAAGTCGCTCGGCAAGCTCATCCCCAAGGCCACCAGCGACGAGAAGGCCGAGCTGCTCAAGCGCGCCGAGCAGCTGAAGGCCGACGTCAAGGCCGCCGAAGCCGAGCGCGACGCGGCCGACGCCGAGACCCAGCAGCTGCTGCTCCGGCTCGGCAACCTCGTCCACCCCGACGTGCCCGTCGGCGGCGAGGAGGACTTCGTCACGCTGGAGACGCACGGCACGATCCGCGACTTCGGCGCCGAGGGCTTCGAGCCCAAGGACCACCTGGAGCTGGGCCAGCTGCTCGGCGCGATCGACGTCGAGCGCGGCGCCAAGGTCTCCGGCTCCCGCTTCTACTTCCTCACCGGCGTCGGCGCCCTGCTGGAGCTGGCCCTGGTGAACGCGGCGCTCGCGCAGGCGACGGCGGCCGGCTTCACGCCGATGCTGACCCCGGCGCTGGTCCGCCCGCAGTCCATGGCCGGCACCGGCTTCCTCGGCCAGGCCGCGCAGGACGTCTACCACCTCGACAAGGACGACCTCTACCTGGTCGGCACGTCCGAGGTGCCGCTGGCGGCCTACCACATGGACGAGATCATCGACGCGGACAAGCTGCCGCTGCGTTACGCGGGCTTCTCCCCCTGCTTCCGCCGCGAGGCCGGTTCGCACGGCAAGGACACCCGGGGCATCTTCCGCGTGCACCAGTTCGACAAGGTCGAGATGTTCACGTACGTCACTCCCGAGGACTCGCAGGAGGAGCACAAGCGCCTGCTGGAGTGGGAGAAGCAGTGGCTGACCTCGCTGGAGCTGCCGTTCCGCGTCATCGACGTCGCCTCCGCCGACCTCGGCGCCTCGGCCTCCCGTAAGTACGACTGCGAGGCGTGGATCCCGACCCAGGGCAAGTACCGCGAGCTGACCTCGACCTCGGACTGCACCGAGTTCCAGTCCCGCCGCCTGTCGATCCGCGTCCGCGACGGCAAGCAGGTCCGCCCGCTGGCCACGCTCAACGGCACGCTGTGCGCCGTACCGCGCACCATCGTGGCGATCCTGGAGAACCACCAGCAGGCCGACGGCTCGGTCCGCGTGCCCGAGGTCCTGCGGCCGTACCTGGGCGGCCGGGAGGTCCTGGAGCCGGTCGCCAAGTGAGCCACGAGTCTCCCTCCGGAGGGTCTGCCTCCGGAGGGTTCCCGTACCGGCTGATCGCGACCGACCTCGATGGAACGCTCCTGCGCTCCGACGAGTCGGTCTCGCAGCGCACGCGTGAGGCGCTCGCCGCGGCCACCGCGGCGGGCGCGGCCCACATCGTGGTCACGGGCCGCGCGGTCCCCTGGACCCGGCACATCCTCGACGCCCTCGGCTACGAGGGCCTCGCCGTCTGCGGCCAGGGCGCGCAGGTCTACGACGCCGGGGCGCACCGCCTGCTCACGTCGGTCACCCTGGACCGGCAGCTGGCGGGCGTGGCGCTGGCCAAGATCGAGGCCGAGGTGGGCCCGCTGTACCTGGCGGCGAGCCGCAGCGGCCTCGACGGCGAGGTGCTGGTGGGGCCGGGCTACGCGGTCACGGGCAGCCTCCCCGCGGTCCCCTTCACGGACGCGTCCGACCTCTGGACCGCCCCGCTGAACAAGATCTACATCCAGCATCCGACGCTGGGCGACGACGAGCTGGCCGAGGCGGCCCGCCACGCGGCCGGCGGCTTCGTCACCGTGGCCCTGGCGGGCGCGGGCATCGTGGAACTGCTTCCCCTGGGCCTGTCCAAGGCCACGGGCCTGTCTCTCGCGGCCCGCCGCCTGGGGCTGAAGGCGGCTGACACGATGGCCTTCGGTGACATGCCCAACGACATCCCGATGTTCGCCTGGGCGTCCCACAGCGTGGCCATGGCCAACGCCCACGAGGAACTGAAGGCGGTGGCCGACGAGGTGACGGCCTCCAACGAGGAGGACGGCATCGCGGTGGTGCTGGAACGGTTGCTGGGCTGAGCTTCTCAGCCTCTTCTGCTTCTTCTGCTTCTTCTGCTTCTTCTGCGGAGGATGCACGGATCGAACGTGCGCGGGGTTACCCCCGACCGCGACCTGCTTCTGATTGAACACAGCGCAAGCCGGTGCCTTACCACTCGGCCAATCCTCCGGGTGGGCGGTCCACGCGAGAGCGACATCGCGTGCTCGAAGCGACCGCCCCGGGCAGTTCCCATGGCTCCACGGAGGGGTAGCGATTACTCCGGAGCCGGCCTCGGGCTGCCCTGCCGGGAGCCGGGCGTACTGCCGTGCATGGACATCGCCCGCCTCCTCTCCCAGAACGCGGCGCCGGGACGTTCCCGGCGGAAGGGGCACAACCACTGTGCCCCACCGCCGAGTTGGACACCACCGAATTAACCGCCGGCCGGCCTACTCCTCGCCCGCCAGCGTCAGCGCCCGCAGCTTCTGGCCCGCGTACCAGGTGGCCAGGACGGTGACCGTCACCAGCAGCACGGTCGCCGTCGGCAGGCTGACGTCCGAGGTGATCAGCTCGCCGCCGGTGACCTTGTGGGCGACGGCCAGCGCCCACTGCTGGACGCTCAGCGTGCGCGCGCCCGAGACGAGGGAGCCGAACAGCGCCTCCCACACGAGCGCGTAGACCAGCCCGAAGACCACCGCGTGCCGCGACACCGTGCCGAGGAGCAGGAAGAGCGCCGCGTAGGCGATGGAGGCGACCAGGGCCGCGACCGTGTAGGCGACGGCGACCTGCTGGCCGTTGCCGTTGAGGATCAAGCCCGCTATCAGTGTCGGCACCGCGGAGAACACCATGGTCACCGCGACGGCCACGATCAGCTTGGTGAAGATGATCGCGGGGCGCTTGATCGGCTTGGACAGCAGATACACCACGGAGCCGTCGTCGATCTCCGGGCCGATCGCGCCGGTGCCCGCGATGACGCCGATGATCGGCACCATCGTGGCGAGGGCCAGGCCGCCGAGCAGGTCGGCCGCCGTCTGGTCGTCGGCGCCGGCCAGCGCGCGCACGACCGCGGAGATCACGATCAGTAGCAGCGGCAGCGCGCCGAGGATGAGGGCCCGGCGACGGCCGAGCAGGGCCCGGTAGGTGAGCCGGGCGACGGTGGGGTCGTACATCTTCGGCCTCCTACGCCGCGACCAGGTACGAGAAGACGGACTCGAGGGACTCGTCGGACGGCGAGACCGTGAGCAGGCGGATGCCGTGGTCCCTGGCGACTCTCGGCAGCAGCGCGGTGAAGCGGCCGAAGTCGACGGCCTGGATACGCAGCGCACCCTCGGCGAGGTCGACCTCGATGCCGGACGTCGACGGGTCCGCGATCAGCGCCGCCGCGAGGGCCCGGTCGTCGCTGGAGCGCACCAGGTAGCGGTGCGGGCGGTCGGTCATCAGGCGGCGGATCCTGCGGAAGTCGCCGCTGGCCGCGTGCCGCCCGGCGACGACGACCTCGATGTGCCGGGCGAGCTGCTCGACCTCTTCGAGGATGTGCGAGGAGAACAGCACCGTGCGGCCCTCGTCACCCATCCGCCTGAGCAGCTCCATGAGTTGCATGCGCTGGCGCGGGTCCATGCCGTTGAAGGGCTCGTCGAGCAGCAGCAGTGACGGGTCGTGCACCAGCGCGCTCGCCATCTTCACGCGCTGCCGCATGCCCTTGGAGTACGTGGAGATCTTCCGGTCCTGCGCGTACTCCATCTCGACCGTGGCGAGGGCCCGCCCGGCCGCCTTGGCGCCCAGGCCGTGCAACTCGGCGTTGGCGACGACGAATTCGCGGCCGGTGAGGAAGTCGTACATCGCCTCCCGCTCGGGGACGATGCCGATGTGCCGGTAGATCTCCTCGTTGCGCCACACCGGCTGCCCGTCGAGGGTGACCGTGCCGGTGGAGGGGGCGAGGAAGCCGCCCATCATGTTGATGAGCGTGGACTTGCCGGCGCCGTTGGGCCCGAGCAGGCCGGTGACCCCGGGGCCGATGGTCATGGTGATGTCGTTGACGGCGACGACGTTGCCGAACCAGCGGGAGACGTGGTCGATGCTCAGCGTGGTCACAGGCCCACCTTCTTGTAGCGGCGCACCAGGAGGCCGTAGCTCGCGGCTATCACTCCCAGGGCGACCAGGACGAACACGGCGCCCTGCCCGTGGGAGGGGCTCACCCCGCCGGGGTAGGGGGAGCTGCCGCCCAGGAAGGCGGACTGGATGCCGCCGATCAGCGTGATGGGCGAGAACAGGCCGAGCCACGGAACGGCGTCGCTGTTGCCGTGGGTGTCGGCGATGGCCTGGAGCGTGGAGACGGCGCCGGAGGTGATGGTCAGTACGGCGATCACGGCGGCGATGCCGAAGCCGCGGCGCGGGGTGACGGCCGCGATGACCAGGCCGATGCCGGCGAAGAGCAGCGAGAGAAGGGTCACGCAGACCAGTCCCTGGGCGAATTCCTTGGTCTGATGGGCGAAGCCCATCTTGGACAGCAGCGCGCCCACGTACATCACGAGAAGTGGGGCGCCGGTGAGCACGAACAGGGCCGAGGCCAGCGCCGCGAACTTCGCCTGTACGTAGTCGGCGGTCTCGACCGGCCGCGAGAAGTACAGCGGCACGGTCTTGAAGCGCAGGTCGCGGGAGACGGACTGGGGTGCCTGCGAGGCGACGTACAGGCTGATCACGGCCTGCATGACGATCGCGTAGCGGGTGTAGGACACGGGGAGTTCGTGCGCCTTGGTGGTGACGGCGACGGCCACCATGATGGCGGCGGGCACGCACATCACCGCGAACAGCAGCATCGGCAGCACCTTGGACTTCACCGAGCGGCCGAGGCCGTAGGCGCCGCGCAGGGACTGCGAGTACAGCGAGCGGCGGGCGTAGGCGCGGCCCAGGCGGGGGCCGTCGTAGCCGCGGTAGCCGATGTCGTGGATGCGGGACTGGTCGCCGCTGTGCGTCGCCAGGGGCTGCTCAACCGCCATGGCCGACGGCCTCCTTCCGCTGTTCGTCGCTGTTGGTGAACACCTCGGAGATGTGGTGCCGGCGCTGCTCCATGCGCACCAGGCCGAGGCCGAGGTCGGCGACCACGTCCCGGACGAGGTCGTACGTCTCCTCGCCCGCGGCGCTCAGCAGCAGGATGTGTCCGGCGCCGGGCAGACCGTCGCCGTCCTCCTGGATCTCCACCCCGCGCGCGTGCAGCGCGTCGCGGACCGCGCGGGTGCCGTCGGGGTGGGTGTCGCTGTCGGTGACCTCGATCGCGAGGGTGGTCGTGGTCTGCGTGAAGTCCCTGGTGGAGCTGGAGCGCAGCAGCTTGCCGCCGTCGATGACGACGACATGGTCGCAGGTGCGCTCCAGTTCGCCGAGCAGGTGGGAGGTGACCAGGACCGAGATGCCGAAGTCGGTGTGGATGCGGCGGATCAGGCCGAGCATCTCGTCGCGGCCGACCGGGTCGAGGCCGTTGGTCGGCTCGTCCAGGAAGACCAGTTGCGGGTCGTGCACCAGCGCCTGGGCGAGCTTCACGCGCTGCTTCATGCCGGTGGAGTAGCCGCCGATGGGGCGGTAGCGCTCCTCGTACAGGCCGACATGGCGCAGGGTGTCCGCGGTGCGCTCGCGCGCGGCGGTGGGCGGCAGACCGGACATGCGCGCCATGTGGACGACGAACTCGGTGGCCGAGACGTCGGGCGGCAGGCAGTCGTGCTCCGGCATGTATCCGACGCGCTCGCGGATGGAGCCGCCCTTCGTGGCGACGTCCAGGCCGAGCACCTCGGCGCGGCCCTCCGTGGCGGGGGACAGACCCAGCAGGATCTTGATCAGGGTGGACTTGCCGGCGCCGTTGGCTCCGACGAGTCCGGTCACACCGGGCCCGATGTCCACGGACAGCCGGTCGAGCGCGGTCACCCGGGGGAACCGCTTGCTCAGGCTTTCGGTCGCGATCACAGTCACGCCTTCGACGGTAGTGATCCGAGCCACGCCGGTCGTCAGACCTCAGAGCCGTTTTGGCGTCAGACTCCGGTATTACGGGGCCCTAGGGGTTCCCCTGCCCGAGCACGCCTATTGACGCCGCCTCTAACAACTGTCACATTCACCAGTGTCAAGTTACGGACGCGTACCGCAGTCGACGGGACGAGTCGGCGGCACGACGGGACGGGGCGGCATGACGACGGCAGTGAGCAGTGAACCCTCCGTTGAACTTCAGGGGTTCAGGCGCGTGCAGCGCCTGGCCTACGAGTGCGCGGAGGCGATCGCGGCGCGCCTTGAGCCGGGCGTGACCGAGCGCGAGGCGGCTCGGATGCAGCGGCAGTGGCTGCGCGAGCGAGGGGTGCGGGACTGGTTCCACCTGCCCTTCGCCTGGTTCGGGGACCGCACGGCGTTCGTGAACTTCCGCGTCCCGCTGCAGTTCTTCCCGACCGACCGCAGACTGGAGCCCGGGATGCCGTTCATCCTGGACATGGCTCCGGTCTACGAGGGATACACCGCGGACATCGGCTACTCGGGCTCGCTCGGCGCGAACCCGGTACAGGACCGGCTGATGGCCGACCTGGAGGCGCACCGCGAGCTGATCCTGCGCGAGGTGCGCGAGCGGCGCTCGCTGCGCGAGATCTACGAGGACGTGGAACGCCTCATGGCCCGCCAGGGCTACGCCAACCGGCACCGGGCGTACCCGTTCGGTGTGATCGCCCACAAGGTGGACCGGGTGAAGCCGCGCCGCTTCTCGCCCCACCTGTTCGGGTTCGGCACCCAGTCCCTGAAGGGACTGGCCAGCGACGCGCTGCACGGCCACCGCGAGGGCTGGTCGCCGCTGTGGTCGCCGTACCGCTTCTCGGACCACCCGCCGCAGCCGGGCCTGTGGGCGGTGGAACCGCACCTCGGCTTCAGGGGTACGGGCGCGAAGTTCGAGGAGATCCTGGTGGTCACCGACTCCCGGGACCCCGAGGAGAGCGCGTTCTGGCTGGACGACGAACTGCCGCACGTGCGGCGCTGGGCGGAGGAGAAGTGACGGCACTTTCGATGCTGAAGGGTGCGCGCGAGCGCTGGGTGAGGACCGGCGGCGTCGAGCTGTGCGTGGCCGAGCTGGGCGACCCGGAGCAGCCGACGGTCGTGCTGGTGCACGGCTACCCGGACAGCAAGGAGGTCTGGTCGGAGGTCGCGAACCGCCTGGCCGGCCGCTACCACGTCGTGCTCTACGACGTCCGGGGCCACGGCCGCTCCACGGCGCCGCAGCCGCTGCGCGGCGGCTTCACGCTGGCCAAGCTCACCGACGACTTCCTGGCCGTCCTTGACGAGGTCAGCCCGGACCGGCCGGTGCACCTGGTGGGACACGACTGGGGCTCGGTGCAGTCCTGGGAGTTCGTCACGGTCGGCCGCACCGAGGGCCGTATCGCCTCCTTCACCTCGATCTCCGGGCCGTCCCTGGACCACTTCGGGCACTGGATCAACGCGCGCGTGAAGCGTCCGACGCCCCGCCGGGTGGGCCAGCTCCTCGGCCAGGGCGCCAAGTCCTGGTACGTCTACCTGCTGCACACGCCCGCCCTGCCTGAACTGGCCTGGCGCGGCCCGCTCGGCAAGCGCTGGCCGAAGATCCTCCAGCGGGTCGAGAAGGTCCCCGGCGGCGACTACCCGACCGCCTCCCTGCCTTCCGACGCCGCGCACGGCGCCTGGCTGTACCGGGACAACGTCCGCGCCCGCCTGCTCCGGCCGCGCCCGGACGCGTACGCGCACGCGCCCGTGCAGCTCATCACACCCCAGGGGGACGCGTTCCTCTCGGAGCGCCTCTACGACGACCTGGGGCAGTGGGTGCCGCAGCTGACCCGCCGCACGCTCCCGGCCAAGCACTGGGTCCCGCGCACGCGCCCCGACCAACTGGCCGCCTGGATCGCCGAGTTCATCGCCTCGGGGGACGGCGACCGCCCCGAGCCGCAGGCCACCGGCCGCCATGTCCAGCGCTTCGGCGGGCAGTTGGTGCTGGTCACCGGCGCGGGCAGCGGTATCGGCCGGGCGACGGCGTTCGCGTTCGCCGAGGCCGGCGCGCGCGTGGTCGCCGTCGACCGGGACGCGGAGAGCGCGGCCCGCACCGCCGAGCTGTCCCGGCTGATCGGCGCCCCCGAGGCCTGGGCGGAGACGGCGGACGTCGCCGACGAGCAGACCATGGAGAAGCTCGCCGAGAAGGTGCACCGCGAGTACGGCGTACTGGACGTGCTGGTCAACAACGCGGGCATCGGTCTGTCGGGCTCCTTCTTCGCCACCACGACCGACGACTGGCGCAAGGTCCTCGACGTGAACCTGTGGGGCGTGATCCACGGCTGCCGGCTCTTCGGCGCGAAGATGGCCGAGCGCGGCCAGGGCGGCCACATCGTCAACATCGCGTCCGCGGCGGCCTATCAGCCCTCCCGCGCCCTGCCCGCCTACAGCACCTCCAAGGCGGCCGTGCTGATGCTCTCCGAGTGCCTGCGCGCCGAACTCTCCGGCCAGGACATCGGGGTGAGCGCGATCTGCCCCGGCTTCGTCAACACGAACATCACCTCCACGGCCCGCTTCGCCGGTGTCGACGCGGCCGAGGAGCGCCGCCGCCAGAAGAACTCGGCGCGCCTGTACGGGATGCGCAACTACCCGCCGGAGAAGGTGGCGGAGGCCATCCTGGACGCGGTCACCCGGAACAGGGCGGTGGTCCCGGTGACCCCGGAGGCCAAGGGCGCGCACCTGCTGTCGCGGTACATGCCGGGAGCGCTGCGACGGCTGGCGAGGGTCGAGCCGAAGTTGTGAGCAACAGGCCCGGTCACCACCGGAGGAACCGCCCATGACCGACCTCCCGCCAGGCCGGACCTATCGCATCGAGGATCTCGCCCACGACACCGGCGCGACCGTGCGTACGATCCGCGCCTATCAGGACCGGGGCCTGCTCCCCCGCCCGGAGCGCCGGGGGCGTGCCAACCTCTACTCCGAGGCGCACGTCACCCGGCTGCACCAGATCGCCCAGCTCCTCGACCGCGGCTACACGCTGGCCTCGATCAAGGAACTCCTGGACGCCTGGGACAGCGGGCGCGGCCTGGGCGGGGTCCTCGGCCTGGTCACGGAGGTGGAGGGGCCCTGGACGGACGAGGAACCGGCCCGCATCACCCGCGTCGAGCTGGACGCCCGCTTCGGCGGCACCGCGGACGACGACGCCGTGGCCGAGGCGGTCGACCTCGGCGTCCTGGAGCGGGTCGACGGCGCCTCCGGCGTCTTCCTCGTCCCGAGCCCCCAAGAGCTGTCCGTTGCCGTCGAGTTGCACGCGGCCGGTGTTCCGCTGTCCGCGATCTCGGGCCACCTACGGGAGTTGAGGGGTCAGGTGGAGCACATAGCCGCCCGTTTCCTTGAGTTCACCACCGAGCACGTCTTCGCCCGCTACCTGGACGACTCGGGCCACCGTACGGACGCGGACGCGGCGGAAGCGGCCTCGCTCGTACGACGCCTGCGCCCCCTCGCCCAGCAGACCGTGGACGCCGAACTTGCCCGCGCCATGCGCCTGTTCGCCGCCCGCCACCTCCGGACACACCTCGGCGCCACGCAACCGGCCGAACCCGCCTCCGGCACCCGCCCGGTCGCCCTCCCCGCAGAGACGATCGATGCCGTGGAAAAGCTGGTTGGTCACGAACAGACATCGACATTCATTGCACTGGCAGCCGAACGCGAGGTGAAGGCACGGGCGTTGGATACCCTCGCCTCATCTTCCCCAGCTCCCAACAAACTTAGCGAATCACCCTAAACAGCCTGCCAGTTATCCACACCTTCGCCAATTCCCCTGTGGATAACCACACTTGGTTGTGGATCAAACCTTCGGGCAAAAACAACCTGCGTGATCCGCGTCTCTCCCGCACGCTGGACGCATGGACGAAAGACGCACCGTGAAGGTGTCGAAGTACCTCTCGAAACACCTGCGCCACCAGCCCGAGCGGATCGGGCTCGTCCTCGACGAGGGCGGCTGGATCGAGATCGACGCGCTGATCGCGGCAGCCGCCGCCCACGGCTTCCGGTTCACCCGCGCGGAACTCGACCAGGTGGTGGCCGACAACGACAAGCAGCGCTTCGCGATCGAGGGGACGAGAATCCGCGCCAGCCAGGGCCACAGCATCGAGGTCGATCTCGGGCTGCCCCCGGCGACCCCGCCGCCGTACCTCTACCACGGCACCGTCGCCCGCAACCTGGACGCGATCCGGACAGCGGGCCTCAGGCCGATGAGCAGGCACGACGTCCACCTCTCGACAGACCGCGAGACCGCCACCCGGGTCGGCGCCCGGCGCGGTCGCCCCGTCGTCCTCACCGTCGACGCCGGCGCCATGCACCGCGACGGCCACGTCTTCCACGTCAGCGCGAACGGAGTGTGGCTGACCGAGGCCGTACCCCCGCAGTACCTGCGCTTCCCCGGCCCGCGCTGACCAGCCACCGGGTGCTGGGCAGGTGCTCGGGCGGCTCCACGGGCGTCGGCGTCACCACCGACCCGGACGGTTCGCTGCCGCACGAGACGTATGTCGAGCTGCTCACTCCGTGGCTGAGCAGCCGCGTACGGTGACCGCTTTCGGCCGTTGTCGGAGGTCCCCGTACTCTCGGACGCATGAGTCTGCCGAGTCTGCGTCTGAGCACCGTGATCCTCCCGTACCGCCGCTGGAGCGAGGGCGGCCGTTCGGCCTGGGTGCGGGCCGAGCAGCTCGGCTTCCACACCGCGTACACCTACGACCACCTGTCCTGGCGGAGCTTTCGCGACGGCCCCTGGTTCGGCGCCGTACCGACGCTGACCGCCGCCGCCGCCGTCACCGACCGGCTCCGCCTCGGCACACTGGTCACCTCGCCGAACTTCCGGCACCCGGTCACCCTCGCCAAGGAGCTGATCTCCCTCGACGACATCTCCGGTGGCCGGATCACCCTCGGCATCGGCGCGGGCGGCACGGGCTTCGACGCCACGGCGCTGGGGCAGGAGCCGTGGACCCCGCGCGAGCGCGCCGACCGCTTGGCCGAGTTCGTGCCGCTGCTGGACCGGCTGCTCACCGAGGACGCGGTGACGTACGACGGCCGGTTCTACTCGGCGCACGAGGCGCGGAACATTCCGGGCTGCGTGCAGCGCCCCCGGCTGCCGTTCGCGGTGGCGGCCACCGGCCCGCGCGGACTCAAGCTCGCCGCGCGCCACGGCCAGGCGTGGGTGACCACCGGCGACCCGAAGCTGTACGAGAACGGCACCCCTGAGCAGTCCGTGGCGGCCCTCGCCGCCCAGACGGGCAAGCTGGCCGAGGCGTGCGCCGAGGCCGGGCGGGACGTGGCCGAGCTGGACAAGGTCCTGCTCACCGGCTTCACCCCGGACCGCGGCCGGCCGCTCGAGTCCCTGGACGCCTTCGTGGACTTCGCCGGCCGGCACCGGGAGCTGGGCTTCACCGAGATCGTGATCCACTGGCCCATCCCGGACTCCGACTTCGCCGCGGACGAGAAGGTCTTCGAGCGGATCGCCATGGAGGCGCTCGCCCAGCTGGACTGACGCACGGGGCAGGGGGTCGGCTATGTCTGCCGGCGGTGTCTCATCTGTCGTCTGTGTCTCATCTGTGCGAAGTACCGCACGTACGTGCTGGCATATGCATGAGAATGGTCCGGTGACCTCAGCGACTCGACAGCCCGGGACCCCGGCCGCGGCCCTTCCGCCGCGGCTGATCGCCACCGATCTCGACGGCACTCTGCTGCGCGACGACAAGTCGGTCTCCCCGAGGACGATCGCGGCGCTGGCTGCCGCCGAGGAGGCGGGCATCGAGGTCTTCTTCGTCACCGGCCGCCCGGCCCGCTGGATGAACGTCGTCAGCGACCACGTCCACGGCCACGGCCTGGCGATCTGCGGCAACGGCGCCGCCGTGGTCGACCTGCACGGCGGCCCCGGCGCCCACCGGTTCGTGAAGGTGCGCGAACTGGCCCGGCAGAACGCACTGGACGCCGTGCGGCTGCTGCGCGCGGCGGCACCCGGCACGGTGTTCGCGGTCGAGCAGACGTTCGGCTTCCACCAGGAACCGGACTATCCCAAGCTGCACATGGAGATACCCGACCACCTCCGGCCCGCCGAGGAACTGCTCGCGGCCGACGGTCCGAACGCCGACCAGCCCGTGCTGAAGATCCTCGCCTACCACCCCGTTCTCGACCCCGACGCGTTCCTCGCCCTGGCCCGCGTCGCCGTCGACGGCCACGCCAACGTCACCCGCTCCAGCCCCAGCGCCCTGCTGGAACTCAGCGGCCCAGGCGTCTCCAAGGCCAGCACCCTCGCCCTGTGCTGCGCCGAGCGCGGCATCGCGCCGGAGGAGGTCGTCGCCTTCGGCGACATGCCCAACGACGTCGAGATGCTGACCTGGGCCGGTCAGTCGTACGCCATGGGCAACGCCCACCCGGACGTCGTCGCCGCCGCGTCGGGCCGTACCGTCGCCAACAACGAGGACGGCGTGGCGGTCGTGATCGAGCGGGTGCTCGCGGAACGGGTCTGACACCGCGGCATTCATCCCTGCGCCAGGGGTGCCTCCTGGCTCAGGCCCGCTCCGCCTCCACCAGCTGCTCGGTCTCCGCTTCCCACTCCCGCCGCGCCAGCGTGCGCAGCGGTCCGTCCACCGCGACCAGTTCCGCGTACGGCCCCCGCTGCACCACCCGGCCCGCGTCGAGCACGATCACCTCGTCCACGGCTTCGAGCCCCGCGAGCCGGTGGGTGATGAGCAACGTCGTACGGCCCTCGGTGGCGGCCAGCAGATCGGCGGTGAGCGCGTCGGCGGTCGGCAGGTCCAGATGCTCGGCGGGCTCGTCCAGGACCAGGACGGGGAAGTCGGCGAGGAGCGCGCGGGCCAGCGCGAGCCGCTGCCGCTGGCCGCCGGACAGCCGCGCCCCGTGCTCGCCGACGAGCGTGTCCAGGCCGTCGGGCAGCCCGTCCACCCAGTCCAGCAGCCGGGCCCGGGACAGCACACGCCGCAGATCGGCCTCGTCGGCGTCCTTCCTGGCCAGCAGCAGGTTCTCGCGCACCGAGCTGTCGAAGAGGTGCGCGTCCTGGGCGCACAGGCCCACGAGCCTGCGTACGTCGTCACCGGCCAGTGCGTACGCGTCCACACCGGCAAGGGTGTACGAGCCCTGCTCCGGGTCGAGGAACCGCAGCAGCACCTGGGCGAGGGTCGTCTTGCCGGAGCCGGACGGCCCGACCACGGCGATACGGCGGCCCTGCTCCAGGGTGAGGTCGAGCCCGGAGAGCGCGTCCCGGTGCTGCCCGGTGTGCCGCGCGTCCAGCCCCTTGAGGACGACCGGGAACGGCGCGGCGGGAGCCTGCCGGGGTTGCTCCGGCTCGCGTACGGGCTCGGGGGCGTCCAGGACCTCGTACACGCGCTCGGCGCTGCGGCGCACCCGCTGCCGGTGGCGCACGGCGAGCGGCAGCCCGAGGACGGCCTCGAAGGCGGCCAGCGGGGTGAGGACGACCACGGCCATCGCCACTCCGCTGAGCCGGCCCGTGGCCACCGCCTGGGCACCGAGCAGCGCGGTGGCCGTGACGGTCAGGCCGGAGATCAGCGAGGTGAGCCCGTCACCGAGCGCGGTGACGGCGGCGGCGCGCGAGGCGATCCGGGTGAGGGTGCCGTCGGCCTGCCGGGCCGCGGCCGTACGGGCGGGCAGCGCACCGGCGACGGTCAACTCGGCGGTGCCGGTGAGCAGGTCGGCCACGCGGGTCGCGAGCACCCCGCGGGCGGGCGCCAGCCGCCGCTCGGTCCGCCGGGCCACGGTCGCGGTGAGCACAGGGACACCGGCCCCGGCTGCGAGCAGGCCCGCCGCGAGCGCGGCCCCGGCCTCGGGCAGCAGCCAGGCCGTGAAGCCGACGGAGGCGGCGGAGACGACCAGGGCGGCTCCGGCGGGCAGCAGCCAGCGCAGCCAGTAGTCCTGAAGCGCGTCCACGTCGGCGACCAGCCGGGTGAGCAGGTCACCGCGGCGGGTGGTCCGCAGCCCGGCGGGCGCGAGCCGCTCCAGCCGCCGGTACACGGCGACCCGCGTGTCGGCCAGCATCCGCAGTACGGCGTCGTGCGACACCAGCCGCTCGGCGTACCGGAAGACGGCCCGCCCGATCCCAAAAGCCCGCGTCGCCGTCACGGCCACCATCAGGTACAGCACCGGCGGCTCCTGCGAGGCCCGCGAGATGAGCCACCCGGAGGTCCCCATGAGCCCAACGGCACACCCCAACGCCAGACTTCCCAGCAACAAGGCAAGCGTCAGCCGCCCACGCCGGGCCCCGGCCATACCCCGAACCCGCGCAAGCACACCCCGACGGGCGACGAGAGGCTGTGCAGCAGAGTCACTTTCCAGCGGACTGCCTTCCGGGCCACTCTCCAGCGAACCGATCGCCGCCCCGCCCATCGGGCCACTTTCCAACGAGCCGAGTCGGGTGGTGGGAGGCCGGGCACCAACCCGCTGCACCAGAGGCCCGGCACCGTCCAGCCGCACCACCCGGTCCGCGACCTCCAACAGGGCCGGCCGGTGCACAACAAGCAGCACCGTGCGGCCCACAGCCAGCCTCCGCACCGCCGCCACGACCTCGGCCTCCGTCACCCCGTCCAGCGCAGCCGTCGGCTCGTCCAACAGCAGCACGGGGCGGTCGGCAAGAAACGCCCGCGCCAGCGCAAGCCGCTGCCGCTGACCGGCGGAGAGACCGGCCCCGTCCTCCCCGAGCACCGTCCCGGCACCTTGGGGCAGCGCGTCCACGAACTCCAGCGCGCCCGCATCCCGCAGCGCCCGCCGTACGGCGTCGTCATCCGCGTCGGGCCGGGCCAGCCGTACGTTCTCCGCGATGGTCCCGGCGTACAGATGCGGACGCTGCGGCACCCAGGCGATCCGCGACCGCCACTGCTCGAGGTCGAGCCCGGCGAGATCGGCTCCCCCGACCCGCACCCGGCCCGCCACGGGCTCCACGAACCCGAGCAGCACATGCAACAGCGTGGACTTGCCCACCCCGCTGGGCCCTACCAGCGCGACGGTCTCACCGGGCGCGACACTGAAGGACACCTCGGTCACGGCGTCCGCCGAACGGCCGGGGTAGCGAACGGTGACCCCTTCGAAAGCCACCGCACCCTCGGGCACCGCCCCGGCCCCGGACGGCGGCACCGGCGTCTCCAGCACACCGAAGATCTCCCCGGCGGCGGCAAGCCCCTCCGCCGCCGCATGGAACTGCGCACCCACCTGCCGCAGCGGCAGATACGCCTCGGGCGCCAGCACCAGGACGACCAGGCCGACGTACAGGTCCATGTCGCCGTGCACGAGCCGCATGCCGATCGTCACGGCGACGAGCGCGACCGACAGCGTGGCGAGCAACTCCAGGGCGAAGGAGGAGAGGAAGGCGATCCGCAGGGTCCGCATGGTGGCCTGCCGGTACTCGCCGGTGATCCGGCGGATGGACTCCGCCTGCGCCTTGGCGCGGCCGAACACCTTCAGCGTGGGGAGCCCGGCGACGACGTCCAGGAAGTGGCCGGACAGCCGTGACAGCAGCAGCCACTGACGGTCCGTCCGGGACTGGGTGGCCCAGCCGATGAGCACCATGAACAGGGGAATCAGCGGCAGCGTGCCGACGATGATCGCCGCCGACACCCAGTCCTCGGTGACGATCCGGGCCAGTACCGCCACCGGAACGACCACTGCGAGCCCCAACTGCGGGAGATAGCGCGAGAAGTAGTCGTCGAGGGCGTCGACCCCGCGCGTGGCCAGGGTGATCAGCGAGCCCGTCCGCTGGCCACTCAGCCACCCGGGACCGAGTGCCGCCGCCCGGTCGAGCAGCCGGCCGCGCAGTTCGGACTTCACCGCCGCGCTCGCCCGGTGCGCGGCGAGTTCGGTGAGCCAGGAGACCAGCGCCCGCCCGGCCGCGACCGCTGCCAACAGCAGCAGGGGACTGCGGAGTTCGCCGGCCGAACGGCCGTGCTGGAAGGCGCCGACCACCACCTCGGCGATGAGCATCGCCTGTCCGACGACCAGTCCGGCACCGACCGCGCCCAGGGCGACGACCGCCACCAGGAAGAGCCGGGTGGACCGGGCGTAGCGGAGCAGACGCGGATCGATTGGTTTCACGTGAAACACGCCCTTCGGCACGGGAAGGGTGTTTCACGTGAAACGCCAGGCACCATCGTGAAACACCCTCCCCTGTAAATCAGTGCGCGGTGGCAGGGTCCGGAGCGATGTGCTGCGTGCCGATCCGCTGGCGGAACACCCAGTAGGTCCACCCCTGGTAGAGCAGCACGAACGGCGTGGCGATCGCCGCGCACCAGGTCATGATCTTCAAGGTGTACGGGCTCGACGAGGCGTTGGTGACCGTGAGGCTCCATTCGCTGTTGAGCGTGGACGGCATGACGTTCGGGAAGAGCGACAGGAAGAGCATCGCCACGGCGGCGACGATGGTGAGGCCGGACAGGGCGAACGACCATCCCTCGCGCCCCACCTGGTTGGCCACCAGCGCGGCCACCAGGGCGACGACCGCCACGATCAGAGCGACCAGGCTCTTGCCGTCACCGCTGTCGGCCTGCGTCCACAGCAGGAAGGCGAGCGCGACGGCCGCCGCGACGGGACCGACCCACAGGGCCAGCTTCCGCGCCCGCGTCCGGATGTCCCCGACGGTCTTGAGCGCGGTGAACACCGTGCCGTGGAAGGTGAAGAGCGTCAGCGTCACCAGACCGCCGAGCAGGGCGTAGGGGTTGAGCAGGTCCCCGACGTTGCCCGCGTACTCGAAGTTCCGGTCGATCTTGACGCCGTGCACGATGTTCGCGAAGGCCACGCCCCACAGGAACGCCGGGATCAGCGAGGTCCAGAAGATCGCGGTCTCCCAGTTGCGCTGCCAGGTCTCGTCGGGCCGCTTCGCCCGGTACTCGAAGGCCACGCCCCGGACGATCAGGCACACGAGGATGACCAGCAGGGGCAGATAGAAGCCGGAGAAGAGCGTGGCGTACCACTCGGGGAAGGCGGCGAAGGTCGCACCGCCCGCCGAGAGCAGCCACACCTCGTTGCCGTCCCAGACGGGCCCGATGGTGTTGATCAGCACCCGCCGCTCGGGCCGGTTCCGGGCCAGCAGCTTGGTGAGGATGCCGACCCCGAAGTCGAAGCCCTCCAGGAAGAAGTAGCCGGTCCACAGAACGGCGATCAGAACGAACCAGACGTCGTGAAGTTGCATGACTGTTCCCCCGGCCTAGTACGAGAAGGCCATCGGCTTGTCGGCGTCACGCATGTCGCCGCCGATCTTCGTGGGCGGATTGAGGTCGGCCTCGGTCAGCTCGGGCGGGCCCGCCTTGGCGTACTTGGCGAGAAGCCTGACCTCGACGACGGCGAGGATGGCGTACAGCGCGGTGAGGACGATCATCGAAGTGAGGATCTCGCCCTGGGAGACACCGGGGGAGACCGCGTGCCGGGTCTGCAGGACGCCGTAGACCACCCACGGCTGACGGCCCATCTCGGTGAAGATCCAGCCCCAGGAGTTGGCGATCAGTGGGAAGGCCAGCGTCCAGACGGCGATCCGCCAGTACCAGACCGTCAGCTTCGGGCTGAGGGCCTTCTTCCTGAACAGGACCAGATGCGGCACCTCGTCCTCGCCGACGCGCAGATGCTTCGGCAGCATGAACTTCTTCCGGGTCAGCCAGAGCCCGGCCAGGCCGATGGCGAAGGAGGCCATGCCGAAGCCGATCATCCAGCGGAAGCCCCAGAAGGTGACGGGGATGTTGGGCCGGTAGTCGCCGGGGCCGAACTTCTTCTGCTCGGCCTTGTTGACGTCGTTGATGCCAGGGACGTACGAGTTGAAGTCGTCGTTGGCCAGGAAGGACAGCAGGCCCGGGATCTCTATCGCGACGGTGTTGTGGCCCTTCTGCACGTCGCCGTAGGCGAAGATCGAGAACGGCGCCGGCTTCTGGCCGTCCCACAGCGCCTCTGCGGCTGCCATCTTCATCGGCTGCTGCTTGAACATGACCTTGCCGAGCGTGTCACCGCTGATCGCGGTGAGCATGCCGGCGATGACCACGGTGATGAGGCCGAGGCGCAGCGAGGTCTTCATCTCGCGTACGTGCTTCTTGCGGGACAGGTGGTAGGCGGAGATGCCCACCATGAAGGCACCGCCGGTCAGGAACGCCGCCGACAGCGTGTGGAAGGCCTGGCTGAGCGCGGTGTTCTGGGTCAGGACGTGCCAGAAGTCGGTGAGCTCGGCGCGGCCCTTCGCCTTGTTGATCCGGTAGCCGACGGGGTGCTGCATCCACGAGTTGGCCGCGAGGATGAAGTAGGCCGACAGGATCGTGCCGAGCGAGACCATCCAGATGCAGGCCAGGTGGATCTTCTTGGGCAGCTTGTCCCAGCCGAAGATCCACAGCCCGATGAACGTGGACTCGAAGAAGAAAGCGATCAGTGCTTCGAAGGCCAGCGGGGCACCGAAGATGTCACCGACGAACCGCGAGTAGTCCGACCAGTTCATACCGAACTGGAACTCCTGCACGATGCCGGTGACCACACCCATCGCGATGTTGATCAGGAAGAGCTTGCCCCAGAACTTCGTCGCCCTGAGGTACTTCTCCTTCTCCGTGCGCACCCAGGCCGTCTGCAGTCCGGCCGTGAGGGCGGCCAGCGAGATCGTGAGAGGGACGAACAGGAAGTGGTAGACGGTAGTGATGCCGAACTGCCAGCGCGCCAGTGTCTCCGGCGCCAAAGCCAAATCCACGTCGTCAGCTCCTTACTCCGCCGCAGAAGCGACAGTTTGCCCCTTTTTGTTGCACACATCACGGGAGCAATGGGACACGCTTGTGAACGCGTTCACATTCACAAGCCATTATGACGCACTGATTTTCGGCACTCGAAGGGGGGTCCCCCCTTCGCCTCCACGTCAACCCCTTGGCAGCGACTTCAACATCTTGTTGAATTGCGCGCCATGCAGATACGGATCTCCTGGCCCGCGGGCAACGTCACCGCGACCCTCGACGAGAACACACCGACCACGCAGGCCCTCGCCAAGGCACTGCCACTGACCTCCACCGCGCACACATGGGGTGAGGAGGTCTATTTCGACACGGGTGTGGCTGTTTCACGTGAAACGGATGCACGGCAGGTAGTGGAGCCGGGCACCGTGGCCTTCTGGACGGACGGCGACGCGCTCGCCCTCCCCTACGGCCCCACGCCCATCTCGCGAGGCGACGAATGCCGCCTCGCGAGCCCGTGCAACATCCTCGGGCGCCTGGACACGGACGCCCGCGTCCTGGCCACCGTCCGCCACGGCGACCCCGTACGCGTGGAACTGACGGACGGCCAGGACTGATCGCACCGACGAGGAGCGCGGACTACAGCTCCTTGCGGAACCCTTCCGCCACCTTCAGGAAGATGTCGTTCGCCTCGCACTCCCCGATCGTGACCCGCACACCCTCGCCGGGGAACGGCCGGACCACCACGCCGTGCTGCTCACAGGCCTGCGCGAACGCGACCGTGCGCTCCCCCAGCCGCAGCCACACGAAGTTCGCCTGGGTCTCCGGCACGGTCCACCCCTGGGCGCGCAGCCCGTCGACCACGCGCGTGCGCTCGCACACCAGCGAACCCACCCGGCCCAGCAGCTCGTCCTCGGCGCGCAGCGAGGCCACCGCCGCGTCCTGCGCGAACTGGCTCACCCCGAACGGCACCGCCGTCTTGCGCAGCGCCGCCGCCACCGGCTCATGGGCGACCGCGAAACCGACGCGCAGCCCGGCGAGCCCGTACGCCTTGGAGAACGTGCGCAGCACGCAGACGTTCGGCCGCTCCCGGTACAGCTCGATGCCGTCGGGCACCTCGGTGTCGCGGATGAACTCGCGGTAGGCCTCGTCCAGGACCACCAGCACATCGCCGGGCACCCGGTCGAGGAACCGCTCCAGCTCGGCCCGCCGCACCACTGTGCCGGTCGGGTTGTTCGGGTTGCAGACGAAGATCAGACGCGTCCGGTCGGTGATCGCGTCCGCCATCGCGTCCAGGTCGTGCACATCGCCGGGCGTGAGCGGCACCTGCACCGGCCGGGCACCGCTGATCCGCGTGATGATCGGGTACGCCTCGAAGGAGCGCCAGGCGTAGATCACCTCGTCGCCGGGCCCGCTGGTGGCCTGCAGCAGCTGCTGGGCGACACCCACCGAGCCGGTGCCGGTGGCCAGGTGCGAGAGCGGGACACCGAAGCGCTCCGACAGCTCGTTCATCAGCTCGGTGCACGCCATGTCCGGATAGCGGTTGAAGGAGGCGGCGGCCTCGGTCACCCGCTCCAGCACGCCGGGCAGCGGGGGATACGGGTTCTCGTTGGAGGACAGCTTGTAGGCGGCCGGACCGCCCGCGGCAGCAGGCTTCCCGGGCTTGTAGGTGGGGATACCCTCCAGCTCCGCGCGCAGCTTGGGGCTCGTCTCGCTCACCGCAGTCCTCCTCGCGACCGCCGGCGGACCGTCGACGCCGCCAGCTTCCATTACTCCTCACCATATGAGGATTCGGCGCCGCTGCGTACAGGTGCGGGGCAAAGCTCGTGATCCCCACCGGCATCAGGGGCATCGTCAGACGAAGGCGTACGTATCAGGGGGCGCGCCCTACATATATCTATGCGCCGGTGGCTTGCGCCCTGGCGCGCATCACCCGTGAAGGTGAGTTGAGACCTCTTCGAAACATCCGGCCCTTGGCAGGCCCATGCGCGTCGACAGGCAACGTCCTAGCATCCAATCGACTAACTACCTTAGTTTCCAAGGTAGTTGGCGCTATATGATCATGCAGAAACGTACCTGTCGCCGCGTGCATATGCGTCCGCACTACCCCACCGCATGAGCCCTACTATCGGCTCGCCATGACAGCAGCAGGGAAGCACCAGGTGAGCCGCGCGGAAACCTCACGGCGAAGCAGCCGACCGGGCCGGGCGGGCATCAGAGACGTGGCCGCCGCCGCCGGGGTCTCCATCACGACCGTCTCCGATGCCCTCAACGGCAAGGGGCGGCTCCCGGATGCCACCCGGCGCCATGTCCGCGAGGTCGCCGACCGGCTGGGGTACCGCCCCTCGGCCGCCGCCCGCACCCTCCGTACCGGCAAGTCGGGGCTGATCGGCCTGACCGTGACGACGTACGGGGATGAACCTTTCACCTTCACGGAGTTCGCGTACTTCGCCGAGATGGCGCGGGCCGCCACCTCGGCCGCGCTCGCCCGCGGCTACGCCCTCGTCATCCTGCCCGCGACCTCCCGTCACGACGTGTGGTCCAACGTTGCCCTCGATGGCACCGTTGTCATCGACCCTTCCGACCAGGACCCGGTGGTCAGCGAACTCGTCCGGCAGGGGCTGCCGGTCGTCTCCGACGGCCGCCCGGCCGGCCCGCTCCCGGTCACCGCCTGGGTCGACAACGACCACGAGGCCGCCGTACTCGGCATCCTCGACCACCTCGCCGACGCGGGCGCCCGCCGGATCGGCCTGCTCACGGGCACCACGACGGACACCTACACCCACCTGTCCACCACCGCGTACCTGCGCTGGTGCGAACGGGTCGGCCAGGCCCCGGTCTACGAGGCCTACCCTGCACACGACCCGTGCGCGGGCGCCGTCGCCGCCGACCGGCTGCTCGCCCGCCCCGACCGGCCCGACGCCGTCTACGGACTGTTCGACCCCAACGGCACCGACCTGCTCGCCGCCGCCCGCCGCTACGGCCTGCGCGTCCCCGACGACCTGCTGCTGGTGTGCTGCAGCGAGTCCACCGTGTACGCCAACACCGAGCCGCCGATCACCACGCTCTCCCTGAAGCCGCGCCGCATCGGCACCGCCGTGGTCCAGCTCCTCATCGACGCCATCGAGGGCGTCGAGTCGGACCATCCGGTCGAGCAGGTGATACCGACCGAGCTGATCGTGCGCACCTCCTCCCAGCGGCGCCCGCAGCGCACGACGGTCAGCCCGCCGCGCACCCCGGACGAGGGGTAGCGGGGGAGCACGGAAGCACCGGGCGGCGCACGGCCGGGACACGCGGCGCGCACGGTCCGGTGCGCCCCGCACGACCGGCCTCCCACCCCCATGGCCGCCCCGCGCGACCGAACCGTCCGCCCCACCGGTCGGCTGACGCGGGCCGGTATCCGGGCGACGCAAGGGGTAACCCCTGCCCAAACGGGGCGAAAGCCGCGGTGAACTGGAGTCTTGTTCCGATTCACCACCCCTGGGTCATCACACGGCGCGACGCGCATTCCTATGATGGGCCCACGACACCGCGGGCCGTGCGACCAGGCAGTCCGAAGCGGTGCAGATGCGGCGCGATGGTGGAGGGGTCGGATGACTCAGGGGGCCGGTCAGGGACCCGAGACGGAGCGGACTGCGACGTTGCGCGACTTCCGGGTACCCGCGTACGTCCACGAGACCGGTCCGTACGTCCAGGCCGTCCACCCCGGCGACACCGACACGCCCGCCGAGGAGACGTACCCCGACGGCTACACGCCCACCCAGCGCGACCTGCCCGTCATCCACCGCGGTGACACGCTCCAGGTCCCCGTCGAACCGGCCCCCGCCGCCCCGGCCCCGCAGCCCGCGACCGGCCAGGGTCCCCTGTACGTCGTCGGGGACGTCCACGGCTACCTCGACGAACTGGTGGCCGCCTTGCAGGAGAAGGGGCTGATCGACGCCTCGGGCCAGTGGTGCGCGGGCACCACCCGGCTGTGGTTCCTCGGCGACTTCACCGACCGCGGCCCGGACGGCATCGGCGTCATCGACCTGGTGATGCGGCTGTCCGCCGAGGCAGCCGCGGCAGGCGGCTACTGCAAAGCCCTCATGGGCAACCACGAACTGCTGCTGCTCGGCGCCAAGCGGTTCGGCGACACCCCCGTCAACTCCGGCGCGGGCACCGCCACCTTCCAGGCGGCCTGGCTGCTCAACGGCGGCCAGAAGACCGACATGGACCGCCTCCAGGACCACCACCTGCAGTGGATGGCCCGCCTCGACGCCGTCGAGGAGGTCGACGGCTATCTGCTCCTGCACTCCGACACCACCGCCTACCTCGACTACGGCGACTCGATCGAGGCGGTCAACGACACCGTCCGCGAGACGCTCACGCGCAACGACGCGGACGAGTGCTGGGACCTGTTCCGCAAGTTCACCAAGCGCTTCTCCTTCCGCGACGAGGGCGGCGCCGACGCCGTCCGCTCCCTCCTCGATACGTACGGCGGCACCCGCGTCGTTCACGGCCACAGCCCCATTCCCTACCTGCTCGGCGAAGTCGGCTCCGAGGACGGCGAGGAAAGTACTGGTCCCGTCGTCGAGGGGCCGCACGTCTACGCCGACGGGCTCGCCATCGCCATGGACGGCGGAGTGACCATGGCCGGAAAGCTGCTGGTCCAACAACTTCCCTTGGATAACTGACCGTTCACCGGGCAGTCGTTCACCGGCGGCTGCACACACGCCGGTAACTCAATTTCCGGCAATCCCCTGTCACCGCGCGCCGTCACGGCTCTACCATCGGCTTATCCGTAGCAGGCTCCCCTCCGTTTCTGCCCGACGGCTCGCCGGCGTGCGAGCCCCAAGCCCTACGGAGCATCGGGGGATGCACATGAACAGCGTTCCGCAGCACCTGCTGAGCGAGGACCGCCAGGAATTCGAGCGGATCCTCGATGAGGCGCTGCGCTCCGCACCACACCGACCGGAACTGGCCGCTGTCGGACAGCGGCTCAACCCCGAACAACTGCGCACCATGGCGCTCAACGCCAGCACGCTCATCACGGCCGCCGCGGCGACCGAGTACCAGCACTACGTGACGGTCCGCGAGGAACTGCGCCGTCCGGCGCCGTCCGTCCTCCCGGTCCCCGACGACTCCGGTTCCACGGAACCGGCTTCGGACGGGCCGGGGCTCGCCACCGCCCTCGGCGACACCCCTCTCCGCGAGGCCGCCGAGACCACCGGCGCGGGCGCCGTCGCGGTGATCGCCGTGCTGGCGCCGGTCCTCGCCGGAACCGCCGCGGCGATCTTCCTGCTCGTCGGCTACATCCTGAAGACGGTCGCCCCCGGGCAGACCTTCGCCCAGACCATGCTCACCGCCGGCTGGGTGTTCGGTGCCGTGACCGCGGCCTCGGTCCTCGTCGCCGCCGTCGGGCTGCTGCTCACCGCCCTGCGCAACAGCGCCTCGGCGGACAGCGACGCCCACGACGCGGCGGCCGAGAAGGTCACCAGGGCCAGAGAGGCCTGGCGGGACGCCCTGCTGGAGCGCGGCATCCTGCCGTTCCTGCAGGACGCGCTCGCCCAGCCCGGCGCGGCAGCCCTGCAGCACACGGCCCGTCCCGCCCCGACCGGCCGTATGCCGCGCCTGGGCTACGGCCGCCCCGGCTTCAGCAGCCCGGACGACGGCGCCGGATCCGGCCGCCCGAGCTTCACCAGTCCCGACTACACCAGCCCGGACTTCGGCGGCCCGGAGCACCAGCCGGAATAGCCCGGCTCACGCCCCTCGAAAGGCGTGAGCCGAACCGGGCGGGACCAGAACTGCCCTCGCGGCCGACCGGGCGTGGCCCCACCACCCCGGTCAGCCGCCTCCTGCTGTACGGGCGACGTCAGCCGGCCGTCAGTCGGCCAGGGGGAGATAGACCCGGTTGCCCGCCGCCGCGAACTCCTTCGACTTCTGGGCCATACCCTCCTCGATCTCGGCCCGGCTGCCGCCGTGTTCGCGGCGGATGTCCTGCGAGATCTTCATCGACGACAACTTCAGCCCGTAGGCAGCACATTCACCCATCACCTCGTGCATCCGCAGCAGCCAGCAGGACTTCCGCCGCCTCGGTGCGGACGTACAGCACGTACCGGCCACTGCGGTGCGCGTCGACCAGGCCGGCGGAGCGGAGGGCGGTCAGGTGCTGGGAGACTCCGCCGGCGCTGATCCCGGTGCGGCGGGCCAGGTCGGTTGTTGAGGCGGGTGTGTCGAGTTCGGCCAGCAGGCGGGTCCTGGACCGGCCGATGACCGCTGCCAGGGCCTGTGGGAGGGCAGACCGCCGTTCCCAGAGTGCGGCCACGCCGCGCGGCGGATAGCGCAGGGTGGGTTGCCAGTTCGGGCTGATCACGGAGAAGATCCTGGGCCAGACGAACACCGACGGCACGAGCAGGAGGCCGCGTCCGCCGAGTTGCCGGCTGCCACGGCCGTAATGGTGCCCGACGTACAGGGTGTCCTCGTCCCAGGTCACGCTGGCCCCCAGATCGCCCAGCAGCTGATCCGCTCCGTGTTCGGCGAACAGCCTGGCCCGGTGAAGCACGTCACCCTCCAAGAGGGAGCGCATCCGCGGCCAGTACGGCGCGAGGGCGACCTCCCAGTAGGCCTCGACGAGTTCAGCGAGTTCGGCGAGACCGCGGCGCGGATCGCTGCGCAGCCGATCGATCCGCTCGGAACGCGGCGCGCGTGGACCGCCGAGGCCGGACCGGACCTGCTCGGGTGGTGTGGCGCGCAGTACGGCCAGCTCTAGTCCCAGATCGGCGACCGAGGTTGTCGGTGGCGGTGCGATGAAGACCGGTATCGACCGGGGCGGTTCCGGGACCAGATCGGCGAGCAGACGCCAGTCCAACCCCGAGGCGGCCAACCGGCTGCCGACCTCGGCGGTCCACGGGTGGTACAGGGGGTGCTCGGCCGGGCGCTTCAACACCCTGACGCTGGCGACCACCTCCCACAGCGGCGACAGGGCGAACCGGGTGCGGGCCAGGTCGCGGACGGAGAACACCAGGTCCAGCACGGTGCAGCCCTTCTGCGTCGGAAGAGCCCGCGGCCAGCGGGTCAGGATTCAGTACAGCCTAAATTCCTCGCTCGCCGGTCGGCCCCGGCAGGAACCTCACTCCATGACCAGTACTGATCTCGCTCACGGGCCGGGCACGGCCGCGCCCACCCTCGAGCCGTATCCTTCGGCCCTCCGGAACCCGGGCTTCCGACTACTTGTCGGCGCCGCCGCGGTGAGCAAGCTCGGCACCGCGGTGAGTTCCCTGGCGATACCGCTGACCGCCGTCCTGGCCCTGCACAGCTCGGCCGGACAGGTCGGCGTTCTGGCGATGCTGAGCACCCTCGCCTTCCTGCTGATCGGCCTGCCGGCCGGAGCCTGGGTGGACCGGATCCGGAAGCGGCCCGTGATGATCGCTGCCGACCTGGTCAGGGCCACGCTGTTCGGGTCCGTGCCGGCCGCGTGGCTGCTCGGTTGCCTGACGATCCAACAGCTCTACGTTGTGGTCCTGTTGGCGGGCGCCGCCACGGTCTTCTTCGACGTGGCCGCACTGAGCCAACTGCCCGAACTGGTCGGGCGGGCCCAGCTCACCCAGGCCAACGCCTACCTGGTGACGGTGGACTCCCTCACCCTGATCGGTGGGCGCAGCGCGGGTGGCTTCCTGGTGGCGCTGCTGTCCGCCCCGACGGCGGTCGTGGTCGACGCGGCCAGCTACCTGTGGTCGGCGGTCCTCCTGCTGCGTATCCGCCAGGCGGACCCGCGTCCGCAGCACCGGCGCGACGCACGGCTCAGCGGCGAGATCCGGGAGGGCCTGCGCTTCGTGCTCGGCAACCCGACCCTGCGGGCGATTGCGCTCGCCGGGGCACTGACGAACCTGTCCATCCAGCTGTGCCAGACCATGCTGCCGGTGTTGTTCGCCCGTGAACTCGGCTTCTCCGACGGCGTCATCGGCCTGTTCTTCGCGGTTGGTGGTCTCGGCGTGTTCATCGGTTCGATGTCGGCCCGATGGTTGGCCCGCCGGGTCGGCGCAGGCCGGGTGCTGTGGCTGATGGGCCTGGCCGTCGCGCCGTTCGGCGCTCTGCTGGCGCTGGCCGATCGCGGACCGGCCCTCTGGTTCGCCGCGGCCGCCTGGCTGATCACCACATGCAAGGTCGGCATCGACAACGTGATCAAGGTCAGCTTCCGCCAGAGCGTGACACCGGACCGTCTTCTCGGCCGGATGAACGCCACCATGCGGGTCCTGCTGACCGGCTCACTCGCGATCGGCGCGGCCCTGGCCGGCCTGCTGGGCGAACTCGCCTCCGTCCGAACCGCCCTCTGGCTCGGTGCCGTCGGGCTCGCCCTGGTCTGGGTACCGATCTTCTTCTCACCACTGCGCACCCAGCGCGAGCTGCCCGGCCCCGGCGCTCTGCGGTGAACGGATGACCACGAGCGAGCGCCGCCCCGAGTTCGCTCGGGGACGGCGCTCCGGTTGCCTGTCAGTCCGCCATCGGCAGGTACACCCGGTTCCCGTTCTCCGCGAACTCCTTCGACTTCTGGAGCATCCCCTCAGCGACCTCCTCAGGCGAGGCCCCCTCAGCCGCCGCACCACCGAACCGCTCTGTGATGCTTTGGCTGATCTTCATCGAGCAGAACTTCGGCCCGCACATCGAGCAGAAGTGAGCCGTCTTGGCGGGCTCGGCCGGCAGGGTCTCGTCGTGGAACTCCCGTGCCGTGTCCGGGTCCAGGGCGAGGTTGAACTGGTCCTCCCACCGGAACTCGAAGCGGGCGTCGGACAGTGCGTCGTCCCAGGCCTGCGCATCCGGGTGCCCCTTGGCGAGGTCGGCTGCGTGGGCGGCGATCTTGTAGGTGATGACGCCGGTCTTGACGTCGTCACGGTTGGGCAGGCCCAAGTGTTCCTTGGGCGTGACGTAGCAGAGCATCGCCGTGCCCCACCAGGCGATCATCGCGGCACCGATGCCGGAGGTGATGTGGTCGTACGCCGGCGCGATGTCCGTGGTCAGCGGGCCGAGCGTATAGAACGGAGCTTCATCGCAGATCTCCTGCTGAAGGTCGATGTTCTCCTTGATCTTGTGCATCGGGACGTGACCGGGGCCCTCGATCATCGTCTGCACGTTGAAACCCTTGGCGATCCGGTTGAGCTCCCCGAGCGTGCGCAACTCCGCGAACTGCGCCTCGTCGTTGGCGTCGGCGATCGAGCCCGGCCGAAGGCCGTCGCCCAGCGAGTACGTGACGTCGTAGGCGGCGAGGATCTCGCACAGTTCCTCGAAGTTCTCGTACAGGAACGACTCCTTGTGGTGCGCCAGGCACCACGCGGCCATGATCGAGCCGCCGCGCGAGACGATGCCGGTCTTGCGGTTGGCGGTGAGCGGCACGTACGGCAGCCGGACACCCGCATGGACCGTCATGTAGTCCACGCCCTGCTCGGCCTGCTCGATGACCGTGTCCTTGTAGATCTCCCAGGTCAGCTCTTCGGCCTTGCCGTCGACCTTTTCCAGGGCCTGGTAGAGCGGCACCGTGCCGATCGGGACGGGGGAGTTGCGCAGCACCCACTCGCGGGTGGTGTGGATGTTGCGGCCGGTCGAGAGGTCCATGACCGTGTCGGCACCCCAGCGGGTCGCCCAGGTCATCTTCTCGACCTCCTCCTCGATGGAGGACGTCACCGCGGAGTTGCCGATGTTGGCGTTGACCTTCACCAGGAACCGCTTGCCGATGATCATCGGCTCGATCTCCGGGTGGTTGACGTTGGCCGGCAGCACCGCACGGCCCGCCGCGATCTCCTCCCGGACCACCTCGGGCGACACGTTCTCCCGGACCGCCACGTACTCCATCTCGGGCGTGATCTCGCCCCGGCGCGCATACGCGAGCTGCGTGACCGCCTGGCCGCCATGACCGCGCCGCGGCTGGCGCGGACGTCCGGGGAAGACGGCGTCGAGGTTGCGCAGCCCTCCGCGCGGCGAGGTGTGCTTGATCCCGTCGTCCTCCGGACGGACGGGACGGCCCGCGTACTCCTCGGTGTCGCCGCGGGCGATGATCCAGTTCTCCCGCAGCGGCGACAGGCCCCTGCGGACGTCGGTGTCGACGAGTGGATCGGTGTACGGGCCTGAGGTGTCGTACAACGTGACCGACTGCCCGTTGGTGAGGTGCACCTGACGGACCGGCACGCGCAGGTCGGGGCGCGAGCCCTCGATGTACGCCTTGTGCCAGCCGATGGACTTCCCGGCCTCCCCGTTCGACGACCCGTTCGTCGCGTTCTGCGTGGAGGCAGGCGTGCGTGCGTCCTTGTTGGTCATGAGACCTACTCCCTACGCCGGCATTACCCGGTAACAGGTTCGGCGGTCGACGCAGCGGTTTCCGTCGGTCGCTGTTTCACGTGAAACTTCGTACGTTCCATGTGAAACACCGCGAAACGGAGGTCAGCGCCCTCTCAGCCCGGTGCTCCGAGCTCCCGCGTGTGCAAAGGTGCCCCCACGCTAGCGTCAATCCGGGAGCGGTGAACAGAGGGCCCCCGGCGTTCTTGCGATGATCGGGCGGTGACCACGATGCAGCAGCACCCCTCCCAGCCTCCCGAGCCGCCCCGTCGAGGCCGCCCCGGCTCGGGCGGCGGTCACAGTCACGCGCACGGTCACGACCAGGGCCACGGCCACGCGCACGGCCACAGTCACAGCCACGGCCCGGCCGCCCCCGTCTCCCGGCACCTGCGCAAGGTCATCGCCGCGATCCTGATCCCGTTCACGGCGGCGGTCGTGGTCGGCCTGCTGGTGCTCTGGCCCGGAGGAGCCCCGGCGCACAAGCGCACCGGCGTCGGCTTCGACCGGCAGACGCAGCAGGCCACGGTCACCGAGGTGATCAAGGTGAGCTGCGCCTCGGTGAACGCCTCGGGCGGCAGCCTGACCGGCGACGCCTCCGCTGCCGGGGGAAACTCCGCCGCGCAGAAGCCGAACGGCACCTGCAAGAAGGCGACCATCCGGGTCGACACCGGCAAGGACAAGGGCCGCACGTTCACCGAGATCGTGCAGCCGGACCAGTCACGCCAACTGGACCAGGGCGAGAAGGTCGTGGTCGCCTACGAGCCCTCGGCACCGAAGAACCTGCAGTACTCGGTCACCGATGTGAACCGGCAGTTCCCGATGGCCCTGCTCGCCGGGATCTTCGCGGTCGCCGTCGTCGTGGTGGGGCGCATGCGCGGTGTCATGGCGCTGATCGCGCTGGCCGTGAGCTTCCTGGTGCTGACCCTGTTCATCCTGCCCGCGATTCTGCAGGGTTCGAATCCGCTGCTCGTGGCGGTCGTCGGGTCCAGCGCCATCATGCTGATCGCCCTGTACATGTGCCACGGCCTGTCGGCTCGTACGTCCGTGGCGGTGCTCGGCACCCTGATCTCGCTGTGCCTGATCGGTGTGCTCGGCTCGCTGTTCATCGGCTGGGCCGCGCTCACCGGCAACACGGACGACAGCACCGGTCTGATCCACGGCCTGTACCCGTCGATCGACATGAGCGGTCTGCTGCTGGCCGGCGTCATCATCGGCTCGCTCGGTGTCCTCGACGACGTGACGGTGACGCAGACGTCCGCCGTGTGGGAGCTGCACGAGGCCAATCCGTCGATGGGCTGGCGCGGGCTGTACCGGGCGGGCATCCGCATTGGCCGCGACCACATCGCCTCCGTGGTCAACACCCTCGTCCTCGCCTACGCCGGTGCCGCACTGCCGCTCCTGCTGCTGTTCTCGATCGCGCAGAGCAGCGTGGGGACGGTGGCCAACAGCGAGCTGGTGGCGGAGGAGATCGTGCGCACGCTGGTGGGCTCGATCGGCCTGGTCGCCTCGGTCCCGGTCACGACCGCTCTCGCCGCCTTGGTGGTGGCGGCCGACCGGCCCGCACCGGACACGACGGCACCCGCCGGGGCCCCGTCCACCACGGCACGCGGCGGACGGGGCCGACGCCGGAAGCGGTGAATCCCGGCGGGAGTCGATGACCCCGATGCAGAACCGTTCCTGCACCGTCCCGCGCGGCACGGCCGGGCGCCTGACACCCCGTGCCGTAACGCTTCAGCCGGCGCTCTGTTCCTCGGCCAGGATGCGGTCCAGGGCCTCGTCGAGGTGGGCGTCGAAATCGGCGAGCGCACCCTCCTGACCCAGCGGCACGAGCTTGTCCGTACGGTCGAGGAAGGCCACGAGCGGTGGCACTGAGGAGCGGAACAGCGCCTGATCGGAGCCGACCTGAAGCCGGATCAGCACCTCGCCCAGCACCTCGGAATCGGCGGGGGCGATGTGCACATCCCCCTCGCCGCACGGCCGGCCGACCCCGTCGACCAGCAACTCCCGCCCGAAGGCCCAGGTCACCGGGGCATCGCCGGGCAGGTGGAAGGTGAGCCGCACGGCATAGGGATCACTGGTCTCGTAGCGCAACTCCACCGGAATGCGGAAGGAGAGCTCCTCGGACACGAGAAAGCTCATCATGACCTCTGCCTGTACGGACTCGCGCATCGCCTACCCCGTCATATGACGTCGACCGGCCGGGATCGATCCCTTTGACCATGGTCAAATCTTGCTGAACGTACACAACAGATCACAAGGAGTGAGTTTTCAGATGCTGATAGAGAGGGCGAGCGCTCCCAGATGACGCCCGATCTCGGCCTGCAGCCGGTTCGCCGCGGGCAACAGCCGGTCGGCCTGGTGCAAGGGCAGCGAGATGGCGATCGTGGCCGCCGTGGTGCCGACCGTGATCGGCACCGCCGCACAGACCGTCCCGAGCGCGTACTCCTGCCGCTCCACCACCGGCTCCATGCGCGGCATCCGGTCCAGCCGCCGCAGCAGGGCGTGGTTGTCACGCACGGTGTACGGCGTGATGGCCTGCACGGGATAACGGGCGAGGTGGTCGCGGCGGGCCTCCTCGTCCAGCTGGGAGAGCAGGCACTTCCCGATGGCGTGCGCGTGGCCGGTCTCGCGGAAGTCGGCCCACTCCTCGACGGCGGGGGCCTGCCGGGAGGCGGAGACGCACATGACCTCGATCTCACCGTCCCGGTACATCGCGTAGTACACCGGGGCGCCGATGCGGTCGCGCCAGTGCGCAAGCGTGTCGGCCACCGTGCTGCGACGTTTCTGCTGTGCTCCGCTGCTGCTCAGCTGTTCGGCCGCGTCACCGAGGAAGAACAGCCCCTTCTCGCGGCGCAGATAGCCCTCATGCACGAGGGTGCGCAGCAGGTGGTAGGCCGTGGGCAGGGCGAGGCCGGTCTCGCGGGCGAGCTGTTTGGCGGGGGCGCCGTACTCATGCCGGGCGACGGTCTCCAGCAGGCGCATGGCGCGCTGGACGGAGCCGATGAGGGTCGCGGATGGGGGTGGTTCCAGGCGGGCCCCGGAGCGCGGTTGTCCGGGCACGGCCGCGCCGGGCGGCCGGCGGACGGAGGGTGGGCAGGAACGCGGCGGGGCGGGGGGTGCGTGGGGTCCTGCCGGTGCGGTGTCAACCGTGGCCAAGGGGTCACTCCCGAAACGCGAGGGGGCAGCCCGTGCGGGGAAGAGCACGGTGGGGGTGTGCCGCCCACGGGGCCGGACCCCGCGGGGAGTTCCGGACTCTAACCGCCCACCACCGCGAGCAGACGGCCTCCCGGGGAAACTTCCCTCGCCCGAGGGAACCGGTGCCTTCTGTTACCGGTCACCGGCTCTCCCGTGATCCCTCACCAGTCGCTGCGCGACGAGGAGTTCGACATGAACTTCCGCACGATGTAGATCAGTCCGCCGACCAGGGCGACGAAGATCAGCGCCTTGAAGAGCAGGCCGATCACGAAGCCGACCACGGTCGCTATCAGGCCGCCGAACACGACCAGGGCGATGACCGGCACCGCGACCCACTTCACCCACCACGGAAGTCCCGCGAAGATCTCTCGCATTGCCCTTGTCCTTTGCGTCTGGTGCGTTGTCGGAGTGCCGCACTGTCTGCATCGATGCTAGGGCCGCGAAGGGTCATCGCGGGGGCCTCTCATCCCTTGTCCTCCCCTGACCCGTCCCCTAGGGAACCCCGAGGGCCGGGCTCAGGCCTCAGGTGGAGAGAAGACGACCATCACCCTCAGGTCCTCGCTGATGTGGTGGAACTTGTGGGCCACCCCTGCCGGTACGTAGACCACGCTGCCCCGGGCCACCTCGGTGGTCTCCATGCCGACCGTGATCGACGCCCGGCCGCTGACGACGAGGTACACCTCGTCCTGGTTGTGCGGCTTCTGCGGGTCGTGTTCGCCCGCGTTGAGCGCGTACAGGCCGACCGACATGTTCCGCTCGCGCAGGAACTGCAGGTAGGCACCCTCGTTGGCGGCTCGCTCCGCCTCCAGTTCGTCCAGCCGGAATGCCTTCATCGCCGTTGCCGACCTCGTCTCATCACTGCTCGTTCTCCATCCGGTCTGCCACGATCAGACACATGAAGAATTTTGTAGTCAAGACGATCGCCAACGCGGGCGCCCTGGCGGTCGCCGTATGGCTGCTCGACAAGATCACCCTTACCGGTGACAGCACGGCCAAGAAGGCCGGCACGCTGATCCTCGTGGCGCTGGTCTTCGGCCTGGTCAACTTCCTGGTCAAGCCGATCGTGAAGGTGCTCACCTTCCCGCTGTTCATCCTGACCCTGGGTCTGATCACCCTGGTCGTCAACGCGCTGATGCTGATGTTGACGTCCTGGGTGTGCGGCAAGCTCGACCTGGGCTTCCATGTGGCGGGCTTCTGGACCGCCGTCCTCGGCGGCCTGATCATCTCGGTCGTGTCCTGGGCGCTGCACGTTCTCCTGCCCGACGAGGACTGAACGCGCCATGGCCTATCGCGTCTGCTTCGTGTGCACCGGCAACATCTGCCGCTCCCCGATGGCCGAATCCGTCTTCCGCGCGCGCGTGGCGGAGGCCGGGCTGGAGCATCTGGTCGAGGTCGACAGCGCCGGCACCGGCGGCTGGCACGAGGGCGAGCCCTCCGATCCGCGGACCGTCTCGGTCCTCGACGAGCACGGCTACGACACCGAGCACATCGCACGCCAGTTCCAGCCGGCCTGGTTCGCCCGCCGCGACCTGGTGATCGCGCTCGATGCCGGGCACCTGAAGGCCCTGCGCCGCCTCGCGCCCACCGAGGAGGACGCGCGCAAGGTCCGCCTGCTGCGCTCCTACGACCCCTCGTGCGACCCCACGGCAGGCGGCGACCTCGACGTACCGGACCCGTACTACGGGGGCCGTGACGGCTTCGAGGAGTGCCTTGAGATGGTGGAGGCGGCGAGCGCCGGTCTGCTCGCCGCCGTACAGGAACAACTGGAGGGACGGGCCGCATGAACGAGGGCAGGGAGGACGAGGGACGCATCGGCGACGGCACGCGCGCGGTACGGGCGGGGCTGCCCGAGCCGGTCAAGCACGAGCCGACCCTGCCCGGACCGGTCTTCGCCGCGCACTTCCACCTCCCGGGCGAGGTGACCGGACCGTACTCCTACGGCCGTGACGACAACCCGACCTGGACGCTGCTGGAGAGCGCCATCGGCGAGCTGGAGGCGCCCGGGCAGGACGACGTCGAGACGCTGGTGTTCGCCTCCGGCATGGCGGCGATCTCCTCGGTGGTGTTCTCCCAGCTCCGCGCCGGAGACGCGGTCGTACTCCCTTCCGACGGCTATCAGGTGCTGCCGCTGGTCGGCGCCCAGCTGGAGGCGTACGGCATCGAGGTGCGCACTGCGCCGACCCGCCAGGACGCCCAGCTGGAGGTCCTCGACGGGGCGCGGCTGCTGTGGCTCGAGTCCCCGTCGAACCCCGGGCTCGACGTGTGCGACATCAGGCGCCTGGTGGAGGCGGCACACGAGCGGGGCGCCCTGGTGGCCGTCGACAACACCCTCGCCACCCCGCTCGGGCAGCGCCCGCTGGAGCTGGGCGCCGACTTTTCGGTGGCCAGCGGCACCAAGCAGCTGACCGGGCACGGGGACTTGCTGCTGGGCTACGTCGCCGGCCGCGAGGGCGAGGCGATGGCCGCCGTACGCCGCTGGCGCAAGATCGTGGGGGCGATCTCCGGCCCCATGGAGGCCTGGCTGGCGCACCGCTCGATCGCCACGCTCCAGCTGCGCATCGACCGGCAGAACGCCAACGCCCGCACGCTCGCCGAGGCCCTGCGGCAGCGGCCCGAGGTGTCCGGGCTGCGCTATCCGGGCCTGCCCGACGACCCCTCGTACAAGATCGCCTCGCAGCAGATGCGCCGCTTCGGATGCGTCGTCTCCTTCACGCTGCCCACGCGCGCGCGTGCCGAGCGTTTCCTGGAGGCCCTGCGCCTGGTGGAGGACGCGACGAGCTTCGGCGGGGTGCGCTCCACGGCCGAGCGGCGCCGCCGCTGGGGCGGAGACGCGGTCCCGGAGGGCTTCATCCGTATGTCCGTCGGTGCGGAGGACCCCGAGGACCTGGTGGCCGACGTACTGCGTGCCCTGGACGAGTCCGCCGAGTGACGAGACGGTCCGAGCCTCCCCCCTCGTGGCTCGGACCGTCCTCGATTCCCCCTTCGGTTCCCGCGCGAAGAACCGCGCGAACAAGGCTAGTTGACTCTGTGTCAGTGTCCAATCACGGTAGCGACAGAGACCTATCGACTTATTTATAGTTGGTGTCTGCCTGGGGGCCGGAGGGAGGCAGGGACAGGGAGGGCATGCCATGGATCTGGCCTTGCTGCGCACCTTCGTCACCGTGCACCGGGCCGGTTCCTTCACCCGCGCCGCCGCCCTGCTCGGCCTCTCCCAGCCGGCCGTCACCTCGCAGATCCGCACGCTGGAGCGCCAGTTGGGCAGACCCCTGTTCCTGCGCCAGGCCCGCGGGGTGACCCCCACGACCATCGGCGACGAACTCGCCCACAAGGCGGCGCCCCATCTCGACGCGCTGGTGGAGATAGCCGAGAGCGGCCTGGACGACGAGTCCTCGCTGCGCACGCTCCACCTCGCCGGGCCGCCCGAGTTCACCACCGAACGCGCGCTTCCGGCCCTCACCGAGCTGACCGGCGACGACGGCCAGGGCTTCGCGCTGCGCGCCTCCTTCGGCACCGCGGAGGAGACGCTGGAGGGGCTGGCCGCCGGGCACCACGACCTGGCTATCAGCACGGCCCGGCCGCGCGGCGCCCTGCTCACCGCCACTCCCCTCTGCGACGAGGAACATGTGCTGGTCGCCGCCCCGCGCTGGGCCGAGCGGATCGGCTCGGACGCACCGCGCCTCAAGGGCGCGCCCGCCCTGGAGAACCTGCCTGTCGTCGAGGTCCACGAGTCGCTGCCCCTGGTCTCGCGCTACTGGGCCTCCGTCTTCGACTGCCGCCCCGCCGCCTCGGGCACCGTCATCGTCCCCGACCTGCGCGCGGTGCTCGCCTGCGCGATCGCCGGCGCGGGGCTGGCCGTACTGCCCCGCTATCTGTGCGCCGACGCCCTCGCACAGGGCGCGATCGTGTTGCTGCACGATCCTCCGGTGCCGCCGCTACGCACGTATTTCCTTGTGGTGCGCACCGGGACGCTGGCGATGCCTCATGTCGCGCGGGCGCACGAGTGGCTTCAGCGGGCGGCCATCGGCTGGTGCTGAGGGCCGGTCCGGCGGTGCACGCCCTGCCCTGATGTGGTTCTGCTTTGTGATGTTTCACGTGGAACCAGCCGGGCCACATTTCTCCCATGACCGTCCGACCCGTGGTCAAGCGCACCGCCCGCGCCGTTCTCCTGGACGGCGACGACCTGATCCTGATCAAGCGCACCAAGCCCGGCGTCGATCCCTACTGGGTCACTCCCGGTGGCGGGGTCGAGCCCGCGGACCCGACCGTCGTGCACGCCCTGCACCGCGAGGTGTACGAGGAACTCGGCGCCAAGATCACCGATGTGGTGCCGTGCTTCGTGGACACGGTGGAGCACATCGGCGAAGACGGCGGCGCGACCGGCGTGAAGGTGCAGCACTTCTTCGTCTGCCGGCTGGAGTCCATGAACCCGTCGCTGCGCCACGGACCCGAGGTGGACGAGCCGACCGGTGAGTACGAGATCGTCCGCATCCCGTTCACCCGCGTCGGCATCGCCTCCGTCCACCTCGTACCGCTGTCGCTGCGTCACTACCTGGACGGCAACATCGAGGGGGTGCGCGCCATGCACGCTCCCGACCTCGGCTAGGGGATCAGGTCCCGACGACGACCAGTTCCTCCACCGAGTCGTGCCGTATGCGGTCCGCGGGGATGCCGATGTCCCGGAGCGCGTCGATGCCGTTGCGGATCATCCCGGGCGGGCCCGAGAGGTAGGCGTCGTACTCGTTCCACGGGCCGTACTCGCGTATGGCGTCAGGGAGCTGGAGATGGGCCAGCTGGTCGATGACGGCCCGGACGGACAGCCAGGGGTGGCTCTGCTGGAGCCTGAGCATGGTGTCGATGTCGTACAGGTCGTGATCGGTGCGGGCACCGTAGAACACCTCGACCAGGCGCCGGTCACCGTGCTCGGCGACATCCTCGACCAGGGCTTTGATGGGCGCTATGCCGGTGCCGCCGCCCAGGCAGAGCAGTCCGCTGTCGGTGGTGTGGTCGACGGTCATCGAGCCGGTCGGCGGGCCGAGGCGTATGACGTCTCCGGGCCGGGCGCGGTGCACGAGCGCGTTGGAGACCCAGCCTGCCGGGATGGCCTTCACATGGAAGGTCAGCAAACCGTCCGGACGCGGCGCGGAGGCGAAGGAGTAGTGCCGCCAGACCCGGGGCCACCAGGGTGTCTCCACGCTCGTGTACTGCCCGGCAAGGAAGGGATAGGGCTGGTCCGGGCGGACGGTGAGGATCGCGACCTCGGGGGTCCTCAGGTCATGTGCGACGACCTCGGCGTGCCACCAGGCCGGAGCGCGCAGTTCGTCGGCCGCCGCCGCGTCGATCATGACCTGGGAGATCGTCGTGTACGCCCGGATCCAGGCGGCCTCGATCTCCGGGTTCCAGATGTCGTAGCCGTACCTGCTCAACGCGGCGATGAGGCATTCGCCCACGGCCGGATAGTGCTCCGGGCGTGTTCCGTACTTGCGGTGTCCGCGGCCCAGGTTCTGCAGATAGTCGACGAGGACCGGGGTGTTGTCGATGTGTTCGGCGGCGGTGAGCAGCGCCTTCAGCAGCCGGTCCCGCTGGGTGTCCATCGCCGCCGGGAACAGCGACCGCAGGTCGGGGTGGCGGACGAAGAGGAGCGCGTAGAAGTAGGAGGTGACCTTGTCGGCGACGGGGGCGATCTCGGCCATAGTGCGGCGGATGAGGATCGCGTCGGGGGAGCCCTCCTCGGCGGGCGGCTCGGACCGCCGGGAGGGCACTCGGTCCGGCTCCGGAGCCACTTCCGGGTGCGAGACCGGAGCCTCCGTCGGAGGCGGCGGCGGGGCCTCTGCCGGGTGCGGTGCCCCCACCCGGTGCGAGGCCTCCGCCGGGCGCGGTGGCTCCTCGGGGCGCCGTGGCGGAGACTGGGCCGACTGAGGGGCGGGAGCGCCCGTGGGGCCGTCGGTGCCCGGCGGGGAGACGGGAAGGCCCGTCGTACGGCTCGCAGCGCCTGGCTGCGGGGCGGGAGTGTCCGGTGGTGGGGCCGATGGCACCTTGCGCGGCGTGAACCAGCCGCCCCCGCCCGACATGCCGTGCTCCCCCGACGTGGTGGTCGGAGCGTCCATGGTGTGCCCTCGCCTCGAACATCTCTCGGTCGGTCTGCGCACCTTCTCCTCAGAAGGCGCATGCTTTCCCCCGGCGGGTGGCCAGCCGTAGCACTCTTTCTCCGCAGCATCCCATCCTGAGCGGATTCGGCGGCCGTGTATACGAAAACGCGGGTTTTGATCTCTCCGTCCCGTTAGGCTGCTTGCCCTGTTCGCGGCCCGCCCGGGCGTGCACTACATCCCAGGCGTGAACCGGAGTCGACCCTACCGGCCCTCGCTGTGCACACAAGTCCCCCCTTGCTCCATCACAAACGAGGCAAGCGGGCGAACCCTGAATTCCCTCAACTACCGGTCGCCGACGACCAATTCATAGGCATCCCACAGATCCCGCCCGGTATAGGCGTGCGTCGCGAGTCCGGCCAGGTGCCCGTCCGCATTGACCGCGACAGAAACCGGTACGGCAGCAAACAGGTCCTTGTCCGACATTGAGTCGCCATACGCGACGCAGTCGGCACGTGTCACACCGAACTCCTCGCAGAGCCGGTCCGCGATGGTCACCTTGGCCGCGGCGCTGAGTGCCCCGGCGGGGTCCACGGGCTCGGTGAACGGCACGGCGGGGAAACGCGATCCATAGGCCGCATGCGCACCCCAGCCGAGAAGACGTTCCACGAAGAACGAGGGCGAGAGGGACACCACCGCGCAATACTCGCCCGACTGCCGGATCTCCGCCCATACCTCGCGGATCCGGGCCAGCCACGGAGCCCCCTCGAACGCGGCGCTCACCTGCGCCTCGGTCAGCTCGGTCCACAGGTCGTACACGAGCGTCGCGTACTCAGGGGGGCCTATCCTCCCCGTCGCAATCGCGCGCTCCAGCGCGACCGTCTCCGCCTCCTTCCCCAACTGGCGGGAAATCTCCATCGGAGCAGTCGTGCCGTGCAGCAAAGTGCCATCGAGATCGAAGAGATGAAGTCTCGCCATGGGCCCGAGGCTAATCGGCAGCCGATGTTTCACGTGAAACACTCGCGACGGTCCATGCCCTGTGAGAACGGCCACGGCATGGCCAAAAGCACGTACGTCTGCGTCGAAACGGGTGGACGCCGGGGGTGCCGGTCGGACAGCCTGACCTGCGTGCCGACTCCTCCCCTCGCCGATCTGCCCATTCGCCGTCTGACGCTCCGGGATCTCACCGCCTGCGCCGACTTGTCCGAAGACCGGGGGTGGCCGCGCGAGGAACACAAGTGGGGCTTCCTCCTCACCGCCGGGAAGGGTTACGGCATCGACGATCCCGGCGGTGGCCTTGTCGCCGCGTGCGTGATCACGGAGTACGGCTCTTGGGGGCGGCCGGAACTCGGCGCCATCGGCATGGTTCTGGTGGCCGAACGGCATGCCCGCCAGGGCGTCGGGCGCCGCTTGATGCGGCATGTCATGGGGGCCATGGGCACCACCCCGCTCACCCTGCACGCCACGCCCAACGGCCGCCCGCTCTACGAAGAGCTGGGCTTCAAGGTCACCGGCCGGGCGGAAATGCTGACCGGGCACTTCGTTTCCGCGGACCCGGAATCCCGGGTGTCGACGCGCGCCGCCACCGCGGAGGACCTCTCCTCGATCCTCCGCCTCGACGAGGAGGTGTTCGGTGCCGACCGGACGCCCCTCATCGCCCGACTCCCCGCCTTCGCCGACCAGTTGAGGGTGGCCGAGGACGGCGGCCGGATCATCGGCTACACCGCTGCCTGGCCCAACATGAACACGCACGTCGTCGGCCCGCTGATCGCTCGTGACACGGAGACCGCCAAGGCCCTCATCGCCTCACTCGCGGCCCACACCGAGCGACCGCTGCGCACCGACATCGACGTACGCCACGAGGAACTGCTGGCCTGGGCCAAGGAGCGGGGGCTCGCGTCCGTGGCCTTCAACTCGGTCATGACCTACGGCGTCGCGGACCTGCCGGGAGACTGGAGGCGGCGGTTCGCGCCGCTGACGGTGGCCGCGGGCTGAGCAACCGTGACATGACCAACGCCGGCCCACCGCTCCAGGGCGGGGCCGGCGTTGCCGCTGTGTGGCGGGTGCTGGACGATCAGGCGAGCGCCTGCACGGCTGCCGTGGCGAAGCCGTGGTCCTGGTCCGGGGCGCCCCCGCCGACACCGATCGCGCCGATCAGCCGGCCGTCGCGGTGGACAGGGATGCCGCCCGCGATGAACAGCAGAGGCCGGTCGAGGGCCGTGGGCAGCGTGTGGAAGAGGCCGCCGGGCTGGACGGTATCGACCAGATCGACGGTGGCCGCGTTCAGCTGGAGCGCCGTGTAGGCCTTGCGGGTGCTGGTCTCGCCCGAGATCAGCACGGCCCGGTCGTCCCGGCGGAAGGCGAGCAGGTGGCCGCCGGCGTCCAGGACGGTGACGCTGACGGTGACTCCGGCGTCCTCGGCCGCACGACGGGCCGTGGCGACGAGCAGTTCGGCGTCCTCGGTGGTGAGCGGGGAGACGGCGGTGGTCATGGGGGTTCCTTAAGAATGTTGGGCGGTCCGGGAGGACCGGGTGTGGCTGATGGGGTTTCTGCCGTTGATGGCTTCCGGAGAATGGCCGCCCGGTCCTCCGGGACGCTCCGACTGCTGATTGAGAACTGCGGGCATCGCTGGTTAAGGACCTGTCGGCGGAGTGTTCTTCGGGCCACGGAAGTGCTGGTCACGGTGGAACGGAGCGACGGGCTTGGGCACGTCTCACGCGCGGATATGGGTCGGCATCGACGCCGGCAAGGGGCATCACTGGGCAGCGGCGGTGAACTCCGACGGCGAGACACTGTTCTCGACGAAAGTGATCAACGACGAGGCCCAGATCCTGACGCTGATCGCCACGGCCCGGGAGAAGGCCGAAGAGGTGCGGTGGGCGGTGGACATCTCCGGCCGGGCCTCCGCCCTGCTGCTTGCCCTGCTGATCGCGCACGGCCAGCAGGTCGTCTACGTGCCCGGCCGCACCGTCCACCGGATGACTGGTGCCTACCGCGGCGAGGGGAAGACCGACGCCAAGGACGCCCACGTCATCGCCGACCAGGCGCGCATGCGCCGGGACTTCGCCTCGATCGAGACTCCGCCCGAGCTGGTCTCCACGCTCCAGCTGCTGACCGGCTACCGGCGCGACCTCATTGCCGACCGGGTCCGGCTCATCAACCGGCTGCGTGACCTGCTGGTCGGCATCTGCCCCGCTCTGGAGCGCGCGTTCGACTACTCCGCAGCCAAAGGCCCAGTGGTCATGCTGACCGAGTACCAGACCCCGGCCGCTCTGCGGCGGATAGGCGTCAAGCGGCTGACGACCTGGCTGGAGCGCCGCAAGGTCCGCAGCGCCGACACCGTGGCGGCCAAGGCCGTCGAGGCCGCCCAGTCCCAGATGACCGCGCTGCCCGGCGAGGGTCGGGCGGCCAGGCTGGTGCGCGATCTGGCCCACCAGCTCTTGGCTCTGGACGAGCGGATCAAGGACAACGACCGGGAGATCCACGAGACCTTCCGCGCCGACGACCGCGCCGAGATCATCGAGTCCATGCCAGGCATGGGCCCGATCCTGGGTGCCGAGTTCGTCGCCATCGTCGGCGACCTGTCCGGCTACAAGGACGCCGGCCGCCTGGCCTCGCATGCCGGCCTTGCCCCAGTGCCCCGCGACTCCGGCCGCCGCACCGGCAACTACCACCGGCCCAAACGCTACAACCGGCGCCTGCGCTGGCTGTTCTACATGTCCGCGCAGTCCGCCATGATGCGGCCGGGCCCGTCGCGGGATTACTACCTCAAGAAGCGCGGCGAGGGACTGCTGCACACCCAGGCCCTGCTCGCGCTTGCCCGTCGCCGGGTCGACGTGCTCTGGGCGATGCTGCGTGACAAGAGGCTGTTCACCTCCGCTCCGCCGGTCACGCAGGCGGCTTGACACGGTCATTGAGATTCTCCTTGGTGTTTCTGAGGTGAGGTGGTGCCGTTCCGGAGTGCGCCTCTCGGTACGGGCGCCTGTCGGATGGTCACAGCGTCTGCGGGCTCGTGCGGCGACCCGCGCAGCGGGCGGCTCAGTGGTGGACGGGAGTCCGGCGGCCGTCGGAGCTGCCGACGGCCACTACGACGCTGGGCCTGCTGTCGCGGCGCTCCAAGGCGGCCGAGAGGACGGCGAGGACCAGGGCGGCTGCGGCGAGGACGGCGCCGACCCAGTTGGGGGCGGTGTAGCCGAAGCCGGCCGCGATCACGATGCCGCCGAGCCAGGCGGAGAGGGCGTTGCCCAGGTTGAAGGCGCCGATGTTCATCGCCGAGGCGAGCGTCGGGGCGCCGTGCGCCTGGTCGAGGACGCGCTTCTGCAGCGGCGGGACGGTGGCGAAGCCCAGGGCGCCGATCAGCATGATCGTGACGGCCGCCGCGATCTTGTTGTGCGCGGTGAGTGTGAAGAGCGCCAGGACGACGGCCAGGGCGCCCAGGGAGACGTACAGCATCGGCATCAGGGCGCGGTCGGCGAACTTGCCGCCGACGAGGTTGCCGCCGACCATGCCGAGGCCGAACAGGACCAGCAGCCAGGTGACCGAGCCATCGGCGAAGCCCGCGATGTGGGTCATCATCGGCGCGATGTAGGTGATGGCCGCGAAGACGCCGCCGAAGCCGAGGACGGTCATCGCCATGGCGAGCAGGACCTGGGCGTTCTTGAAGGCGGCCAGCTCGTGGCGCAGGTGCACGCCCTCCGGGCGGGGCAGCTCGGGCACCAGCTTGGCGATGCCCGCGAGGCCGGCGGCGCCGAGGGCCGCGACGATGGCGAAGGTGACGCGCCAGCCGACGCTCTGCCCGATGAGCGTGCCCAGCGGGACGCCGACGACATTGGCGACGGTCAGACCGGTGAACATCGTCGCGATGGCTCCGGCCTTCTTGTCCGGGGCCACCAGCTCGGCCGCGACGACCGAGCCGATGCCGAAGAAGGCGCCGTGGGCGAGGGAGGTGACCACCCGCCCGATCAGCATGATCGTGAAGGTGGGGGCCACCGCGGAGACCAGGTTTCCCGCGATGAACAGGCCCATCAGCAGCATCAGCATCCGCTTGCGCGAGACCTTGGTGCCGAGCACGGTCATCAGCGGGGCACCGAGCACCACGCCCAGGGCGTAGCCGGTAACGAGCAGGCCCGCCGTGGGGATGGAGACCCCGAAGTCACCCGCGACCTCGGGCAGCAAGCCCATGATCACGAATTCGGTGGTGCCGATTCCGAAGGCCCCGATCGCGAGGGCCAGAAGCGCGAGAGGCATGTGGGGGTACACCTTCCAGACGATTGCGGGAGCGCTTTTCGCGTCTCAACAATAATTGCGTACGCGGGCTAATGCAACCCGAGACTATTGCAGGTGTGCCCTACCCTGGATTCAGCCGCTCCGGGACGGAGGAAGAACACCAATGACAGCGACGGACCCCGCGCTCACCGCCCTCGCCCAGGGCTGGTGCACCCTCTCCCTGCTGCACGGGAGGATCGAGGGACACGTCGAGCGCGCCCTGCAGGCCAAGCACGACCTCAGCGTGCGCGAGTACTCCCTGCTCGACGTGCTCAGCCGGCAGCACGACGGCGAAGGCGGGCATCTGCAGATGAAACAGGTCGCCGAAGCGGTCACCCTCAGCCAGAGCGCCACAACCCGGCTGGTGACCCGCCTGGAGGACCGAGGTCTGCTGGAGCGCTACCTGTGCCCCACCGACCGTCGCGGCATCTACACGAACGTCACGGAGGCCGGCCTGCGACTGCTGGAGGAAGCGCGGCCCACCAATGACACCGCCCTGCGCGAGGCCCTGGACGAGGCGGCCAGGAACCCCGCGCTGGTCCCGCTGGTCCGAGTCGTGGAGTCCCTGAACGTGCCCGCATAGGGTGCGGCCATGGGAGATCTTGAAATACGGACCGCGACCGCCGACGACCTCCCGGCGATCGTCGCCCTGCTCGCCGACGATCCGCTGGGCGCCCAGCGCGAGTCACTCGAAGACCTGACCCCGTACCGGGCCGCACAGATACGCCTGGAGTCGGACCCCAACCAGCACCTCGTCGTCGCCGTGCGCGAAGGCCGCGTGGTCGGAACCCTCCAGCTCACGATCATCCCCGGACTCTCGCACAAGGGGGCGACCCGCTCGATCATCGAGGGCGTACGCATCCATGCCGACGTGCGTGGCAGCGGCCTGGGCACGCAGTTCATCGAGTGGGCGATCGAGGAATCCCGGCGCCTGGACTGCCAGTTGGTGCAGCTGACCTCCGACAGCAGCCGCACGGATGCCCACCGTTTCTACGAGCGGCTCGGCTTCACCGCCTCGCACGTGGGCTTCAAGTTCCAGCTCTGAAAACGGCCGGGGTGGGTGTTTCACGTGAAACACCCACCCCGGCCGTCGCTCCGGACCGGCTACTCCTCGATCCCCCGCCAGCCCTTCGGGTCAACTCCACCGGGCACGCCGGCCCCGTCCTCGTACGGCTGCCGTGTGAACACGAAGGAGCCGAGGTCGAGGTGGCTCACAGACCCGTCCTGGCGGCGTACGGGCCGCAGCAACTCTGCGGCGTAGTACCCCTCCAGGCCGGTCCATGTGCCGTCGCCGTTCGGGCGGAAGCGGGCCCGGCGGCCACCACCGGTCAGCGGCCCCAGGGCGATGAGGCCGTCGGCCGTCACGCGCAGCCCGAAGGCGTGGGTTCCCCAGTACCACTGCCCGGCCAACTCCATCACCGCTGGGTCGACTTCACGCAGGGGCCGCCACGGCTCGGGGAACCGCGGTTCCGCCTCGGCGACGATACGCACCAGGTCGGCACCCACCGCTCCCAGCAGCGGGCCACTGGTGCAGTTGGCCAGCACCACCGCCGCCACGTCGTCCTCCACGCTGATGGTGAGGTTCGCAAGGAAGCCCGGAAGCGAGCCGGAGTGCCCGGCGAGGAGCCTTCCGTCCCGGTGCTGGATCTGCATGCCCAGGCCGTAGGTGACTCCGTCCACCACATCCGCGACCTCGGCAGGCGCCGCGGGTGTCCGCATCGCTCGCACCGACTCCGCGCTCAGCACCCGGTCGTCTCCCCCGGCCAGGAAGGCGGCGAACCGCGCAAGGTCCCCGGTGGTCGACCACAGCTGGCCGGCGGGGGCCATCCGGCCGAGATCCTCCAACGGTTCGGGCAGCAGCGCGTCGGCCCAGGGGTGCACCGCCCAGCCGCCCGCGTGCGGCGCCTGCGGCTGGGCGCTGGTGCGGTGCAGGCCGAGCGGTTCGAGCACCTCCCTGCGCAGCACGTCCTCCCAGGGCGCCCCGCGCAGTTCCTCCACCAGCGCGCCCAGCAGTGTGTAACCGGGGTTGGAGTAGTGGTGCCGGCGGCCCACGGGGTGGAGGAGGGGCTGCTCGCCGAGGACATCGCTCAGCTCGGGCCGCAGTGAGCCCGGGGTCCGCTCCCACCAGGGCCCGGGCGACTCGGCCGCCAATCCCGCGGTGTGCGCGAGCAGTTCGGCGATCGTCGCCTCGCCCGCTCCGGTGCCCGGCAGATGCTTCTCCAGCGGATCACCGAGGTCGAGCAGGCCCTCGTCGCGCAGCCGCAGGACCAGTACGGCCGTGAAGGTCTTGGTGATGGACCCGATCCGGTACTGCACGTTCTCGTCCGGTCCGTGCCCGTCCACGGAGGTCCGCGATCCGTGCCACACGGCCCGCCCGCCCCGCACGAGCGCGGCGACGAGCGACGGCGCCCGCCCTTCGGCCTGCGCCACGGCGATCCGGTGCAGCAACGCCCGCCGGGTGCCCGGGAGCAATTCTTCCTGAGATGTCGTCATGGACCCAGTCCAACCCCTGAAAGCGCCCCGCGTCGAGTTCGTTTCCCCGGCGGTCCGGCCGATCAGGTCTGTGCCATGTCCACGAAGCGGGAGTAGTGGCCCTGGAAGGCGACCGTGATCGTCGCCGTCGGGCCGTTTCGGTGCTTGGCCACGATCAGGTCGGCCTCGCCCGCGCGCGGGGACTCCTTCTCGTAGGCGTCCTCGCGGTGCAGCAGGATGACCATGTCGGCGTCCTGCTCGATGGAGCCGGACTCACGCAGGTCGGAGACCATCGGCTTCTTGTCCGTGCGCTGCTCGGGACCACGGTTGAGCTGAGAGAGCGCGATGACCGGGATCTCCAGCTCCTTGGCGAGCAGCTTGAGGTTACGGGACATGTCCGAAACCTCCTGCTGGCGGCTCTCGGCGCGCTTGGAGCCGCCGGACTGCATCAGCTGGAGGTAGTCGATGACGACCAGCTTCAGGTCGTTGCGCTGCTTGAGCCGCCGGCACTTGGCGCGGATCTCCATCATCGACAGGTTCGGGGAGTCGTCGATGTAGAGCGGGGCGGCCGAGACGTCCGGCATCCGGCGGGCCAGGCGCGTCCAGTCCTCGTCGGTCATCGTGCCGGAGCGCATGTGGTGCAGGGCCACCCGCGCCTCCGCGGACAGCAGACGCATCGCGATCTCGTTGCGGCCCATTTCGAGGGAGAAGATGACGCTGGGAAGGTTGTGCTTGATCGAGGCGGCGCGGGCGAAGTCCAGCGCGAGGGTGGACTTACCCATGGCGGGACGGGCCGCGATGACGATCATCTGGCCCGGGTGCAGGCCGTTCGTCAGTGAGTCGAAGTCCGTGAACCCGGTGGGCACACCCGTCATCTCGCCGCTGCGCGAGCCGATCGCCTCGATCTCGTCCAGCGCGCCTTCCATGATGTCGCCGAGCGGCAGATAGTCCTCGCTGGTGCGCTGCTCGGTGACGGCGTAGATCTCGGCCTGGGCGCTGTTGACGATCTCGTCCACGTCGCCGTCGGCCGCGTATCCCATCTGCGTGATCCGCGTGCCGGCCTCGACCAGGCGGCGCAGGACGGCTCGCTCGTGGACGATCTCCGCGTAGTACTCGGCGTTGGCCGCCGTCGGCACGGTCTGGACGAGGCTGTGCAGGTACGCCGCGCCGCCGACCTTGTTGATCTCGCCGCGCTTGGTGAGTTCGGCGGCGATGGTGATGGGGTCGGCCGGCTCACCCTTGGCGTAGATGTCGAGGATCGCCTGGTAGATCGTCTCGTGGGCGGGCTTGTAGAAGTCGTGGCCCTTGAGGATCTCGACGACGTCGGCGATGGCGTCCTTGGAGAGCAGCATGCCGCCCAGCACGGACTGTTCGGCGTCCAGGTCCTGTGGCGGCACCCGCTCGAAGGCGGAACCACCGCCGTCCCAGCCGCCGCTCTCCCGGCCCCGGTCGTGCTGTTCGTCACGGCCCCGGCCTCCGTCGCCGCGCCGCCGGGAGGCGGGCAGACGATCACTGGGTCCGGTGTCGGCCCACGGATCGTCCAAGGGCTCGGAAATGCTCACCGAGCCACCTCCTCCCGTCCGCACGGCGGACCTCGCCGTGCCCTCTTTTGTACGGCACGACACTGACAAATCGAGAGGCCCAACTCCGGTTCTGGCGCGTCGGATTTATGACGTTTCCCGGCCCCTGGGACGGACGTCTCCCGGGCCGGAGGAAAGAGCGGGCGCCGGACAACGGTAGGCCCGTCGGCACCGTCAGCCAATCTGGTTATCCACAGGCCATGTGGACGACGGCCCGGATGCTGTGGAGAACCTGCCGAAACCTGTGCACGACACGGTGGACAGCCCTGTGAACAAGACCTCGATCCCGGTTACCAGAAGGCTCTGACCTGCGAATTCAACGTCCACCGGCTGTGCAGAAGAAAAACTTCCCCAGTCGGACCAAGATCGCTTCGAACGCCGCGCGAAAGCACACACCCGGAGACGGTGAGTAAGGGACACAACTCGATTGCGTCCCTTACCTGTGGACGATTAGATTAGTGCTCATGACACAGGCTCCCGCGATACCCAGGGCCACCCGACGGCGGCACGACCGAGAGATCGTCGCGCTGGCCGTCCCGGCCTTCGGCGCACTCGTCGCCGAGCCCCTCTTCGTCATGGCCGACAGTGCGATCGTCGGCCATCTCGGAACCGCCCAGCTCGCCGGCCTCGGGGTGGCATCGGCCCTCCTCGCCAGTGCCGTGAGCGTCTTCGTCTTCCTCGCCTACGCGACCACGGGCGCCGTGGCCCGGCGCGTCGGCGCCGGTGATCTCCCCTCCGCCATCCGCCAGGGCATGGACGGCATCTGGCTGGCACTGCTCCTCGGCGCCGCCGTGATCGCCGTCGTCCTCCCCCTGGCCCCCGGCATCGTGGACCTCTTCGGCGCTTCCACCACCGCGGCCCCCTACGCGACGACGTACCTGCGCATCTCCGCACTGGGCATCCCGGCCATGCTGATCGTCCTCGCCGCCACCGGTGTGCTCCGCGGACTGCAGGACACCAGGACTCCGCTGTACGTCGCCGTCGCGGGCTTCGTCGCCAACGCCGTGCTCAACGTCGGGCTCGTCTACGGCGCCGGACTCGGCATCGCGGGCTCGGCCTGGGGGACCGTCATCGCGCAGTGCGGCATGGCGGCCGTGTATCTGACCGTGGTCGTCCGCGGGGCTCGCCGGCACGGGGCTTCCCTGCGACCGGATGCCGCCGGTATCCGCGCCTCGGCACAGGCCGGCGTTCCGCTGCTGGTGCGGACCCTCTCGCTGCGGGCGATCCTGATGATCGCCACGGCGGTCGCGGCCCGGCTCGGCGATGCCGACATCGCCGCCCACCAGATCATCCTGTCCCTGTGGAGCCTGCTGGCCTTCATCCTCGACGCGATCGCGATCGCCGGGCAGGCGATCATCGGCCGCTACCTCGGTGCGGACGACGCCCCGGGCGCCCGTGCGGCCTGCCGTCGCATGGTCCAGTGGGGCATCGCGACCGGTGCCGCGCTCGGCCTGCTCGTCGTCGCCGCGCGCCCCCTCTTCCTCCCGCTGTTCACCGGCGACTCCATGGTCAAGGACGCGGCACTGCCCGCCCTGCTGATCGTGGCGCTCTGCCAGCCCGTCTGCGGGATCGTCTTCGTCCTGGACGGCGTCCTGATGGGAGCGGGCGACGGGCCGTACCTGGCCGGGGCGATGGTCGTCACGCTGGCCGTGTTCGCACCGGTGGCCCTGCTCGTTCCCACGCTGGGTGGGGGACTCACCGCGCTCTGGGTGGCGATGACGCTGATGATGACCGTGCGCATGCTGACCCTGTGGCTACGGACCCGCTCGGGCCGCTGGCTGGTGACGGGCGCGGCCCGCTGAACAGGCCACCCGGCAGCTGCCGTCCCTGTTTCACGTGAAACATGCCGCTCCCGGCGAACCCCGGTACCGAACACCCAACCGCGGTATCGAACGCGAAGAGGGGCCGCCCCCGCAGGGGCGGCCCCTCTCAGCTGCTCAAGACGAGCGCAGCGTTACGCCGCGACGACCTCGATGTTGACCTTGGCGGCAACCTCGGGGTGCAGACGCACGGACGTCTCGTGGGCGCCCAGGGTCTTGATCGGGGCGGACAGCTCGATGCGGCGCTTGTCGACCTCGGGGCCACCGGAAGCCTTGATCGCGGAAGCGATGTCGGCCGGGGTGACGGAACCGAAGAGACGACCGGCTTCGCCGGAGCGGACGGCCAGGCGGACCTTGACGCCCTCGAGCTGGGCCTTCACAGCGTTGGCCTGCTCGATGGTCTGGATCTCGTGGATCTTGCGGGCGCGGCGGATCTGCTCGACGTCCTTCTCGCCACCCTTGGTCCAGCGGATAGCGAACTTCCGCGGGATCAGGTAGTTGCGAGCGTAACCGTCCTTGACGTCGACGACGTCGCCAGCGGCACCGAGGCCGGAAACCTCGTGGGTGAGGATGATCTTCATTAGTCGGTCACCCTTCCCTTAGCGCGCGGTGGAGGTGTAGGGCAGCAGCGCCATCTCACGGCTGTTCTTCACAGCCGTGGCGACGTCACGCTGGTGCTGCGTGCAGTTGCCGGTCACGCGGCGGGCACGGATCTTGCCGCGGTCGGAAATGAACTTCCGCAGCATGTTCGTGTCCTTGTAGTCCACGTACGTGACCTTGTCCTTGCAGAACGCGCAGACCTTCTTCTTAGGCTTGCGCACAGGCGGCTTCGCCATGGTGTTTCTCCTGTGTGATCAAGAAGTGGGGATGCGAGCCCTTAGAAGGGGGGCTCGTCCGAGTAGCCGCCACCGCCACCGCCGCCGGAGCCTCCGCCCCAGCCGCCGCCGCCCTGGTTGCCACCGGCGGGAGCGCCGGTCGCCCACGGGTCGTCGGCCGGAGCGCCGCCCTGCTGACCGCCGCCGGGGCCACCGCCCCAGCCGCCGCCACCCTGGCCGCCACCCTGGCCACCGCGAGCGCCACCGGCGGTCTTGGTGACCTTGGCCGTGGCGTTGCGCAGGCTGGCGCCGACTTCCTCGACGTCCAGCTCGTAGACCGTGCGCTTGACGCCCTCACGGTCCTCGTAGGACCGCTGCTTCAGCCGGCCCTGCACGATGACGCGCATGCCTCGCTGGAGCGACTCGGCGACGTTCTCCGCCGCCTGGCGCCAGACCGAGCAGGTCAGGAAGAGGCTCTCGCCGTCCTTCCACTCGTTCGTCTGGCGGTCGAAGGTACGGGGAGTGGACGCGACACGGAACTTCGCGACCGCCGCACCGGACGGGGTGAAGCGCAGCTCGGGGTCGTCGACAAGATTGCCGACAACCGTGATGACGGTCTCGCCTGCCATGGGGGAACCTCTCGGCGGGTTTGCTGCTGGCTGCTTGGTGCTACTCGAATCCCGAGATCAGCTGAGCGGGAAAGCTCAGTGGGTCTCGGGGCGGAGGACCTTGGTCCGGAGGACCGACTCGTTCAGGTTCATCTGGCGGTCGAGCTCCTTGACGACCGCAGGCTCGGCCTGCAGGTCGATGACCGAGTAGATGCCCTCGGGCTTCTTCTTGATCTCGTACGCGAGACGACGACGGCCCCAGGTGTCGACCTTCTCGACCTTTCCGTTGCCCTCACGGACGACGGAGAGGAAGTTCTCGATCAGGGGGGCGACAGCGCGCTCCTCCAGATCGGGGTCGAGGATGACCATCACCTCGTAGTGACGCATGTGGAACCCACCTCCTTTGGACTCAGCGGCCACGGTCGTTCCGTGGCAGGAGGGTTGTGATGCGTACGCAGCGGCGTCCGCGTCGACAGGCCTGGGTAGGCCTGAGCAGACACCGGTGCAGACGGTACAGACTACCTGCACACCGGCTTCCGGTTGAAATCCGGCGGTGGAGGCCGTCAGTCTGTACACATCGGGTGTCCACGGCGCTACGATGCGCCGCCTTCCGCAGGAGGTGCCATGACTCAGGCATTGCGACCCAACACGGCTGGTTCTCTCTTCGCCCACGACGGCAAGGTCCGCCCGGTCCAGGACACCCTGATGGCGGTGACACTGGTCCTGGGGCTGCTGTCCTTCATCACGTCCTTCTTCCACAGCCTGCATCTGCTCACTTCCTGGACCGGCCTGCTGGGGGTCGTCACCGGCGCGTACGGGCAGTGGATCTCGGAGACCACGCGTGAGCGGACCGGCCTGATCGTGGGTCTCGTTGCCGCGGGGATCGGCTTCCTGGTCGGCATGGCACACGGCGGACTGTTCGGCGGCATCGTCAGCTGACCCTGTACTGCCCAGTCGGGGCGCTCGCACGGCGCAGTAGGCTTCGGCGCGAGAGCCGGAGCCCCTGTACCCATGGGGACACACCAGCCCGAGGAGCGCCCCGACATGAGCCTGACCCTGAGGACCATCAGCCGCGAGCAACATCTGGCCTACATCCAGAGCCTGCCGGCGGCGAGCCACATGCAGGTCCCGGCCTGGGCCGATGTGAAGGCGGAGTGGCGCTCCGAGAGCCTCGGCTGGTTCGACGAGCGCACCGGCGAGCTGGTCGGTGCGGGCCTGGTCCTCTACCGCCAGCTGCCCAAGATCAAGCGCTACCTCGCCTATCTGCCCGAGGGCCCGGTCATCAACTGGTTCGCGCCGAACCTGGACGACTGGATCCAGCCGATGCTGGCGCACCTGAAGCAGCAGGGTGCCTTCTCGGTGAAGATGGGCCCGCCGGTGATCATCCGGCGCTGGAACGCCGAGACCATCAAGAGGGGCATCCAGGACCAGGACGTGAAGCGCCTGCGCGACCTGGAGGCCGACTTCATCGAGCCGCGCGCCTTCGAGGTCGCCGACAAGCTGCGCCGCATGGGCTGGCAGCAGGGCGAGGACGGCGGCGCCGGCTTCGGCGACGTGCAGCCGCGCTACATCTTCCAGGTGCCGCTGGCGAACCGTTCCCTGGAAGAGGTCCACAAGAACTTCAACCAGCTGTGGCGCCGCAACATCAAGAAGGCCGAGAAGGCCGGCGTCGAGGTCGTCCAGGGCGGCTACCAGGACCTCGCCGAGTGGCAGCGGCTGTACGAGATCACGGCCGTGCGCGACCACTTCCGGCCGCGCCCGCTGTCGTACTTCCAGCGCATGTGGACGGCCCTCAACACCGAGGACCCCAACCGCATGCGGCTGTACTTCGCGCGCCACAACGGCGTGAACCTGTCGGCGGCGACCATGCTGGTCGTCGGCGGCCACGTCTGGTACTCCTACGGCGCCTCCGACAACATCGGCCGTGAGGTCCGGCCCTCGAACGCGATGCAGTGGCGGATGCTGCGCGACTCCTACGCGCTCGGCGCGACCGTCTACGACCTGCGCGGCATCTCCGACTCGCTGGACGAGAGCGACCACCTGTTCGGCCTCATCCAGTTCAAGGTCGGCACGGGCGGGCAGGCCGCCGAGTACCTCGGCGAGTGGGACTTCCCGCTGAACAAACTGCTCCACAAGGCGCTCGACATCTACATGTCGCGCCGTTGAACCGCGGGCGTTTGATTCCATAGCCTTCAGCCTTCAGAGCTCACTCATCCCTGTTTCACCCCAGCCACGAGAAAGGTCCGGGTCCGGCCATGGCGCTCACGCTCTACGTCGACACCGCGCGCTGGCGGGCGCACCACAAGCACGTGCAGGAGCAGTTCCCGGGGCTCGTCCCGGTCTGCAAGGGCAACGGCTACGGCTTCGGACACGAACGGCTGGCGGAGGAAGCCACGCGGCTCGGTTCGGACCTGCTCGCCGTCGGCACGACGTACGAGGCCGCGCGCATCAAGGACTACTTCGGCGGTGACCTGCTGGTGCTCACGCCGTACCGGCGCGGCGAGGAGCCCGTGCCGCTGCCCGACCGCGTCATCCGCTCGGTGTCGTCGATCGACGGCGTGTACGGCCTCGTCGGCGCCCGTGTCGTCATCGAGGTGATGTCCTCGATGAAGCGGCACGGCATCAGCGAGCAGGAGCTGCCGCAGCTGCACCAGGCCACGGAGAACGTCCGGCTGGAGGGCTTCGCCATCCATCTGCCGCTGGACCGCGCCGACGGCTCGGACGCCGTCGAGGAGGTCATCGGCTGGATGGACCGGCTGCGCGCGGCCCGGCTGCCGCTGCACACCATGTTCGTCAGCCACCTCAAGGCCGAGGAACTCGCCCGGCTCCAGCAGCAGTTCCCGCAGACCCGGTTCCGCGCCCGGATCGGCACCCGGCTGTGGCTGGGGGACCACGAGGCCACGGAGTACCGCGGCGCCGTCCTGGACGTCACGCGCGTGTCCAAGGGCGACCGCTTCGGCTACCGGCAGCAGAAGGTGGCCTCGGACGGCTACCTGGTGGTCGTGGCGGGCGGTACGTCGCACGGGGTGGGCCTGGAGGCCCCGAAGGCCCTGCACGGCGTCATGCCGCGCGCCAAGGGCGTCGCACGGGCCGGCCTGGCCACGGTGAACCGGAACCTTTCCCCGTTCGTCTGGGGCGGCAAGCAGCGCTGGTTCGCGGAGCCGCCGCACATGCAGGTGTCGATCCTGTTCGTCCCGTCCGACGCCCCCGAGCCGACGGTCGGCGACGAGCTGGTCGCTCATCTGCGGCACACCACCACGCAGTTCGACCGCCTCGTGGACCGCTGACGGCCCTCAGGACAGCGAAAAGGCCGTACACGGAGCTTTCGTGTACGGCCTTTCCTTCAGCGGCCTTCCTGTGCCGACCTTCCCTTCACCGTAGGGCGTTCGCTCAGAGCGAACTGTCCTCGGAGGGACGGCTTCCCCAGTCCACCTGAGGCACGTCGAAGCGGGCGGCGTGCCGCGGCGGATGGGCCGCCGCGCCGAGCACGAAGACGTCCTCCGCGCCGTCGAGCACCCCGCCCGAGGGGTCGTCGTCGCCCGAGCGGCGCACCGGGTCCCGCTCCGGCATGAGGATGTCCCGTACGACGACGGCGCACAGGTACAGCGTGCCCAGCAGATGCAGCGCGATCGCCCAGTGGTAGCCGTGCGTCGGCAGGCCCTTGTGGGCGTCTCCGCTGGTCGTGTAGGCGAGGTACATCCAGATGCCCAGGAAGTACGCCAGCTCGCACGCCTGCCAGATCAGGAAGTCCCGCCACTTGGGGCGGGCGAGGGCCGCCAGCGGCACCAGCCACAGGACGTACTGCGGCGAGTAGACCTTGTTGGTGAGGATGAAGGCCGCGATCATCAGGAACGCCAGCTGGGCGAAGCGCGGCCGGCGCGGGGCGGTGAACGTGAGCGCCGCGATGGCGAGGAAAGAGAACACCACCAGCGCGCTGGCCGCGGTGTTCACGAAGTCGGTGCTCGGCGGGTGGCTGGAGTTCTGCGCCCAGATCAGCCAGAAGGAGCCGAAGTCGACGCCCCGGTCGTGGCTGAACGTGTAGAACTTCGCCCAGCCCTCGCGGATGTGGAAGCCCTCCGCGTCGTACGTGAGCATCACCGGCAGGTTCACCACGAGCCAGGCGCCCACCGCGGCGCCCACGGCCTGGAAGAAGTCCCGCCATTTACCGGCCCGCCAGCACAGCACGAGCAGCGGGCCGAGCAGGAGGACGGGATAGAGCTTGGCGGCCGTGGCGAGGCCCAGCAGGACGCCGAAGGCGAGCGCGCGGCCCCGTGCCCACATCAGCATCGCGGCGGCGGTGAGGGCGACCGCGAAGAGGTCCCAGTTGATGGTGGCGGTCAGCGCGAAGGCGGGTGCCAGGGCGACCAGCAGGCCGTCCCAGGGGCGCCGGCGGTGGGTGCGCGCCACGCAGACGGCGATGACGGCCGCGCAGACCATCAGCATTCCGGCGTTGACGAACCAGTACCACTGCTCCTGGTGCTGCATGCTGCCGCTGTGCGGGGTCAGCCAGGACGCCACCTCCATGAACACGCCGGTCAGCACCGGGTATTCGAGGTAGCCCATGCCGCCGGAGACGTCGTCCGGGATGCGGTCGAAGTACGGCACGAGCCCGTCGGCGAAGCCGCGCCCCTGGTAGAGGTGCGGGATGTCGGAGTAGCAGGCGTGCGTGTACTGCGAGCTGGCACCGAAGAACCAGGCGCTGTGATAGCAGGGCGCCTTCTGGACCAGGCCCAGGGCGAACATGCCGATCGCCACCAGGACGACCACCCGGACCGGGGTCAGCCAGGAGGTCCCGAGCAGGGCGCGCCGCCCGACGGGGCCGCCGATCAGCTCACTGCCTGCCGCGGCGACCTCGTCCTCCCGGGTCGGCCGCACCGGTTCCGCCCCGGCGGGCCGCAGGGGCTCGGGCGGGTGCGCGCTCGCGGGCGTCATCTCTGCACTGGGCATGGGGCACATCCTGCACTACCTCTCTTGCCGTTCAGGTGGCCGCGTACGAGGGAACGCAAAGAGGCCGGTGCCCGACGCCCCCGCAAGGAAGCGCCGCACACCGGCCTCCGGTCATCGGTCAGCCGTTTGTGCCGCCGAAGATTCCGCCGTTGCCGTTGCCTTTGGTGGTACCACCGGTCCCGGACGTATCAGTGACGCTCGGACTGGGGGTCACACCGCCGTCCGTGCCACCGGTGGTGGTGCCACCGGTGTCCGTGCCGCCGGTGGTGGTGTCGCACTTCCACCGGCTCTTACAGGTCTGGCTCGCCGACGGCGACGGCTCGATGCTGCTCTCGCTGGGCGACGGGCTCGGCGAGTCGCTCGGCGTCTCGCTCGGCGTGTTGGTGACCGTCGGGGTCGGGGAGGGCGCGCCCACCTCGTCCTGGACGTTGTCGATCTTGGTGGCGGCCGGGAAGCCCGTGTCGTTCGCCCCCTCCAGCGCGACCTTCATGTACTCGGTCCACACCGATGTCGGGATGTCACCACCGTGGATGGAGTCCACGCCGGCGGTGCCGTTCATGGAGAGCAGCTCGTGGTCCTTGGGGTTCTCGCGGAACATCGTCACCGAGGTCGACAGCTGCTTGGTGTAGCCGACGAACCAGGCCGACTTGTTCTTGTCGGTCGTACCGGTCTTGCCGGCCGCCGTACGCCCCAGGGCCTTGGCGTTCTGGCCCGTACCGTTCTGGATGACGTTCTGCAGGACGTCCGTGACGTTGTTCGCCACGTTGTCCGGCATCACCGTGTGGTGCTTCGGCTTGGCGAAGCCCGGCTGCTCGTCGCCGTTGTACTTGAGCTTGGTCACCGAGTACGGGTCCGTGTGCGTGCCGGACGCGGCGAACGTGGCGTAGGCATCGGCCATGCGGATCGCGCTCGGGGTGGACGTACCGATGGCGAACGAGGGGTTCAGGCTCGTGGGCATGCTCTCGTTCAGAACGCCGGACGCCTGGGCGACGTCCCGGACCTTCTGCAGACCCACGTCCACGGCGAGCTGGACGAACGGCGTGTTGATGGACTGCTCCATCGCCTTGCGCAGGGTGATGTAGCCCCAGGGGTGAGGACTCTCGTTCATCTGATAGAAGGTCGAGTTGTCCTTCTTGAGGTAGTACGTGCCATCCGGCCTCATGACCTTGAGGTGGTCGTTGCCGTTGTACTTGCTCAGCGGGGAGATACCCAGGCCGTCGGAATTGTAGGTGCCGTACTCCATGGCCGCGGCGAGCACGAACGGCTTCCACGTCGAACCCACGGGGACACCGGAGGTGTCCGCGTTGTTGGTGAAGTGGCCGTGCTCGTAGCCGTCACCACCGTAGAGGGCGACGATCGCGCCGTCGTTCGGCTGCACCGACGCCGCGCCGAACTGGACGTACTTGTCCTTCGGCTCCGTCTTGGGGTGCAGGCGCTGCTGCTGGATCTTCTTGACGGCCGCGCTCAGGGCGTTGACCTTGGACTTCTCGAAGGTCGTGTAGATCTGGTAGCCGCCCTGGTCGAACTGGGCCTCCGTGATGTGGGAGTGGTTCAGGACGTACTTCTTGGCCGTGTCTGCCAGATAGCTGATCTGGCCGGTCATGCCCTTGGTCGCCTTGCGGCCCTGGGGCGTGGGGTACTCCTTGACGGCATCCTGGTACTGGGCGTCCGAGATGTGCTTGTCCTTGTGCATCTCGCCGAGGATCCACTGCCAGCGTGCGTGGGACCGCTGGTAGTTGGCCTTGGCGGTCGCCGCCGGGTCGAGATCGGCGTTGCCGGCCGGGTCGTAGTACGTCGGGCCCTTGAGCAGCGCGGCGAGGAAGGCGCACTGGCTCGTCTTGAGCTGGACCGCGTCCTTGCCGAAGTACGTCTGCGCGGCGGCCTGGATGCCGTATGCGCCACGGCCGTAGTAGGACGTGTTCAGGTACCCCTGCATGATCTGGTCTTTGGAGAGCTTTGTGCCCACCTTGATGGAGATGAACATCTCCTTGAACTTGCGGCTGACCGACTGTTCCTGGCTGAGGTACGTGTTCTTGACGTACTGCTGGGTGATCGTCGAACCACCCTGCGTCTGACCGCCGCTCGCCATGTTGGCCAAAGCGCGCAGGATACCCATGGGGTCGACGCCCGAGTCCTTGTAGAAGGACTTGTTCTCGGCCGAGATCACCGCGTACTGCATCGCCTTGGGGATCTTGTCGATGGTGACGTTCTGCCGGTTCACACCGGTGCCCGTGGCCACCATCTGGGAGCCGTCGGCCCAGTAGTAGACGTTGTTCTGCGACTTGGCCGCGTCGTTCTCGTTGGGGATGGAGACCATCGCGTAGCCGACGCCGACCATCACCACCAGGCTGCCGACGAAGCCGAGGAACATCCCCGAGACGAGCTTCCAGGAGGGCACCCAGCGGTGCCAGCCGAACTTGCCCGCGCGCGGGTAGTCGATGAACCGCTTCTTGCCGGGTGCCGCCCCGGCCCGGCCCCTGCCGCGCCCGGGACCGCTCGGTCCGCCCGGGCCACCGCGGCGGCCCGGACCCTCGTTGTCGGCGGCTCTGCGCCGGCCGCCTCTCTGCGCAGCGCGGCGGGCCTCGGCACGGCTGCCGTAGGCACGCTCCTCACCTCCCGGACCGCTGGAGTCCGACCCATAGGAACCGGATCCATAGGAGTCGGCAGGAGACCCGGTGGCGCCTCGCGGTGCCGCACGGCGGCCGGAGGACGGACCGGGCTGGCCGCGTCGGGCCGCGGCACGTCCGTCGCCGCCTCCCTGCGGCTGCGGCGGTTTGCGACGGTGCTCGCTCATCGAACGACTACTCCTCGGGCAGGCGCACCCCTGCGCGCCTGGAACGGCGGCTGATTTCCGGTCCCCCCGGAGTACGGATGTGGTCGGTTCCGCATTCACCCGTACTGCACCGAGGACAACGACGCTCCCCAGACGTCACTTGGTTCCCGGTGGTGTGCATGCCGCACACACTACGCACCGCCAAAACGCACCGAGCTTCGAAGTTCACCCCAAAACAGGCAACTTGCCTCCTACGAATCGGGGATGTGATCCCGTTCACCACTCTCCCCCTTGTCGCACCCGGAAGGCCGTTCTATCGTCGTGATGTATCGAGTCGATACATCAGCGCGAGATAAGCGCGCTGACAGACGCTGCGCGTGGCACTGCGGGCACCGCGGACCGAGAGGAGGCGACGATGAGCCGACGTTCCGGCATCCTCGAGTTCGCCGTGCTCGGCCTGCTGCGCGAGTCCCCCATGCACGGCTACGAGCTGCGTAAACGACTCAATACGTCACTGGGTGTGTTCCGTGCGTTCAGCTACGGAACCCTGTATCCCTGCCTCAAGACGCTGGTCACCAGCGGCTGGTTGATCGAGGAACCCGGAAGCACCCACGAGGACGCCCTCACCGCCCCCCTCGCCGGGCGCCGCGCCAAGATCGTCTACCGGCTGACGGCGGAAGGTAAGGAGCATTTCGAGGAACTGCTCTCGCAGACCGGTCCCGACGCGTACGAGGACGAGCACTTCGCCGCACGGTTCGCCTTCTTCGGGCAGACCTCGCGCGATGTGCGCATGCGCGTGCTGGAGGGCCGGCGCAGCCGCCTGGAGGAGCGCCTGGAGAAGATGCGCGCCTCCCTGGTCCGCACGCGCGAGCGCCTCGACGACTACACACTCGAGCTCCAGCGCCACGGGATGGAGTCCGTGGAGCGCGAAGTGCGCTGGCTGAACGAGCTCATCGAGAGTGAGCGGGCCGGGCGGGACCTGAGAGGTTCCGCTTCCGGGGGGTCCGCTCAGCAGGACACCACCACTGGATCGACGGGCGTCCTGCCCCGTCCCGGGGAAACCCGCCGGACGGATACGCCCGACGACACCGCCACGTGACGGCCCAGTCAGGGCCTCACTCGTACACACAGGGAGCAACCGGAATGGGTTCGGTTCGCGTAGCCATCGTCGGCGTGGGCAACTGCGCCGCCTCGCTGGTTCAGGGAGTCGAGTACTACAAGGACGCCGACCCGGCGTCCAAGGTCCCCGGCCTGATGCACGTGCAGTTCGGTGACTACCACGTGCGCGACGTCGAGTTCGTCGCCGCGTTCGACGTCGACGCCAAGAAGGTCGGTCTCGACCTCGCGGACGCCATCGGCGCCTCCGAGAACAACACCATCAAGATCTGCGACGTGCCCTCCACCGGTGTCACCGTCCAGCGCGGCCACACCCTCGACGGTCTCGGCAAGTACTACCGCCAGACCATCGAGGAGTCCGAGGCCGAGCCGGTCGACGTCGTCCAGATCCTGAAGGACAAGCAGGTCGACGTTCTGGTCTGCTACCTGCCCGTAGGTTCCGAGGACGCTGCGAAGTTCTACGCGCAGTGCGCCATCGACGCCAAGGTCGGCTTCGTCAACGCCCTCCCGGTCTTCATCGCCGGCACCAAGGAGTGGGCGGACAAGTTCACCGAGGCCGGTGTGCCGATCGTCGGTGACGACATCAAGTCCCAGGTCGGCGCCACCATCACGCACCGCGTCATGGCGAAGCTGTTCGAGGACCGCGGTGTCATCCTGGACCGCACCATGCAGCTGAACGTCGGCGGCAACATGGACTTCAAGAACATGCTCGAGCGCGAGCGCCTTGAGTCCAAGAAGATCTCCAAGACGCAGGCCGTCACCTCGCAGATCCCCGACCGGGACCTGGGCGAGAAGAACGTCCACATCGGCCCGTCCGACTACGTCGCGTGGCTCGACGACCGCAAGTGGGCGTACGTCCGCCTCGAGGGCCGCGCCTTCGGTGACGTCCCGCTGAACCTCGAGTACAAGCTCGAGGTGTGGGACTCCCCGAACTCCGCGGGTGTCATCATCGACGCCCTGCGCGCCGCGAAGATCGCCAAGGACCGCGGCATCGGCGGCCCGATCCTCTCCGCGTCCTCGTACTTCATGAAGTCCCCGCCGGTCCAGTACTTCGACGACGAGGCCCGCGAGAACGTCGAGAAGTTCATCCGCGGCGAAGTCGAGCGCTGAGCACTCCGCTCGCCGAGAACGCTCCTGCCAGGGCTGTGAGGGTCCCCGGGTTTCACGACCCGGGGACCCTCCGCATGTGTGAGGCTGTGCCCCATGCCCGTCGTCCGTGACCTGCGCGTCCTGCTACGTCTGCGGAACTTCCGGCGCCTGCTGTACGTGCGCCTCCTCTCCCAGGGAGCCGACGGCGTCTACCAGGTCGCGCTCGCCGCGTACGTCGTCTTCTCCCCGGAGAAACAGGCCTCGCCCGCCGCGATCGCCTCGGCGATGGCGGTCCTGCTCCTCCCGTACTCGCTGGTCGGCCCCTTCGCCGGCGTTCTCCTGGACCGGTGGCGACGCCGCCAGGTCTTCTTCTACGGCAACCTGCTGCGCGCCCTCCTGGCGGCGGTGACCGCCGTGCTGATGGTCAGCGAGGTCCCGGACTGGCTGTTCTACGCCTCCGCGCTGTGCGTCACGGCCGTCAACCGCTTCGTCCTCGCCGGACTGTCCGCGGCTCTGCCGCGCGTGGTCGACGCCGACCGCCTGGTGCTGGCCAACTCCCTCTCCCCGACGGCCGGAACGCTCGCCGCGACCGCGGGCGGCGGCCTCGCCTTCGCCGTCCGGCTCGCCGCGTCGGGCTCCTCCGCGGCGGTGGTGCTGCTGGGGGCCCTCCTCTATCTGTGCGCCGCTGTGACCTCGCTGACCATGGCTCCCGGCCTGCTCGGCCCCGACCGGGAGCCGGCACGGCCCCGCCTGCGGACCGCGCTCGTCGTCACCGCGCGTGAGCTGTTCGCGGCCGTCCGGCATCTGGCCGAACCCCGGCGCCGGGAAGCCGTCTGGGCGCTGACCTCGATGACGCTGATGCGCTTCTGCTACGGCGCGCTGCTCGTCCTGCTGCTCATGCTGTGCCGGTACGCCCTCGCCACGACCCCCGACGAAGGGCTCAAGCTGCTCGGACTCGCGCTGGTGGCGTCCGGCGCGGGCTTCTTCGCGGCTGCCGTGGTGACGCCGTGGGCGGCGGGACGACTGGGCCCCGGCCGCTGGATCGCGGTCTGCTCCGGCGCGGCCACGGTTCTGGAACCCGCGCTCGGCCTGCCGTTCGCCCTCGGCCCCCTGCTGGTCGCGGCCTTCGTGCTGGGCCTGACCACCCAGGGCGCCAAGATCTCCACGGACACGATCGTCCAGGCGTCCGTGGACGACGGCTTCCGGGGCCGGATCTTCTCCGTGTACGACGTCCTCTTCAACGTCGCCTTCGTCGGCGGCGCCGGAGTGGCCGCTCTGATGCTTCCACCGGACGGCCACTCCGTGCTTCTCATCGTCGCAGTCGCAATCGTCTACGGGACGGTTGCGGTGACTATGGGCCGCTTTGAACGGCAGAGAGTGTCACATCAATGACACAGAGTCCCTCTGGATTACAGGCGCGCCAGTGGCAGCCGCTAACTTACGTGGGTCTTACTTGCCATGTGCACCACGTCCCAGGGGGACCCCAAAGTGACTACTCCGCCGCAGGGCCAGGCTCCGTACCCGCCGCAGGGCCAGGCTCCCTACCCGCCGCAGCAGGGCTACCCGCCGCAGGGCGGCGCTCCGTACCCGCCGCAGCAGGGCTACCCGCAGCAGGGCGGCGCTCCGTATGCTCCGGTGCCGCCGCAGCCCAAGCGCAAGCTGAGCTTCAAGACGATCAAGAACATCGTCATCGTCGTGATAGCCGCCGGTGTCGCCATCGGCGGCTACTTCGCCAGCCGGAATGATGCCGACACGGCGAAGGTCGGCGACTGCATGCACCGCGGCAGCAGCAGCGACACCAGCCCGGACCTCGAGGTCGTCGACTGCGGCTCGTCGAAGGCCCAGTACGTGGTGCTGGCCAAGGTCGATGGCAAGTACTCCGGCGCCTCGGCTCAGCTCACGTGCGAGAACAAGGCCAAGGGCTTCCAGTACGCCTACACCGAGGAGAAGAGCGGTGGCTCCTTCCTGCTCTGCCTGAAGGACTACAAGAAGTAGCACCGACCGAGACGCGAGGGGCGATGTTTCACGTGAAACATCGCCCCTCGGTTGCGCCTGGTCCGGGGTCGTGTTTCACGTGAAACACGACCCCGGACCACGGGCTCAGCTCTGCTCCGCCCACCATTCCTTGAGCGCCGCCACCGCCGCGTCATGCTCCATGGGTCCATGCTCCAGGCGGAGTTCCAGCATGTGCTTGTAGGCCTTGCCCACGACCGGGCCGGGGCCGACCCCCAGGATCTCCATGATCTGGTTGCCGTCGAGGTCCGGGCGGATCGCGTCCAGTTCCTCCTGCTCCTGGAGCTGGGCGATGCGCTCCTCCAGGCCGTCGTAGGCCCGGGACAGCGCGGCGGCCTTGCGCTTGTTCCGCGTGGTGCAGTCGGAGCGGGTCAGGTAGTGCAGGCGCTCCAGCAGGGGGCCGGCGTCACGGACGTAGCGGCGCACCGCCGAGTCCGTCCACTCCCCGGTGCCGTAGCCGTGGAAGCGCAGATGAAGTTCGACCAGCCGTGAGACGTCCTTCACGAGCTCGTTGGAGTACTTCAACGCGGTCATGCGCTTCTTCGTCAACTTCGCGCCGACCACCTCGTGGTGGTGGAACGAGACCCGGCCGTCCTTCTCGAAGCGGCGCGTGCGCGGCTTGCCGATGTCGTGCAGCAGCGCGGCCAGCCGGAGCGTGAGGTCGGGACCGCTCGGCTCCAGCGCCATCGCCTGCTCCAGCACGATCAGCGTGTGGTCGTAGACGTCCTTGTGCCGGTGGTGCTCGTCACGTTCCAGGCGCAGTGCCGGCAGCTCGGGCACGACGTGGTCGGCGAGCCCGGTGTCGACCAGCAGGGACAGGCCCTTGCGGGGGTGGACGGAGAGGATCAGCTTGTTCAGCTCGTCCCGGACCCGCTCGGCCGAGACGATCTCGATCCGCCCGGCCATGTCCTTCATCGCGGCGACGACCTCGGGTGCCACCTCGAAGTCCAGCTGAGCGGCGAACCGGGCGGCACGCATCATCCGCAGCGGGTCGTCCGAGAAGGAGTCCTCCGGCGTGCCGGGCGTGCGCAGCACCTGGGCGGCGAGGTCCTCCAGGCCGCCGTACGGGTCGATGAACTCCTTCTCCGGCAATGCGACGGCCATCGCGTTGACCGTGAAGTCACGGCGGACCAGATCCTCCTCGATGGAGTCGCCGTACGACACCTCGGGCTTGCGCGAGGTGCGGTCGTACGCCTCCGACCGGTAGGTGGTGATCTCGATCTGGAAGTCCCAGTCGGTCTCGCCGACCCGGGCACTCTTCTGCGCGCCGACGGTGCCGAAGGCGATGCCCACCTCCCAGACGGCGTCCGCCCACGGCCGCACGATCTTCAGTACGTCCTCGGGGCGGGCGTCGGTGGTGAAGTCCAGGTCGTTCCCGAGCCGGCCGAGCAGCGCGTCGCGCACCGAGCCGCCGACCAGGGCGAGAGAGAACCCGGCCTCCTGGAATCGGCGGGCGAGGTCGTCGGCGACGGGGGCCACCCGCAGCAGCTCGCTCACCGCGCGCCGCTGCGCCTGACTCAGGGCAGAGGGAGTGTCATCGTTGGGGTTCGGCACAACAGAAAAGGGTACGTGGCCCGGACGCCGCGGAGCGCCTCCATTACGTGGGCCCCGGACAGTACCCTGCATACCCCCGCAAGCACAGTTCTTACGACGTACGGCCGCTCTCCGCTCGATACTGGATATAGAGGGCGGCTTGCCAGTGTTCTTCGATCTTGTGACGGAGACCGCGGCACTTCGCCTCCGCGCGCATCGTTACCATGCGGGGACGCACATTCCGACGACCACTGACGACGACGAGGGACGGGCGAGCGCGTGGCCGACGCGGCAGACTTCCAGGGGACCAGTGCCTCACCTGCCCGCCGCTGGCTGCGGCGCACCGGAGCACTGCTCGCCGGGGCGCCCCTGCTGGCCGGACTGCTCCAGCTACCGGCGGCCGTCCGCGCACAGGCCGCTTCCTCGGACAGGGTGTCCGTCGCCCTGGACTCGCTCAGCCCCAGCGCCCCCGCGGACGGCGACACGGTCACCGTGTCGGGCACGGTGACCAACAACGGCAAGCACACCGTCACCGACGCCCACGTGGGCCTGCGCGTGGGCCCCCCGCTGAACACCCGCTCGGCGATCGACAACGTCTCCCAGCACCCCGACGACGTGCAGAGCAGCACCGGCTCCGAGGTCGGCGGCAAGTACACGGAGAAGTTCGCGAAGCTGGCCCCGGGTGTCGCCGAGCACTTCACCATCTCCGTCCCCGTGGACAAGCTCGACCTCGGCCAGGACGGCGTCTACGAGCTCGGCGTGGCCCTCTCCGGCCAGACCTCCTCGCAGCCCTGGCCCCAGGTGCTCGGCATCCAGCGCACCTTCCTGCCGTGGCAGCCCGCCGAGCCCGACACCAGGACGAAGACGACCTTCCTGTGGCCGCTGCTCTCCACGGTCCACATGACGGCCAAGACCGGCGCCGGTGAGCTGCAGACGCCGGTCTTCCTCAACGACGACCTCGCCAAGGAGATCGCACCGGGCGGCCGGCTGGCCGCGATGGTGGATCTGGGCAAGGACCTCGACGTCACCTGGGTGATCGACCCCGACCTGCTGGCGGCCGTGGACGCGATGGCGGCCAACTACCGGCTCCCGGCAGCAGGCGGCTCCACCGCGCCGGGCCCCCGCCAGTCCCAGGCGCTCGCCAAGCAGTGGCTGGCCAAGCTGCAGAAGGCCGTGGCGGGCAAGGAGATCGTCGCGCTGCCCTTCGCCGACCCGGACCTGGCCTCCCTCGCGCACAACGGCACCAGCGTCACCGGCTCGCTCAGCCACCTCAAGGACGCCACCGACGTCGCCACCACCACCGTGAAGACTGTGCTCCACGTCACACCGAGCACGGACTTCGCCTGGCCCGCGGAAGGCGCCGTCGACCCGTCGATCATCAAGGTCGCCACCTCCGCCGGGGCGGACCGGGTGATCGCCCGCAGCGACAGCCTCCAGGAGACCGCAGGGCTGCCCTACACGCCCTCCGCGGCACGCCCGATCGGCGGCGGCACCACGGCGGTCGTCGCCGACGCCCGGCTCTCCACGGCCTTCGAGGGCGACCTGACGAAGGCGGACTCGGCCACGCTCGCCGTGCAGGAGTTCCTGGCCCAGAGCCTGGCCCTGAACGCGCAGACGGACCAGGAGCGCAGCATCGTCGTCGCCCCGCAGCGGATGCCGTCGACGAGCCAGGCCCAGGCCATGGCGGCGGCGCTGAAGGCGCTCGAGGGCGGGACCTGGACCGAGTCCCAGGGCCTCAACACGGCCGCGAAGGCCAAGCCCGACCCGAAGGCCACCACGCGGATCCCCTCGACGTCCGCCTACCCGTCCTCGCTGCGCCGGCAGGAGCTGAAGAAGTCGGCGTTCGTGCAGATCGCGCGCACCGAGGACAAGCTCGACAACTTCCAGGTGATCCTCACCGACCGGTCCCGCGTGGTCACCCCGTTCGGGCGGGCCATAAACCGCGAGATGTCCACGTCGTGGCGGGGCCGCGGCACGGCGGCCGGCGCCTACCGGGACGGGGTGGAGAAGTGGCTGGACGACCTCGCCGACCAGGTCAAGCTGATCGACAAGTCGGAGACCAAGCTCTCCGGCCGCAGCGCCACCATCCCGGTGACCGTCCAGAACAACCTCGTGCAGCCCGCCGGCCACCTGGTCCTGCGGCTCACCTCGACGATGCCGACCCGTCTGAAGATCGGCGGCAAGCCCTACGACGAGCAGCCCGTCTCGGTGTCCGGCGGCCACAGCCAGTCCGTGAAGTTCACCACCTCGGCCAATGCCAACGGCCGGGTCACCGTGATCGCCCAGCTGTACACCGAGGACGGCCAGCCGTACGGGGACGCCGTCACCTTCGACGTGAAGGTCACGGAGGTCACGCCCACCGTCATGCTGGTCATCGGCGGCGGTGTGCTCCTCCTCGTCCTCGCCGGCTTCCGCATGTACACCCAGCGCAAGCGGGCTGCCGCCCGCCAGGGCGAGGATGACGGTCCCGACGCGGCGGGGGAGGACACCGACGAGCCCGGGAACCCCGGCACGCCCGGAGACCGTCTCCTGGAGGAGTCCGGCTCCGGGGCAGACGACCCGGAGCAGCAGAGTGACCCGGCGCCGGACACCGCTCCGGAAAACACCGACCCGTCCGGGACGGGTGAGAGAGTGGACCGTTGAGCGATGTCGTGGCCGGTGGGCCCGGGACGATGAGGTGGGGTAAGCATGAACGCGCCGTACGACGGTGAACGCGGCCAGGGCGCGGCCGGCTCGGGCTACCCCGAGACGCCGCCCGAGGCCGGTCAGGTGCCGCCGCAGCACGCGGCGGACATGTACCTCCAGGACGCCTACGACCAGGACCCCTACCGGGCGCAGGACCTGACCGCCCAGGACCCGGTCGCCGAGGCGCTCTACGACCGTGCCGCGCACCCGCCGCCGCCTCCGGGCACGTACGACCAGCAGCAGCCGCTCTACGCCCCGCCGGCCCAGTCTCCGTACGCCCCCGACCCACGGGTGTGGGCGCAGACCCCGGCGCCGGAGCCGGAGGGCGCCGCCCCGTACCTGCCGTACGGCGACGATCCGCGCACCACCCAGTTCGTGGGCGTGGACGACCTGGTCACGCACTCCGGCGAGGAGCGCCACGAGCCGGACGCCTTCGCACACCTCTTCCAGGACCAGCAGCAGGGCGGGCATCAGCCGATGCAGCCGCCGACCGTCCCCGGCCCGGCCGTGGCGCCGGGCGCCGGGCAGGGTCCTGCGGGCCAGTACGGGGCGGGCCAGTTCCCGGCAGGCGAGTACCCGGCGGCGCAGTACGGGCAGGGCCCGCAGCAGGGGACCCCGTACGCGGGTGCCCCCTACGCCGGGACCCCGTACCAGGCCGCTCCTACCGCTGCCCCTACCGCCGGACACCCGGTGCAGCCTCCCGTGCCGGCTCCGGCCCCGGCTGCGGCTCCTGCCGCGGCCCCCGCCCCGGGTCCGTCAGGTCCCGCGAAGAAGGGCGGGAAGGCCTCCGGGCTGCTGAAGTCCAGCGCCGTCATGGCGGCGGGCACGATGGTCTCCCGCCTCACCGGCTTCATCCGCTCCGCGCTGATCGCCGCCGCCCTGGGCCTCGGCTTTCTCGCCGACTCCTTCCAGGTGGCCTACCAGCTGCCGACCATGATCTACATCCTCACCGTCGGCGGCGGGCTCAACTCCGTGTTCGTCCCGCAGCTGGTGCGGTCCATGAAGGAGGACGAGGACGGGGGCGAGGCCTTCGCCAACCGGCTGCTGACGCTCGTGATGGTGGCGCTGGCCGCGCTGACCGGGCTCGCGATGTTCGCGGCGCCGCTGCTGGTACGGATGCTGTCCCCCACCATCGCAAACAACCCGCACGGCAACGAGGTCGCGGTCACCTTCACCCGCTACTTCCTGCCCTCGATCTTCTTCATGGGCATCCATGTGGTGATGGGTCAGATCCTCAACGCGCGGGGTAAGTTCGGCGCGATGATGTGGACTCCGGTCCTGAACAACATCGTCATCATCGTGTCGCTCGGCATGTTCATCTGGGTCTACGGCACCGCCTCCCACTCCGGCATGACCGTCACGAACATCCCGCCGGAGGGCCAGCGCCTCCTCGGTGTCGGTGTGCTGCTCGGTCTGGTCGTCCAGTCCCTCGCCATGATCCCGTACCTGCGTGAGACCGGCTTCCGGATCCGCCTGCGCTTCGACTGGAGGGGGCACGGCCTGGGCAAGGCCGCGATGCTCGCGAAGTGGACGGTCCTGTTCGTCCTCGCCAACCAGGCGGGCGCCATGGTCGTGACCCAGCTGTCCACCGCCGCCGGCAACGACTCCGGCATCAAGGGCGCCGGCTTCGCCGCCTACGCCAACGCCCAGCTGATCTGGGGCCTGCCGCAGGCCATCATCACCGTGTCCCTCATGGCCGCGCTGCTGCCGCGCATCTCGCGGTCGGCTGCCGAGGGCGACGGCGGGGCCGTCCGCGACGACATCTCCCAGGGCCTGCGCACCACCGCGGTCGCCATCGTGCCCATCGCCTTCGGCTTCCTCGCGCTCGGCATCCCGATGTGCACGCTGATCTTCGGCTCCGCGGGCACCAGCTCAGCCGTCAACATGGGCTACATGCTGATGGCCTTCGGCCTCGGCCTCATCCCGTACTCCGTGCAGTACGTCGTCCTGCGCGCCTTCTACGCCTACGAGGACACCCGCACCCCCTTCTACAACACCGTCATCGTGGCCGCGGTGAACGCGGGCGCCTCGGCGCTCTGCTACTTCCTGCTGCCGGCCCGCTGGGCGGTTGCCGGCATGGCCGCCGTCTACGGCCTCGCCTACGCGATCGGTGTGGGCGTCGCCTGGCGTCGGCTGCGCAAGCGGCTGGGCGGCGACCTGGACGGCGCACGGGTGCTGCGGACGTACGCGCGGCTCGGCATCGCCTCGGTGCCGGCCGCCCTGCTCAGCGGCGCGGCCTGCTACGGCATCGGGCACACCCTCGGCCAGGGCGTGGCCGGTTCCTTCGCCGCACTCCTCGTCGGCAGTGCGGTGCTGCTCGGCGTCTTCTACGCCGCCGCCCGCCGCATGCGCATCGAGGAACTCAACTCGCTCGTGGGAATGGTGCGCGGACGTCTGGGTCGATGAGTCGGGGGTAGTCGCACAACCATCGTCCCCGGCTGCGTGTCGTGCATAGCGGCGGACTGTGGGCACAATTGGTTTCGGCGTCGGACAGCGTGCAACGGATGGGGAGGCAGGGACGACGGTGGCGGAACGGAGCACGGCTGCCGTCGACGTGGCAGACAACAGTGGCGACCAGCCGCTGACCGCCAAGGCGGACCAGTCCACGGCCGACGGGGTGGCCAAGATGCCGGAGCGGGACACGGACAGCGACAAGGCACAGGGGAGCGGCGGGGCCGACGGCCCCGGGAAGAAGTCCTCGCCCCCCGAACTGCACAGCGGTCACAAACTCGCCAGACGCTACCGTCTCGAGGAGTGCGTCACCCGTCTGGACGGATTCAGCAGCTGGCGTGCGGTCGACGAGAAACTCCGTCGTGCCGTCGGCGTCCACATCCTGCCTGCGGACCATCCACGGGCCCGCTCCGTCCTCGCCGCCGCCCGCTCCTCCGCGCTGCTCGGCGATCCGCGCTTCGTCCAGGTCCTCGACGCCGTCGAGGAGAACGACCTCGTGTACGTCGTGCACGAATGGCTGCCCGACGCCACGGAACTGTCCGCCCTGCTCGCTTCCGGGCCGCTGGAGCCGCACGACGCCTACCAGATGGTCAGTCAGGTGGCCTCCGCCATGGCCGCCGCGCACCGTGAGGGCCTGGCCCATCTGCGGCTGAACCCGAACGCCGTCCTGCGCGCCTCCACCGGCCAGTGGCGCCTCCGCGGCCTCGCCGTGAACGCCGCGCTGCGCGGCATCAGCTCCGACACCCCACAGCGCACCGACACCGAGGCGATCGGCGCCCTGCTGTACGCCGCGCTGACCCAGCGCTGGCCGTACGAGAACGACGCCTACGGCCTGTCCGGGCTGCCCAAGGACGTCGGCCTGATCGCACCCGACCAGGTGCGGGCCGGGGTCCACCGCGGCCTGTCCGAACTGGCGATGCGCGCTCTTGCCAACGACGGGGCGACCGCGTCCCGGCACGAGGCCCCGTGCACCACGCCCGAGGAACTGGTGAAGGCGATCGGCGAGATGCCCCGCATCCGCCCGCCGGAGCCGGCGTTCACGGCACCGCCGGAGTACCAGCGCACGACGTACCAGCAGGGCACGTACGGCCGCCCCACGCCGCGCCCCGGTGTCACGCAGCCGATAGCGCCCCCGCCGCCTCCGCTGCAGAGCCGCACCGGCAGGGCCCTGAAGTGGGCGGTCTCCGCCCTCCTCATCGCGGCCCTCGGCCTGGGCAGCTGGCAACTGGCGGACGCCCTGATGGACCAGGTCAAGTCCGACGACACGAACAAGAGCCAGCAGACGGACGACGGCGACAAGAGCGGCAGGAAGGCGCAGGCCGCGCCGATAGAGATCCAGGACAGCCGGGAGTACGTCGCCGAGGGCGACCCGCAGCACCCCGGCGATGTCAGGAAGACGTACGACCACGACGGGTCGACGTACTGGCGGACCAAGACCTTCAACGCCGGTCCCGAGATCGCGCCGTACCGGCCCGGCGAGGGCATCATCTACGACCTCGGCTCCGCCAAGCAGGTGAACACCGCCACGATCAACCTGCGCTACCCCGGCGACCACACCACGGTCGAGCTGTACGCGGCCGATTCGCTGACATCGGCGTCGCTGGACTCGGTGCACCAGTTCGGCAAGGTCACGACCACGGGCACCACCGCTACGGTGAAGGCCGGCAAGTCCGTGAAGACGCGGTACGTCCTGGTGTGGCTGACGGCCGTGCCGAAGTCGGGTTACGACGCCGACGCGTACGCCAGTGCGGGCTTCAAGCAGGCCTTCACCGAAGTGAAGTTCACGGGCTGACGTCTCACCCGAACCGGAGGGGGCAGATGGCAGAGGGCGCCGGATACGACGGAGTGAGCGACCAGGACCTGCTCGCCCGCCATGTCGAAGGCGACCCCGAAGCCTTCGGTGAGCTCGTGCGGCGGCATCGGGACCGGCTGTGGGCCGTGGCCCTGCGGACGCTGGGGGACCGGGAGGAGGCCGCTGACGCGGTGCAGGACGCGCTGGTATCGGCCTACCGGGCTGCGCACACCTTCCGGGGGCAGTCGGCCGTCACCACCTGGCTGCACCGGATCACGGTGAACGCCTGCCTGGACCGCGCCCGCAAGGCCGCCTCGCGCAAGACCTCACCGGTGGACGACACCGAGCGACTGGAGCAGATGCTTGAGCCGCACGAAGCGGCCTCGGCCCCGGCCGAGCGCAACGACCTGCACCGGCAGCTGCTGGAAGCGCTCGGCACGCTTCCGTATGAGCAGCGTGCCGCTCTGGTCCTCGTGGACATGCAGGGGTACCCCGTCGCCGAGGCCGCCCGCATCCTCGATGTCCCCACGGGGACGGTGAAGAGCCGGTGCGCCCGGGGCAGGGCCAGGCTTCTGCCCCTGCTCACCCATCTGCGCCAGGACGGCACAGAGGCCGGAGAAGAACCCGGGCCGGGACGGAACCGGGTACAGGGGACATCCGTCCCACCCGCAGCGGGGCCACAAGAAGGTCCCCCGGACACAGGGCCGAGCGATTCAGCCGTAGTGAAGGGCGGAGGTGGGCGAGCGTGACTTCCACGACGGACACGGCCGGACACCCGGACGTCGCAGAGATCTCCGACCTCACCGAAGGCCTGCTGCCGCCGTCACGGTCCGCGCATGTGCGGCGCCATCTGGACGCGTGTGAGCTGTGCGCCGACGTCCACGCCTCGCTGGAGGAGATCCGGGGGATGCTGGGGACCCTTCCGGGCCCGCCGCGCATGCCTGCGGATGTCGCCGGTCGTATCGATGCCGCCCTCGCCGCCGAAGCGCTGTTGAACGCCACCACGCCCGAGGCCGCCGACGGGACGGGCGCGGTCTCCAGTCCGAGCGAGTCTCCCGCCGCGCATGTTTCACGTGAAACATCGGCCCCGGCGGACCGGCCCGCCGGGCGCCCGCATGCGACGACCGGACCGGGGCGGAAGGGGTCCGGGCGGGGTCGGCGCCGAAGGACCGTCGTCCTGGGTGCCGTGTTCACCGCCGCTGTGCTCGGCGCCGGGACCTTCGTCCTGCAGTCGTTCGGGGATCACACCTCCGACACGACCGCCCACAGCACGGCCAGCTCGGCCGCCGGTCCCTTCTCCGGGCACAGCGTCCAGAACCAGGTACAGGAGCTGCTCACCGCGAAGCAGGGCACACAGCGGGGCTCCGAGCGGCCACGCAGCGGCAGCGACTCGGGCCAGGAGACTCCTGGGGCGAGCGAGAACGCGCACACGCTCGTCCAGAGCCAGGTCCCGGTCCCCGACTGTGTCCAGCAGGCGATCAAGCGCAGTGACACCATCCTGGGTGCCAAGACCGGCAGGTACGACGGAAAGGATGCCTACCTCGTCGTCCTGCCCGACGCCCGTGACAGCGCACACGTCACGGCCTATGTGGTCGACGCGGCCTGCGTGTCCCGGCAGCCCGTCTCGGCGGGCAAGGTGCTCCTGGAGCAGTCCTTCGCCCGTCCCTGAGTCGCTCGTCTCTGTGCAGGCGCTCGCCCCTGTGCAGGCGCTCGTCCCTGTCTACGTGTGTACCCGGACACGGTGGGAATGCGGGCCCCTTAGGATCCGTTGGGTGGGGTGAGAGTCCTGAAGGGTGCTCCCCCCGGTCGACCGACGCAGACCAGAGACGAGGAACCAAGCCGTGAGCGACGTCCGTAACGTGATCATCATCGGCTCCGGGCCCGCCGGCTACACGGCGGCGCTGTACACCGCGCGCGCGTCGCTGAAGCCCCTGGTGTTCGAGGGCGCCGTCACCGCCGGTGGTGCCCTGATGAACACCACCGAGGTGGAGAACTTCCCGGGCTTCCGCGACGGCATCATGGGCCCCGAGCTGATGGACAACATGCGGGCGCAGGCCGAGCGCTTCGGCGCCGAGCTGATCCCGGACGACATCGTCTCCGTCGACCTGGCCGGTGAGATCAAGACCGTCACCGACACCGCGGGCACCGTCCACCGGGCGAAGGCCGTCATCGTCACGACCGGCTCCCAGCACCGCAAGCTCGGCCTGCCGAACGAGGACGCGCTCTCCGGCCGTGGTGTCTCCTGGTGCGCCACCTGTGACGGATTCTTCTTCAAGGACCAGGACATCGCCGTCATCGGTGGTGGCGACACCGCGATGGAGGAGGCCACCTTCCTCTCCCGGTTCGCCAAGTCCGTGACGGTCGTCCACCGCCGTGACACCCTGCGCGCCTCCAAGGCGATGCAGGACCGCGCCTTCAACGACCCGAAGATCAAGTTCGCCTGGCACAGCGAGGTCGCCGAGATCCAGGGTGAGCAGAAGCTCTCCGGCCTGAAGCTGCGCAACGTCAAGACGGGCGAGCTGTCCGACCTGGCCGTGACGGGCCTGTTCATCGCGATCGGCCACGACCCGCGCACCGAGCTGTTCAAGGGCCAGCTGGACCTGGACGACGAGGGCTACCTGAAGGTCGCCGCGCCCTCCACTCAGACCAACCTGACCGGCGTCTTCGCCGCCGGTGACGTGGTCGACCACACCTACCGTCAGGCGATCACCGCGGCCGGCACCGGCTGCTCCGCCGCTCTCGACGCCGAGCGCTTCCTCGCGGCCCTCGCCGACGGGGACCAGGCGCAGGCGTAAGCGCGCCCCGACCTACTTCCCCCTTCCCCACCCCACCGCATCATCAAGTGAAGGAGCCCGCTGTGGCCGGCACCCTGAAGAACGTGACCGACGCCGACTTCGACGAGGTCGTCCTCAAGAGCGACAAGCCCGTCCTGGTGGACTTCTGGGCCGAGTGGTGCGGTCCGTGCCGCCAGATCGCCCCGTCCCTGGAGGCCATCGCGGCCGAGCACGGCGGTCAGATCGAGATCGTCAAGCTCAACATCGACGAGAACCCGACCACGGCCGCCAAGTACGGCGTCATGTCCATCCCCACCCTGAACGTCTACCAGGGCGGCGAGGTGGCCAAGACGATCGTTGGTGCCAAGCCGAAGGCCGCGCTCCTCCGCGACCTCGACGAGTTCATCGCCGAGTGACGTTTCACGTGAAACACGAATGGGCCAACCCCTGAGGGTTGGCCCATTCGCTTTACAACGGCTTACAACGGCCGCAGCGCGGGCTCCTTCTGGACCGCTCCCAGGAGCCGGTCGAGTGCCAGCTCCACGTCCTGCTTCCAGGAGAGTGTGGACCGCAGCTCCAGCCGCAGCCGGGGGTTCGTGGGATGCTGCCTGACCGTCTTGAAGCCGACGGCCAGGAGATGCTCGGCAGGCAGCAGGCAGGCGGGCTCCTTCCAGCGGGCGTCACCGAACGCCTCGATGGCCTTGAAGCCGCGCCGCAGCAGATCCTTGGCGACCGTCTGGACCATCACCCGGCCGAGCCCCTGGCCCCGGTACCCGGGCATGATGAACGCCGTCATGAGCTGAACGGCATCCGGCGAGACCGGGCTCGTGGGGAACGCCGCGGAGCGCGGCACATAGGCCGGGGGCGCATAGAGCACGAAGCCCACTGGGACGTCATCGACGTAGACCACCCGGCCGCACGATCCCCAGTCCAGCAGGACGGCGGAGATCCAGCCCTCCTTCTCCAGCGCGGCCGTGCCTCCGTTTACCGCTGCCCCTCCGCTGACGGGGTCCAGTTCCCAGAAGACGCACGAGCGGCAGCGTTTGGGAAGGTCCTGAAGGTTGTCCAGCGTGAGCGGTACGAGCCGGCGCCCCATGAAGGCTGTTCCTCGCTTCCCTCGCCCGCGGCATCGCGAGCGGCCGTCAGAGCGCTCCGTTCCCTGAGCAGGCTGCCGACGAATCCGCCGACCACTCCGAGGCCCAGGCCCGCGCTCACCAGTCCGGTGCGGCTCATCGTTCGCATGGCCCCTGTCTCCCCACTCAGAGATGCTGCCAGGTGGATGCGCCATACCCGTTCGCATCGTATCCACGATGCGATTGCCTCGATACCGCCTCGAAGCAAAGAGCGGGCCGCGTTCCGGCACACACCGGACACGGCCCGCTCCTGCACGACCAGGCGTACCGCCCAGGGGCGTCCGAGGATCAGACGTCGTTGCCCTCGTCGTCGCCCTCGTCGTCGCCCTCCTGGAGGCTCTCCTGGAGACCCTTCTGCAGGACCGGTCCCTCGCCCGGGGCGAGGGTGCCCAGGATCCGCTCAAGGTCCTCCATGGAGGCGAACTCGACCGTGATCTTGCCCTTCTTCTGGCCCAGGTCGACCTTCACCCGGGTCTCGAAGCGGTCGGAGAGGCGGGTCGCCAGGCTGCTCAGTGCCGGGGAGACCCGGGCACCGGCTCGCGGGCCCTTGGAGCGCTGGGTCGTCTGGGGACGCGAGCCCATCAGGGTCACGATCTCCTCGACGGCCCGCACGGACAGCCCCTCGGCCACGATGCGATGGGCCAGCCGGTCCTGCTCCTCCGAGTCCTCGACGGACAGCAGCGCCCGCGCGTGCCCGGCGGAGAGGACCCCGGCGGCGACCCGGCGCTGGACCGCCGGCGAGAGCTTCAGCAGACGCAGGGTGTTGGAGACCTGCGGCCGGGAGCGCCCGATCCGGTCGGCGAGCTGGTCGTGCGTGCAGTTGAAGTCCTTGAGCAGCTGATCGTAGGCGGCTGCCTCTTCCAGCGGGTTCAGCTGGGCGCGGTGCAGGTTCTCCAACAGCGCGTCCAGGAGGAGCTTCTCGTCGTCCGTGGCCCGGACGATCGCCGGGATCGCCTCCAGGCCGGCCTCACGACAGGCTCGCCAGCGCCGCTCGCCCATGATCAGCTCGTACCGGGCCGGGCCCAGCTGCCGGACGACGACGGGCTGGAGGAGACCGACCTCCTTGATGGAGGTCACCAGCTCGTGAAGCGCATCCTCGTCGAAGACCTCACGCGGCTGGCGCGGGTTCGGCGTGATCGAGTCGAGGGGGATCTCGGCGAAGTGGGCACCCAGCGGAGGCGCGGGCGTCTCCGGGGCAGGGCCCGCCGAGGGCTCCTCGGCTTCACGTGAAACAGGCGGCAGTGTGGCCACCTTCGCCGCAGCCACCCCGCGGTCGGTCGTCAGCACCGGGACGGCAGCGGGAGACGCGGACGCACCACTCCCCATCGCGGCCGGGGCCGGGTTCTTCTCGGTCGGGGCAGCAGGGATCAGTGCGCCGAGACCACGGCCCAGCCCCCTCCGTCGTTCACTCACTGAATCCCCTCCACCATGCTCGGGTCGTTCTGGGCGCCGATATGGGCCTGGCTCGCGTCGTAGCTGATGCCGATGCCCTTCAGCGCGATTTCTCGGGCCGCCTCAAAATAGGAGAGGGCGCCGCTCGATCCTGGATCGTAGGTCAGCACCGTCTGCCCATAGCTCGGCGCCTCGGAGATACGGACCGAGCGGGGAATGCTCGTCCGCAGCACCTCGTCGCCGAAGTGGGTGCGCACCTCTTCCGCGACCTGGGAAGCGAGACGCGTCCGGCCGTCGTACATGGTGAGCAGGATGGTCGACACATGCAGGGTGGGGTTGAGGTGCCCCCGCACCAGGTCGACATTGCGCAGCAGTTGGCCCAGGCCCTCCAGCGCGTAGTACTCGCACTGGATGGGGATGAGGACCTCCTGGCCCGCGACCAACGCGTTGACCGTCAGCAGACCCAGGGACGGCGGGCAGTCGATGAGGATGTAGTCCAACGGCTGCTCGTACGCCTGGATCGCCCGCTGAAGCCGGCTCTCACGGGCCACCAGCGACACCAGCTCGATCTCCGCACCGGCAAGATCAATGGTGGCGGGGGCACAGAAGAGGCCTTCGACGTCCACCACGGGCTGGACGACCTCGGCGAGAGGCCTGCTCTCCACCAACACGTCGTAGACCGAAGGGACTTCGGCGTGATGGTCGATCCCCAGAGCCGTGGACGCGTTGCCCTGAGGGTCGAGGTCGATCACCAGGACACGGGCACCGTGCAGAGCCAGCGAAGCGGCAAGGTTGACGGTCGTCGTCGTCTTGCCCACACCGCCCTTCTGGTTGGCGACCACGATCACTCGGGTCTGCTCCGGTCGCGGCAGGCCTTCGCCGGCACGCCCCAGAGCCTCCATGGCCAGTTGGGCAGCACGACCGATGGGAGTGTCGTCCATCGGGGACGGTGTTTCACGTGAAACATCCGCCCCCATCGACTCGGTACGGGGACCGGGGACCGGATCGGTCATCGGTCCCGCGATGTTGGCGTCGGACCGCAAGGATTCACTCTCCTCGACTTCAGGCTCGCAATGAACAGAGCCTCCCATGTCTTCGGGGTCGTGAACCAGTGAGGCCTGCTGTTCTGTGGAGAAATCCACCTCTGTGGACAACTCCGTGCCCCGGGAGGGGGACGGAGCGCTCTGGGAAGGGGCCGGAGCTCCCGGGGAGGCGGTTCCCTCTCCCAGTGAACCGAGAGGCTTCCGGTCGCGAGGTTCGGCCGCAGCGCGGCCACGACTGATGATGCCCTGCAGCAGTGAGCGACGTTTCACGTGAAACACGATGCACAGCGCCGACGACCGGACCTCAGCGACACTCCGGCTTGCATAGGTTTGGCAGCTTGTGTGGAGTACGTCTCGTCGTCAGGACGGATCAGCGGCGCCGGCGCGCACGACCGGCCCGAGCCGCCTTCGCCCGCTTGGCCGCGAACCGCACACCACCCGGAGACTCTCCGACCTCGACCCGCACGACCGTGGACAGCGGATCCACCACGCCCTCACCCACATGCAGGATGGACGTGGAGACCGCACCGAGCTTGCTGAGCGCGGTGGCCGCGGCCTTCAGCTCCTCCTCGGCGGTGTCGCCCTTGAGCGCGAGCATCTCGCCGTACGGACGCAGCAGCGGGATGCCCCAGGTGGCCAGCCGGTCCAGCGGGGCCACGGCGCGGGCGGTCACCACATGGACCGGCGGCAGCGTGCCCAGGACCTCCTCGGCGCGACCGCGCACGACCGTGACGTGGTCGAGGCCGAGCAGCTCGACGACCTCTGTGAGGAAGTTGGTGCGCCGCAGCAGGGGCTCCAGCAGGGTGATGTTCAGGTCCTCCCGGACCAGGGCCAGCGGGATGCCCGGCAGCCCGGCGCCCGAGCCGACGTCGCACACGGTCACCCCCTCCGGAACGGCCTCCGACAGCACCGCGCAGTTCAGCAGGTGCCGCTCCCACAGGCGGGGCACCTCCCGTGGGCCGATCAGGCCACGCTTCACGCCTGTCTCGGCGAGCAGCTCCGCATAGCGGACCGCATCGGCGAAGCGATCACCAAACACTTCCCGCGCCTGCTCGGGCGCGGGGGGAAGCTCCGCTGCCTCCGTCACGGGGACCGTCCTTCCGTACAGCGCCGGCGCTCCGCGCGCCGGCCACCAGAACTACCAGGCTGACAAAGTTCGGCCCCGTCTGCGCTACAGACGGGGCCGGTGAGACGTGGGACCGATCAGGCGGGCAGCACGACGACGAACCGCTGCGGCTCCTCGCCCTCCGACTCGCTGCGCAGTCCGGCGGCCTTGACCGCGTCGTGCACGACCTTGCGCTCGAACGGGGTCATCGGCTTGAGCTTGACGGGCTCGCCGGTGTTCTTGGCCTCGGCCGCGGCCTTGGCGCCCAGCTCGGACAGCTCGGTCCGCTTCTGGGCCCGGTAGCCCGCGATGTCCAGCATCAGCCGGCTGCGGTCACCGGTCTCCCGGTGCACGGCCAGCCGCGTCAGCTCCTGCAGCGCCTCCAGCACCTCGCCGTCCCGGCCGACCAGCTTATGCAGTTCACGGCTGCCGCTGTCGCTGATGATCGACACGGAGGCGCGATCGGCCTCGACGTCCATGTCGATGTCGCCGTCGAGGTCGGCGATGTCCAGCAGACCCTCCAGGTAGTCCGCCGCGATCTCACCCTCCTGCTCCAGGCGGGTGAGGGTGTCTGCACCCTCGGCAGCGGCGGAGGTGGTGCCTTCCGTCACGGGATGGGCTCCTTCTTACTTCTTGGACGGGGACTTGGGCCGCTGCGGGCCACCCTTGCGCTGGCCGGACTGGGCCTTGCTGCGGGTGCCGTTGCCGGGCTTCCGCTGCTGCTGAGCAGCGGCGGGCTTGGCGTCCTGCGGCTCGTCGGACTTCTCCAGCGAGGTTGACTCGGTGTCGCCCGCCTGCTTGGCCCCGCCGGACTGACGCTGGGCCTTGCTCTGGCGCTTGGGCTGCTGGCGCCGGGCCGCGGTGGCGGTGGCGGTGGTCGTGCCGCCGTCCTCGGTCTCCAGCGCGGCCTGGGCCTCGCTCTTCACCACGGTGCCGTCGGCCTGGGCGGCAAGGCCGGCCTTGCTCAGGGAGTTGATGAACTTGCGCTCGAACTCGTTGCGGTCACGGCCCTTGGTGACGATCGCCTTGACGATGGCCTTCTCGCCGCGCCGGCTGACCTTGCCGTGGTGCGTGACGTGCTTGGTCAGGCGCTCCAGGTAGGCGGCCTGGGCCTTGGAACCCGGGGTCGGGTTGTTGCGGATGACGAACATCTGCTGGCCCATGGTCCATACGTTGGTGGTCAGCCAGTAGACGAGGACACCGACGGGGAACCGGATGCCGAAGAAGGCGAACATGATGGGGAAGACGTACATCAGCATCTTCTGCTGCTGCATGAACGGCGTCTTCACCGTCGTGTCGACGTTCTTCGTCATCAGCTGGCGCTGCGTGTAGAACTGCGACGCGGACATCAGGACGATCATGACCGCGGTGACGACGCGGATGTCCGTCAGCGAGGCGCCGAGCTTCGCGGCCGTGTCGGCGCCGTCCAGGAACTTCGCGGCCAGCGGGGCGCCGAAGATGTGCGCGTGCTGCGCGCTCTCCAGCAGGTCCCCGTTGATGACGCCGACCTTCTTGCCGCCCGCGATGCCGTTCAGCACGTGGTACAGGGCGAAGAAGAACGGGGACTGCGCCAGGATGGGAAGGCACGAGGACAGCGGGTTGGTGCCCGCGTCCTTGTACAGCTTCATCATCTCTTCGGACTGACGCTGCCGGTCGTTCTTGTAGCGCTCCTGGATCTTCTTCATCTCCGGCTGGAGCGTCTGCATCGCGCGCGTCGCCTTGATCTGCTTCACGAAGAGCGGGATCAGGCAGATGCGGATCAGAATCACCAGGGACACGATGGACAAGCCCCAGGCCCATCCGGTGTCAGGGCCGAAGATCGCGCCGTACACCACGTGGAACTGGACGATGACCCATGAAACGGGTGTCGTGATGAAGCTGAAGAGGCTGGCAATCGTGTCCACTAATCATGCTCCTTGGGCATGGGGCGAGGTCTCTGCGGCCGGGCTCGAAGGAAGCTCAGTGGGAGTCTTCTCCTCGGTGGCCGGTTCGGCGGCGGAGGGCCCGCCCTTGCGTGCACGCCAAGCGTCGCGCAGCAACTCGTGCCACCGCGGGCGCTTGCGTGGCGGAACATGGTCCACACCGCCGAGCGACCACGGATTGCACCGGAGGATGCGCCAGGCGGTCAGTGCCGTTCCCTTGATCGCACCATGCCGGTCGATGGCCGTGTAGCCGTAGTGGGAGCACGACGGGTAGTACTTGCACACCGGCCCCAGCAATGGACTGATCGTCCACTGGTACAGCTTGATCAGGGCCAGCAGTGGGTACTTCATCGCGCGCCCCCTCCCAGCAGCCGCTGCAGGGCGGCATCGAGGTCTCGGGCCAGCTGTGCGTGGTCCGCGTCGCCCGCTCCGGGCAACGCTCGTACGACTACCAGGCTACCGGGGGGAAAGAGGCCGACTCGGTCGCGCATCAGATGGCGCAGTCTGCGCTTCACTGTGTTACGCACGACCGCACCACCCACGGCCTTGCTCACGACGAAACCCGCACGCGTCGGGGGAGCGCTCTCCCCAGGCGCGTGCGGGTCCGTGGCACCGCTACGAAGGTGGACGACGAGGGTCGGGCGTCCTGCCCGACGACCCCGTCGTACCGCGGTCGCGAAGTCCTCGCGCCGCCTCAGCCGATGCTCGGTAGGCAGCACGACGTCATGACCTGATCAGAATCAGGCGGACAGGCTGGCGCGACCCTTGGCACGACGGTTCGCGAGAATCGCGCGGCCGGCACGGGTGCGCATCCGCAGGCGGAAGCCGTGGGTCTTCGCGCGGCGACGGTTGTTCGGCTGGAAGGTGCGCTTGCTCACTCGGGGGCTCCAGAAAGAATCAGTAGTGGCGGGGTGCCGTCCTGGCTGTCACCGTGCGCCCACGAGTAGCTCGCGTCACGCCCGAGTGCACCGCTTCCCGATCACCTGAAGTGATCTGTGCCCATCGGAGGCAGGCGGCAGCAGCCATCGACAACTCGACCTGGTTACGGTACGCGGGGCTACGCCATCCGGTCAAACCGGGGGTGACTGAGAGACACTATCCACAGGCTGGGGACAACAACTTGAACCCTACCCGCCGCGCTGACTACCGTGGCTGAACTCCGATTCGTTCCCTTATCCCCAGCCGAGCGGGATTGCCCCCGCCCGTCCACCCGAGATTCATCCCGACCCGTCCGCGAACCACACGTTCGTGGGACCTGTGAGAGAGCGTGCCCTGTGGCTGACGTACCTGCCGATCTTGCCGCAGTGTGGCCGCGAGTACTGGAGCAGCTCCTCGGTGAGGGCCGCGGTCAGGGTGTCGAGGCGAAGGACGAGCACTGGATCCGGCGCTGCCAGCCACTCGCGCTGGTCGCGGACACCGCGCTGCTCGCCGTGCCGAACGAATTCGCGAAGAACGTACTGGAGGGCCGTCTCGCGCCGATCGTCAGCGAGACGCTGAGCCGCGAATGCGGCCGGCCCATCCGTATCGCCATCACCGTGGACGACTCCGCGGGCGAGCCGCCGGCTCCCGCGGCCCGCCCCGCCCAGCAGCCGCAGCCCCGCTACGAAGAACCGCGCTACGAAGAGCCCCGCTACGAGGAGCCGGAGCTGCCCTCCGGACCGTACGAGGGCTACGGTCGCCACCGCGCCGGCGACCAGCTCCCGGGCACGGACCCGGCATCCCGCCAGGACCAGCTGCCGACCGCCCGCCCGGCGTACCCGTCCGAGTACCAGCGCCCCGAGCCCGGCGCCTGGCCGCGGCCCGCGCAGGACGAATACCGCCAGGACGAGTACCGGAAGGACGAGTACCGGAAGGACGAGTACAGCTGGCAGCAGCCGCGGCTCGGCTTCCCGGAGCGGGATCCGTACGCCTCGCCCTCGCAGGACCCGTACGCCACCCCGGCCCAGGACTACCGCTCGCAGGGCATGGACCGCCCGTCGTACGAGCAGCAGCGCGGCGAGTACGACGCCCCGCGCGCGGAGTACGACGCACGCCAGGACTACGACTCCGCGCGCTCCGAGTACGACCAGCGCGACCCCGGCCGCCGTGAGCGGACCGAGCAGCCGGGCGGTGCCGGTCCGGCGCACCGTGCGGGCACCGGCCGTCCGGACGTGCCGGGGACGGGCGGCGCCGGTTCGCTGGCCGCACAGTCCGCGGCGACGGGCGGTTCCGGCGAGCCGACGGCACGGCTGAACCCGAAGTACCTCTTCGACACGTTCGTCATCGGCGCCTCCAACCGCTTCGCGCACGCCGCCGCGGTGGCCGTCGCCGAGGCGCCGGCGAAGGCGTACAACCCCCTCTTCATCTACGGGGAGTCGGGGCTCGGCAAGACGCACCTGCTGCATGCCATCGGGCACTACGCGCGCAGCCTCTACCCGGGCACGCGCGTGCGGTACGTCAGCTCCGAGGAGTTCACCAACGAGTTCATCAACTCCATCCGCGACGGCAAGGGCGACAGCTTCCGCAAGCGCTACCGCGAGATGGACATCCTGCTCGTGGACGACATCCAGTTCCTCGCGGACAAGGAGTCGACGCAGGAGGAGTTCTTCCACACGTTCAACACGCTCCACAACGCGAACAAGCAGATCGTGCTGTCCTCCGACCGGCCGCCCAAGCAGCTGGTCACGCTGGAGGACCGGCTGCGGAACCGTTTCGAGTGGGGCCTGATCACCGACGTCCAGCCGCCCGAGCTGGAGACGCGCATCGCGATCCTGCGCAAGAAGGCGGTGCAGGAACAGCTCAACGCCCCGCCGGAGGTGCTGGAGTTCATCGCCTCCCGGATCTCGCGGAACATCCGCGAGCTGGAGGGCGCACTGATCCGGGTGACGGCGTTCGCCTCGCTCAACCGGCAGCCGGTGGACCTGGGTCTGACCGAGATCGTCCTCAAGGACCTGATCCCGGGCGGCGAGGACAGCGCGCCCGAGATCACCGCGACGGCCATCATGGCGGCCACCGCCGACTACTTCGGGCTGACGGTGGAGGACCTGTGCGGCACCTCGCGGGGGCGCGCGCTGGTCACGGCCCGGCAGATCGCCATGTACCTGTGCCGCGAGCTGACGGACCTGTCGCTGCCGAAGATCGGCGCGCAGTTCGGCGGACGCGACCACACGACCGTCATGCACGCCGACCGCAAGATCCGCGCGCTGATGGCCGAGCGGCGCTCGATCTACAACCAGGTGACCGAGCTGACGAACCGCATCAAGAACGGCTGACCGCCGGCCGTACGGCCGCGCCGGAGGGCGCCCTCGGGGACATCCCGGGGGCGCCCTTCGGCGTTCAGGAGGCCCTCGGCGGCCGTTGGCGAGCCCGTCGTGAAGGCTCGCGGACGGGTTTCCAACGGCTTCCAGCGACCTTTCAACGGGCTCGCGGCGGGCTCCGGCGCGTCCCGGCCTCTCGCTCCCCGGCCACCCGCTGTTCGATTAAGTGCCTGGTTACGGCCACTCTCCACAGATTCGGTGACTTTCTTCCGTCCACATCCTGGGGACTGTGGAGTTGTCCCGAACTGCGTCCACAGGGAGGCTGTTCCCCCGGCGTCCGCCCAGCTCAGCTGCCTGTGGAATCGTGGACGAAGGATCTCCACAGTCTGTGGACGAAACGAAGATCCACAGACTGTGGACGAAGTTGTCCACGGGCAACCCACAGGCTGAGGCCGGTTGTCCCCAGCGATCCCCGGCTTCTCCACATGGCTGTCCACTGTTCGGCAACGCAACGCACCCGCTCACCGCGTCGAGTGAAAGGCGTCACACGAAGATGCCGGATTGGGGTGTGGGAAACGTGGGTAAATCTGGGGACGCAGCTGGGGAGAACTGCCCTCAGGCTGTGGGCGGGGTGTGCAGAACTTTCTGTTCTCCACAGAAACCCCTGGTTGTCCACGGCCTGCACCCACAGGGCCGGTGGATAAAAATCCCGCTCTGACCTGGGAAAACAGGGTTATCCACGGTATCCACAGGCCCTACTACTACTCCCGACTAGAGAGAGCTGGGAATCCGTTTCGAAGCGGGACCTGTGCACAACTCGCTCCGCCGTGCCCGGCTGCCCCTCCGCCCGACTTGACCCCGACGGGCACCTACTGTCAGTGCGGTGCGTCAGACTGGTCCCCGGTGTCCTTCCCTCCGCAGTGGGCGGTGACACCGAGTCGGAGGACTCAGTAGCAACAGCAGGAGGCGGCTTACGGTGAAGATCCGGGTGGAACGCGACGTACTCGCGGAGGCAGTGGCCTGGGCGGCACGCAGCCTTCCGGCCCGTCCGCCGGCGCCTGTCCTCGCCGGCCTGCTGCTGAAGGCCGAGGACGGCCAGCTGAGCCTGTCGAGCTTCGACTACGAGGTGTCCGCGCGGGTGAGCGTCGACGCCGAGGTCGAGGAGGAGGGCACCGTCCTCGTCTCCGGCCGTCTGCTCGCCGACATCTCCCGTGCCCTGCCCAACCGCCCGGTGGAGATTTCCACAGACGGTGTACGGGCGACCGTGGTCTGCGGCTCCTCCCGCTTCACCCTCCACACCCTGCCTGTGGAGGAGTACCCGGCGCTGCCGCAGATGCCGAGCGCGACGGGCACCGTGCCCGGCGAGGTCTTCGCCGCCGCCGTCTCCCAGGTGGCCATCGCCGCGGGCCGTGACGACACGCTGCCGGTGCTCACCGGTGTGCGCATCGAGATCGAGGGCGACACGGTCACCCTGGCCTCCACCGACCGCTACCGCTTCGCGGTCCGCGAGTTCCTGTGGAAGCCGGAGAACCCGGACGCCTCCGCGGTCGCCCTGGTCCCGGCCAAGACGCTGCTGGACACCGCCAAGTCCCTCGGTGCCGGTGACAGCGTCACGCTGGCGCTGTCCGGCTCGGGTGCGGGCGAGGGCCTGATCGGTTTCGAGGGCGCGGGGCGTCGTACGACCACGCGGCTGCTCGAGGGTGACCTGCCGAAGTACCGCACGCTGTTCCCGACCGAGTTCAACTCCGTCGCCGTCATCGAGACCGCGCCCTTCGTGGAGGCCGTCAAGCGTGTGGCCCTGGTGGCCGAGCGCAACACCCCGGTGCGGCTGAGCTTCGAGCAGGGCGTGCTGATCCTGGAGGCCGGGTCCAGCGACGACGCACAGGCTGTGGAAAGGGTCGACGCGCAGCTGGAGGGCGACGACATCTCGATCGCCTTCAACCCGACGTTCCTGCTGGACGGTCTGAGCGCGATCGACTCCCCGGTGGCGCAGCTGTCGTTCACGACGTCCACGAAGCCGGCGCTGCTGAGCGGGAAGCCGGCGGTGGATGCCGAAGCCGACGACGCGTACAAGTACCTGATCATGCCGGTGCGGTTGAGCGGCTGACGTTTTCCACAGCTGTGCACAGTGCCGGGTGCCTTGAGGGTGCCCGGCGCTGTTGCTGGGCGGGGGTTGGGTCGCTTGCCGGCGGCGGGCGTTTTCGCAGGTGAGCGCGTATGCCCACAGCTGTGCACGAAGGGTCGCGATTAGGCTCGGACCCCGGGCACGAAGGTGCCCCGAACGCCACCAGCGACCCTAAGGAACACAACTGATGGAGCTCGGTCTCGTCGGACTCGGCAAGATGGGCGGCAACATGCGCGAGCGGATTCGCCGCGCGGGCCACACCGTCGTCGGATACGACCGCAATCCCGACCTCGCGGATGTCCACAGCCTGGAAGAGCTTGTGGGCAAGCTCAGCGGTCCGCGCGTGGTCTGGGTGATGGTCCCGGCCGGTGAGCCCACCCAGTCCACGATCGACGAGCTGGCTGAGCTGCTGAAGCCCGGCGACGTGGTCGTGGACGGCGGCAACTCCCGCTGGACGGACGACGAGAAGCACGCCGAGGAGCTGGCCGCCAAGGGCATAGGCTTCGTCGACTGCGGCGTCTCGGGCGGCGTCTGGGGCCTGGAGAACGGCTACGCGCTGATGTACGGCGGCGACGCCGAGAACGTCGCCAAGGTGCAGCCGGTCTTCGACGCGCTCAAGCCGGAGGGCGACTTCGGCTCGGTGCACGCCGGCAAGGTCGGCGCGGGCCACTTCGCGAAGATGGTCCACAACGGCATCGAGTACGCGATGATGCAGGCCTACGCCGAGGGCTGGGAGCTGCTGGAGAAGGTCGACTCCGTCACGGACGTCCGTGAGGTCTTCCGCTCCTGGCAGGAAGGGACCGTCATCCGGTCCTGGCTGCTCGACCTCGCGGTCAACGCGCTGGACGAGGACGAGCACCTGGACGGGCTGCGCGGTTATGCACAGGACTCCGGTGAGGGACGCTGGACTGTGGAAGCCGCGATCGACAACGCGGTCCCGCTGCCCGCGATCACCGCGTCGCTGTTCGCGCGGTTCGCCTCCCGCCAGGAGGACTCGCCACAGATGAAGATGATCGCCGCGCTGCGCAACCAGTTCGGCGGCCACGCCGTAGAGAAGAAGTAGTCCACAGATCCACAGGGTCGCCTCCGCGATCCACAACCCCGGGGGAGGTCGGCGAAACGACCATGCACGTCACGCATCTTTCGCTGGCCGACTTCCGCTCGTACGCCCGGGTCGAGGTCCCGCTGGACCCGGGCGTCACCGCCTTCGTCGGCCCGAACGGCCAGGGCAAGACCAACCTCGTCGAGGCGGTCGGCTATCTGGCCACGCTCGGCAGCCACCGCGTCTCCTCCGACGCCCCGCTGGTCCGCATGGGCGCCGAGCGGGCCGTCATCCGGGCGCAGGTCAGGCAGGGCGAGCGGCAGCAGCTGATCGAGCTGGAGCTGAACCCCGGCAAGGCGAACCGCGCCCGCATCAACCGGTCCTCGCAGGTCAGGCCGCGGGACGTGCTGGGGATCGTACGGACCGTCCTGTTCGCGCCCGAGGATCTCGCGCTGGTCAAGGGCGATCCCGGTGAGCGGCGCCGCTTCCTGGACGAGCTGATCACCGCCCGCGCCCCGCGCATGGCGGGGGTGCGCTCGGACTACGAGCGGGTGCTCAAGCAGCGCAACACGCTCCTCAAGACCGCCGCCCTCGCGCGGCGGCACGGCGGGCGCTCCATGGATCTCTCCACCCTCGACGTGTGGGACCAGCACCTCGCGCGCGCGGGCGCCGAGCTGCTCGCCCAGCGCCTGGACCTGATCGCCGCGCTGCAGCCGCTGGCCGACAAGGCGTACGAGCAGCTGGCCCCCGGCGGCGGCCCGGTCGCGCTGGAGTACAGGCCGTCCGCGCCCGGCGAGGCGCACACGCGCGAGGACCTGTACGCGCAGCTCATGGCGGCCCTCATGGAGGCGCGCAAGCAGGAGATCGAGCGGGGCGTCACCCTGATAGGCCCGCACCGGGACGATGTGATTCTCAAACTCGGCCAGCTGCCCGCGAAGGGCTACGCCTCCCACGGCGAGTCCTGGTCCTACGCCCTCGCCCTGCGCCTGGCCTCGTACGACCTGTTCCGCGCGGAGGGCAACGAGCCGGTGCTGATCCTGGACGACGTCTTCGCCGAGCTGGACGCGCGCAGACGGGAGCGGCTGGCCGAGCTGGTCGCGCCCGGTGAGCAGGTGCTGGTCACCGCCGCCGTGGACGACGACGTACCCCATGTACTGGCCGGTGCCCGGTACGCGGTGGCCGACGGGACGGTGGAGCGCGTATGAGTACCGAGGAACCCACCCCGAAGGCCACCGGGAACCCGAAGGAGCCCGGGAAGGCGCCCGAGCCCTCCGGTGTCGACCTCGCGCGCGTGGCGTTGCGCGCCGCGAAGGAGCAGGCACGCGCGCGCGGGGATGCGGCGCGGCAGAAGAAGCAGGCCCGGCGCGGCGGCGGTCTGCGCTCCGGCGCGCGCGCCGACGGCCGCGACCCGATGGCGCTCGGCTCCGCGATCAACCGGCTGATCACCGAGCGCGGCTGGGAGACCCCGGCCGCGGTGGGCGGGGTCATGGGCCGCTGGCCGCAGATCGTCGGGGCGGACCTGGCCAAGCACTGTGTGCCGCAGCGGTACGACGAGGACGAGCGCGTGCTCACGGTCAGCTGTGACTCCACGGCCTGGGCGACCCAGCTGCGGCTGCTCGCGCCGACGCTGGTCGCCCGCCTCAACGAGGACCTCGGCCACGGCAGGGTCCGGCTGCTCAAGGTGCAGGGCCCCGGCGGCCCGGCCCGCCGCTACGGCCCGCTGCGCGCTCCGGGGAGCACAGGGCCCGGCGACACGTACGGCTGACCCTCCCCGAAGACCCCTAAGGCCCCCCGAAGGCACGTGAGGTACGGGTGACGTACCTCACGTCACCCCTGCCCAAGTGCGGTGCGGTTCCATCCCCGTGCACAGGCGCGTTCCGGGCCTGGCACACCGTCGTACACAGGTGTGGATCGCCATCTGACCCGGGAGTAGCCAAGGGTTGACGGCTCGAAGCGCTGAGTGCCGCTGTGAGCCGCTTGAAGCCCCCTTCCGTATATCGGGACCCGGCCGAGACCGGTTGAGGGCGGCACATGGGGACTCAGGTACCGGCAAACCCCCATCACTGTCGGCGCTACCGGTAGACTGGAACGTAATCCCGCCCCAATCGTGGGGACCGCCCGGGAAAAGCTGAGCAACGCTGATCAAGGCTGACCAACGCAACATGCCGCAGCCGCTCCGGCAACCTGCCGAAGAGCCCGGCTCGTGCTGTGCCAGAAAGGGCGCTTCGTGGCCGATTCCGGCAACCCCAACGAGAACATCCCGTCCACCGACGCCGGCGTGAACGGCGAGGCCGCAGACTCGGGCGCAGCCTCCGCCTCCTACGACGCCAGCGCCATCACCGTGCTCGAAGGGCTGGACGCGGTCCGCAAGCGGCCCGGCATGTACATCGGCTCCACCGGCGAGCGCGGTCTGCACCACCTGGTGTACGAGGTCGTCGACAACTCGGTCGACGAGGCGCTGGCCGGGTATGCGGACACGATCGACGTGACGATCCTCGCCGACGGCGGCGTGCGCGTCGTCGACAACGGCCGTGGCATCCCCGTGGGCATCGTGCCCTCCGAGGGCAAGCCGGCCGTCGAGGTCGTGCTCACCGTGCTGCACGCGGGCGGCAAGTTCGGCGGCGGCGGTTACGCCGTCTCCGGCGGTCTGCACGGTGTGGGTGTGTCCGTCGTGAACGCGCTGTCCACGAAGGTCGCCGTCGAGATCAGGACCGACGGCCACCGCTGGACGCAGGACTACAAGCTCGGCGTCCCGACGGCCCCGCTCGACCAGCACGAGGCGACGGACGAGACCGGCACCTCGGTCACCTTCTGGGCCGACCCCGACATCTTCGAGACCACCGAGTACTCCTTCGAGACGCTGTCGCGGCGTTTCCAGGAGATGGCGTTCCTCAACAAGGGTTTGACGATCAAACTCACCGACGAGCGCGAGTCGGCGAAGGCCACCAGCGGCGCGGACGAGGCGGGCGCGGACGAGAGCGCCGAGGTCAAGGCGGTCACGTACCACTACGAGGGCGGCATCGTCGACTTCGTGAAGTACCTCAACTCCCGCAAGGGAGAGGCCGTCAACCCCACGGTGATCGACCTGGAGGCCGAGGACAGGGACAAGAGCCTGTCCCTCGAGGTCGCGATGCAGTGGAACAGCGGCTACAGCGAGGGTGTGTACTCCTTCGCGAACATCATCCACACCCACGAGGGCGGTACGCACGAGGAGGGCTTCCGCGCGGCCCTCACGAGCCTGATCAACAAGTACGCGCGCGACAAGAAGCTGCTGCGCGAGAAGGACGACAACCTCACCGGTGACGACATCCGTGAGGGTCTGACCGCGATCATCTCGGTCAAGCTGAGCGAGCCGCAGTTCGAGGGCCAGACGAAGACCAAGCTGGGCAACACGGAGGCCAAGACCTTCGTGCAGAAGGCGGTCTACGAGCACCTCAACGACTGGCTGGACCGCAACCCGGTCGAGGCGGCGGACATCGTCCGCAAGGGCATCCAGGCGGCCACCGCGCGCGTGGCGGCCCGCAAGGCGCGCGACCTGACCCGCCGCAAGGGCCTGCTGGAGTCGGCGTCCCTGCCGGGCAAGCTGTCGGACTGCCAGTCCAACGACCCGACCAAGTGCGAGATCTTCATCGTCGAGGGTGACTCCGCCGGCGGTTCGGCCAAGTCCGGCCGCAACCCGCAGTACCAGGCGATCCTCCCGATCCGCGGCAAGATCCTCAACGTCGAGAAGGCCAGGATCGACAAGATCCTGCAGAACCAGGAGATCCAGGCGCTGATCTCCGCCTTCGGCACCGGTGTGCACGAGGACTTCGACATCGAGAAGCTCCGCTATCACAAGATCATCCTGATGGCGGACGCCGACGTCGACGGCCAGCACATCAACACCCTGCTGCTGACCTTCCTGTTCCGCTTCATGCGGCCGCTGGTCGAGGCCGGGCACGTGTTCCTGTCCCGTCCCCCGCTCTACAAGATCAAGTGGGGTCGGGACGAGGTCGAGTACGCGTACTCGGACCGTGAGCGCGACGCCCTGCTGGAGCTGGGCCGCCAGCGCGGCAAGCGCGTCAAGGAGGACTCGATCCAGCGCTTCAAGGGCCTCGGCGAGATGAACGCCGAGGAGCTGCGCGTGACCACGATGGACCAGGAGCACCGAGTCCTCGGTCAGGTCACGCTGGACGACGCCGCCCAGGCCGACGACCTGTTCTCGGTCCTGATGGGCGAGGACGTCGAGGCCCGACGCCAGTTCATCCAGCGCAACGCCAAGGACGTCCGCTTCCTCGACATCTGAGTCGGTCTCAGCTGACCGCACCAGGAAGGATCTTCACCAGCAATGGCCGACGAGAACACCCCGAGCACTCCCGAGATTGAGGGCGGCGAGACCGTCCAGCGTGTCGAGCCCGTCGGGCTCGAGACGGAGATGCAGCGCTCGTACCTCGACTACGCGATGTCCGTCATCGTCTCGCGTGCGCTGCCCGACGTCCGGGACGGCCTCAAGCCCGTCCACCGCCGTGTGCTGTACGCCATGTACGACGGCGGCTACCGCCCCGAGCGCGGCTTCTACAAGTGCGCCCGCGTCGTCGGCGACGTCATGGGCAACTACCACCCGCACGGCGACTCCTCGATCTACGACGCCCTGGTGCGCCTCGCCCAGCCGTGGGCGATGCGGATGCCGCTGGTGGACTCCAACGGCAACTTCGGCTCTCCGGGCAACGACCCGGCGGCGGCCATGCGCTACACCGAGTGCAAGATGGCGCCGCTGTCGATGGAGATGGTCCGCGACATCGACGAGGAGACCGTCGACTTCACGGACAACTACGACGGCCGCTCCCAGGAGCCGACCGTCCTGCCCTCCCGCTTCCCGAACCTGCTGATCAACGGCTCCGCCGGTATCGCGGTCGGCATGGCCACCAACATCCCGTCGCACAACCTGCGCGAGGTCGCGGCCGGCGCCCAGTGGTACCTGGAGAACCCGGAGGCCACGCACGAAGAGCTGCTGGACGCGCTCGTCGAGCGCATCAAGGGCCCGGACTTCCCGACCGGCGCCCTGGTGGTGGGCCGCAAGGGCATCGAGGAGGCGTACCGCACCGGGCGCGGCTCCATCACGATGCGCGCGGTCGTCGAGGTCGAGGAGATCCAGGGCCGCCAGTGCCTGGTGGTCACCGAGCTGCCGTACCAGGTGAACCCGGACAACCTGGCGCAGAAGATCGCCGACCTGGTGAAGGACGGCAAGATCGGCGGCATTGCGGACGTCCGCGACGAGACGTCGTCCCGTACGGGCCAGCGTCTGGTGATCGTCCTGAAGCGCGACGCGGTCGCCAAGGTCGTCCTGAACAACCTGTACAAGCACACCGACCTGCAGACGAACTTCGGCGCCAACATGCTGGCGCTGGTCGACGGCGTGCCGCGCACGCTGTCCCTGGACGCGTTCATCCGCCACTGGGTGACGCACCAGATCGAGGTCATCGTCCGCCGGACCCGGTTCCGGCTGCGCAAGGCCGAGGAGCGCGCGCACATCCTGCGCGGCCTGCTGAAGGCCCTGGACGCCATCGACGAGGTCATCGCGCTGATCCGGCGCAGCGAGACCGTCGAGATCGCGCGCACGGGCCTGATGGGTCTGCTGGAGATCGACGAGATCCAGGCGAACGCGATCCTCGAGATGCAGCTGCGCCGGCTCGCCGCCCTGGAGCGCCAGAAGATCGTCCAGGAGCACGACGAGCTCCAGGCGAAGATCACCGAGTACAACGAGATCCTCGCCTCGCCGGTCCGCCAGCGCGGGATCGTCAGCGAGGAGCTGGCGGCGATCGTCGAGAAGTACGGCGAGGACCGCAAGACCAAGCTGATCCCGTACGAGGGCGACATGTCCATCGAGGACCTGATCGCCGAGGAGGACATCGTCGTCACGGTCACGCGCGGCGGCTACGTCAAGCGGACCAAGACGGACGACTACCGGGCGCAGAAGCGTGGCGGCAAGGGCGTGCGGGGCACGAAGCTGAAGGAAGACGACATCGTCGACCACTTCTTCGTCTCCACCACGCACCACTGGCTGCTGTTCTTCACCAACAAGGGCCGGGTGTACCGGGCGAAGGCGTACGAACTGCCCGAGGTCGGCCGGGACGCGCGCGGCCAGCACGTGGCGAACCTGCTCGCCTTCCAGCCGGACGAGGCGATCGCCGAGATCCTCGCGATCCGCGACTACGAGGCGGTGCCGTACCTGGTGCTGGCCACCAAGTCCGGCCTGGTGAAGAAGACGCCGCTGAAGGACTACGACTCGCCGCGCTCCGGCGGTGTCATCGCCATCAACCTGCGCGAGCGGGAGGACGGTTCGGACGACGAGCTGATCGGCGCCGAACTGGTCTCGGCCGAGGACGACCTGCTGCTGGTCAGCAAGAAGGCGCAGTCGATCCGGTTCACCGCCTCGGACGACACCCTGCGCCCGATGGGCCGTGCCACCTCGGGTGTGAAGGGCATGAGTTTCCGCGAGGGCGACGAGCTGCTCTCGATGAATGTGGTCCGACCCGGTACGTTCGTGTTCACTGCCACCGACGGTGGGTACGCGAAGCGGACCGCCGTCGACGAGTACCGCGTCCAGGGCCGCGGCGGCCTCGGCATCAAGGCCGCCAAGATCGTGGAGGACCGTGGTTCGCTCGTCGGCGCGCTGATTGTCGAGGAGCACGACGAGATCCTCGCGATCACCCTGTCCGGCGGTGTGATTCGTACGCGAGTCAACGAGGTCAGGGAGACGGGCCGTGACACCATGGGCGTCCAACTGATCAACCTGGGCAAGCGCGATGCCGTGGTCGGTATCGCACGTAACGCCGAGGCGGGGCGCGAGGCGGAGGAGGTCGACGGCGATGAGCCCGTGGACGAGACCGCCGAGGATGCCGCGACCACCGGCACGGACGAGGGTGAGGCGCCCTCGGCCGAGTAGCACGAGGAGAGAGTCATCGTGAGCGGAGCCACGGGCGCCGGATCGGCCGGTACCTCCACGGGTACGGAAACGGACGGCGGCGGCCGTGGCTCCGCCGCGCGTGCGACGGATTCGCACACGACGCAGCTGCGCAAGGTCGACGCAGGCCAGGCCGGCACTCCCGCAACCGAGGCGCATGGATCCCAGGGGGGAACTGTGACGGACACCCGAGGCCCGCAGATCCAGCCGGGCATGGCCCCGGCCGAGGGGCGGTCCACGTCCCCGCTGCCCGGGGAGCGGCGCCCGGAGCAGCCCGCCGGGCCGTACCACCCGCCGCAGGCCTATCCGGCCCAGGAGCCGGCCGGCGTACGCCGGCCGCGCACCGGGGCGCGCACCACGCCCCGCGTCCGCAAGGCGCGGCTGCGCGTGGCCAAGGCCGACCCGTGGTCGGTGATGAAGGTCAGCTTCCTGCTCTCCATCGCGCTCGGCATCTGCACGATCGTCGCGTCGGCGGTGCTGTGGATGGTCATGGACGCGATGGGCGTCTTCTCGACGGTCGGCGGCACGATCTCGGAGGCGACGGGCTCGAACGAGGCGAACGGCTTCGACCTCCAGTCGTTCCTCTCCCTCCCCCACGTCCTGATGTTCACGACGATCATCGCGGTCATCGACGTCGTCCTCGCGACGGCGCTCGCGACGCTCGGCGCGTTCATCTACAACCTCTCGGCGGGCTTCGTGGGCGGCGTGGAGCTGACCCTGGCCGAGGACGAATGACGGTCCCCCGACAACCGATTTTGGGACTGACGTGGTCGTGCGCTAATCTTCAGGAGTCAGCGCGCGGGACACATACCGCAAAGCGCGGCGGGGCTATAGCTCAGTTGGTTAGAGCGCATCCCTGATAAGGATGAGGCCACAGGTTCAAATCCTGTTAGCCCCACCAGTACGAAGACCCCCGGTCCAGCAGGACCGGGGGTCTTCGGCATGTACGGAGAGCCGTGCGGAAGGCCGTGCGGCGGGCAGAGAAGTGGGCAGCAAAAGGCCCGACCGCTGGCGACGGGGGATGCACCAGCGATCGGGCTATGGCCAAGGGTAACAAGGTTGCCTGAGGCATGGGGCCAAGTCCGGCGGAATTCGGGATTGTTGGCCGATCATCGTCGAATCGGCCGTGGTTCCTCCACCGTTTCTCCAGCGCTTATCCGTCGCACGGGGGGTCGTAGGACAGGCGCGGCAGGTACTCGTGCCACCGTTGCCGGGTCAGGACGTCCGGGGTGACCGCGCAGATGTGACGGATCGCCTGCTCGGTGTCCAGGCTCCACAGGCGGACCGTGTCGGTGCCGCTCGACACCCCGAGCACGTTGCTGGCCGGGCTGAAGGACAGGAAGTTGCCGGCCTTGGCGTTCGGGCTCATCGACTGGCCGATGGGTGTGGCCTCGGAGGGGCGGGTGACGTTCCACAGCCGGACCGTGTTGTCGTCGCCGCCGCTCGCCAGGGTGTTGCCGCTCGCGCTGAACGTGAGCGAGGTGACCGCCTCGGTGTGGCCGGTGAGGGGGGAGCCCAGCGGGCTCGCCGCACCCGGGTCGGTGACGTCCCACAGGCGGACCGTGTCGTCGTCGCTGCCGGAGGCGAGGGTGTGCCCGTCCGGGCTGAAGGCGAGCGCGTTGACGGGCCCGGAGTGCTCCGTGAGTGGCCGTCCGAGCGGTACGACGCGGGCCGGGGCCGTCACGTTCCACAGGCGGACGGTGCTGTCCGCGCTGCCGGAGGCGAGCGTGTGGCCGTCCGGGCTGAAGGCGAGGGCGTTGATGTAGCCGCGGTGGCCGGTGAGCGGCGGGCCGAGCGGTACGGCGCGGGCGGGGTCCGTGACGTTCCACAGCCGGATGGTGCGGTCGTCGTAGGCCGTGGCCAGGGTGCGGCCGTCCGGGCTGTAGGCCAGCGCGTCCGGGCCCATGAACCGGGTCCGCAGGGCCAGGGGGTGCCCGAGCGGCTCGGGACGGGCCGGCCGGCGTACGTCCCACAGGTACACCGTGCGGTTGCCCGTGAGGACGGCGAGGGTGTGGCCGTCGGGGGAGAACACCATGGCGCGCTGGCCGCCGTCCGCGCGCATGAACGGTTCGCCGAGCAGCACGGGCCGGCCGGGGGCGGTCACGTTCCACAGCCGGATGCGGCCGTCGCGCCCGGCGGTGGCGAGCACCTTCCCGTCCCGGCGGAACGCTCCGCCGCGGCCGATCATGTCCGACGTCGGCACCGACCACAGGCGGACCTTGCTGTCGCCGCTGCCGGTGGCGAGGGTGTGCCCGTCCGGGCTGAACCCCAGGGCGTACATCTCGCCGCTGCTGCCCGCGAGCGGCTCGCCGACCTGCGAGGGCGACGCCGGGTCGCTGACGTTCCACAGGCTGGCCGTGCTGTCCGCGCTGGCGGCGGCGAGCATGCCGCCGCGCGGGCTGAAGGCCACCGACCAGATGGGACCGGTGTGACCGGTGAGCGGGCCGCCGATCGCCGCCGCGCGGGACGGGTCGGTCACGTCCCACAGGCGGATGGTGTCGTCCGCGCTGCCGGAGGCGAGCGTGTGCCCGTCCGGGCTGAAGGCCAGCGAGTGCACGAGGTCCGTGTGGCCCTTCAGCAGCGGGGGCAGCCGCTTCGGCCGGCCCGGGGCGTGCACGTCCCACAGGCGGATCGTCTGGTCGTCGCCGCTCGCCGCGAGCGTGCGCCCGTCGGGGCTGAACGCCACGCAGCGCATCGCGGCCGAGGAGCCGCGCAGCACGCCGAGCGGCGTCGGCCGGGCGGGGTCGGAGACGTTCCACAGCCGGACCGTGCGGTCCTCGCTGACGGAGGCCAGCGTGCGCCCGTCGGGGCTGAACGCGACCAGGTAGATGGTGCCCGTGTGGCCGGTGAGGGGCTTCCCGAGCGGGGACGGCCGCGCGGGGGAGCGCACGTCCCACAGCCGGATCGTGCCGTCGTCGCCGGCGCTGGCGAGGGTGTGCCCGTCCGGGCTGAAGACCGCGCTGGACACCCAGCTGGTGTGGCCGGTGAGCGGCTTCCCGAGCGGCCTGGGCCGGCTCGGGTCGTGTACGTCCCAAAGGCGGACGGTCCGGTCGTAGCTGGCGGTGGCCAGGGTGCGGCCGTCGGGGCTGAAGGAGGTGAGGTAGACCGCGCCGGTGTGGCCGAGCAGCGGGGTGGCCAGCGGCGCGTTCACGATCGAGAGCAGCCTGCTGGTGGTGCCCTTGTCGTGCGAGCGCAGCCGGTGCGCCACCAGGTCTAGCTGGGCGGCCAGCGACGGATCCGTGTGCTGCACCCGGTCGGCCTCGGCGAGCACCTGCGCGAACACGGCGTCGTCCCGCTGCTGCCAGGCGAGCACCGCCGAGCCCGCCGCGAGGACGGCGAGGGCCATCACGACCGCCACCGCGCCCCGGCTGATCCACACCGTGCGCCTGCGCAGCCGTACCGAGGCGGCCAGGAACTCCATCGCGCCGCGCGTCAGATAGGTGTCGCCTGCCGAGCCGGCCCAGCTGCGGGCCTGTTCCAGCCGGGAGCCGCGGTAGAGCAGCGAGCTGTCGCGGCCCGAGTCCTCCCAGGCCCGGCCGTCCTCCTCCAGCCGCTGGCGCAGCAGGTGGTCGTTGCGGCCCTCGACGATCCAGTGCCGCAGCCGCGGCCAGGCGTGCAGCAGCGCCTCATGGGTGATCTCGACCGTCTCCGCGTCGAGCGTCACCAGCCGGGCGCGCACCAGCGCTTCGAGCGACTCCTGCGTCTTGCCCGGGTCGGTGGACTCCGCCGCCAGCTGGCGCCGCGTCCCTCGCCTGCGCGTGGCCTGCGTGTCCTCGCCCAGCCGGACCAGCCGCAGCAGGAGCAGCCGCGCGGCCGTACGGGCGGCGGGGTCCAGGCCGGACCAGGCGCGCTCGGCGGTCGCCGCCACCGCGCCCTGGATGCCGCCGGCCGCGCGGTATCCGGCCAGCGTCAGCTTCCCCGCCTTGCGGCGCTGCCAGGTGGCGAGCAGGGCGTGCGACAGCAGCGGGAGCACCCCGGCGTCGTGCTCCCCCATAGCCCGAAAGGCATGGGAGGTACCCCCACCGCGCGGCCCGTCAGCGCTGACCTCGCGGACGATCAGCTCGGCCAGCCCCGGTTCCAGCTCCAGCCCGACGGCCTTGGCCGGGCCGGTCACCGCCTCGCGCAGCTCCGCGGTGGTCAGCGGGCCGAGCACCATGTGCCGGTGCTGGAGCGCGTCGGCGAGCTCGGGATGGCGCAGGCACTGCTCGTAGAAGTCGGCACGGATGCCGAGGACCACCAGCACGGGGGCGCCTTCGCCCAAGGCGCCGGGCGAGGTGCAGGCGGCGTGCAGGAGCTGGATGAAGGTACGCCGGTCCGCCTCGTCGGCGCAGAGGGTGAACGTCTCCTCGAACTGGTCCACGATGACGACCGGACGCACGTCCGCGGGTGCCTCGCGGCGGGCCCACTCCCGCAGGGCCGCCCGTACCGCACGGCCGGTCGCCGGGCTGTCCGCCCCCGGCGCCGCCGGGTTCTCCGCCGCCGCCAGCTCGGCCTCCCGCGCGCGCTCGGCGACGGGGGCCAGCTCGGGTATGCACCGGGTCAGCTCGGCCAGCGGATCGGCTCCGGGGACGAACTGGAGGACGGCGCCGGGGCGATCGGCCGGGTCGTTCGGAACGTTCGGGTCGGTCGGTTCCGTGGAGGCGGTGGGGGCAGCGGTGCGTTCGGCGGGGTCCGCTCCGGCCAGGTCGGCACCGTGGCCGTGGTCCGTCAGGGCGCCGTCGCGTACGGCGGGCACCAGGCCGGCGTTCAGCAGCGACGATTTTCCGGCTCCGGAGGCGCCCACCAGCATCACCAGGCCGCCCGTCTTCCCGGCGGCGTGGAGCTGGCAGACGAGGGCTTCGGTGCTCCGCTCCCGGCCGAAGAACCAGCGGGCGTCCTCCTGGCGGTACGGCGACAGGCCCCGGTAGGGGCACACGCCGCCGGTGACGGGCGGGGCCTGGGCCGCCGCTGCCGGGGTCTCCGCCTCGGCCGGTGCGGGCCGCTCGCCGGCCGGGTCGGCCACCGCCCGCTCCCACAGCCGCTGCCAGTGGGCCAGGTCGTACAGGCCGCTGGAGACCGGGACGGGCCGGGCGCGCCGCGCCTCGGGTATCAGGATGTGCAGGACCGCGGCGAGGGCGGTGAACTGCGCGGGAACGTTCTTGGCCCGCCGCCAGTCGCTGATGCGCTGGGCGGACACGCGGACGGGGCGCCCGCGCTCGTCGACCCGCTGCAGCCGGACGACCCCCTCGGACACGCTCTTGAGAGGAGGGTTCCCGGCCTCCTTGTAGAGCAGCGCGAGGCGCTCGGCGAAGGCTGTGCGTGCCCCTGAGTCGGAACTCAAGGTCCCACCCCTTACTTCCCCCGCAGCTGGACGTCCGGACCGGAAAACTCACCTTATACGCCTGACCTGCGGATTAGCCCAGGACCGGAGACCGGAATCTCCTCGTCGGCGAAAACAGGTGGCAGGATTTCGACGCAGTGGCAGAGCGGTCACGCACCGTCTGGACAGACCACCGGCTCAGCGCTCAAAGAGGCAGCCCATGGCGCCGAAGGTTCTCGGTCAACATCCGTCGAAGCGTATGACGCAGGTCATTTGATCCATGATTCGTTCGATTCGTGCCCGTTTCGCCGACTTGGCATGAGTCGACTGCCCCGTACCGTCCGGTACCGGTCCCCGCGTGGGGAGGGACCGGTGCCGGACGGACAGGGGTCTCGCCCTGCAGTGCCCTGTGTCGCCCTGTCTCGCCCTGGAAATCTGACGTGCCGTCAGTTAAGGTTCCGGCCCGCCTGCCGTTCGCCCATGGGGTGAGAAGGGGTGTGTGCCATGGAGAAGCGTCCCCCGTGCCCGCGACCGCCCGGTGCACCGCGCTGGGTCGCGATGTTCTACCAGCCCTCCCGGGACTCCTGGGCGGTGGGCGCGGAGTCCCCCGACCGGGGGCCCGTGCTGTACGCCGTCGGGGACATGACCCAGACCGTACGGGCGCGCGGTGACGAGGCGACCGTCGCCCTGTGGGGCCCGAAGGACGGCGACTGGCACCGCTTCGACGCCTGCGGCCCCCAGGCCCGCGCCACCGCGCCGGAACCGCCCCCGGACGGCCCGGGGGAGCCGGCCCGGCTCGCGGAACGCATGACGGACCGCCGGCACCAGGTGCTCCTGGCCGGTCTGAGCAGGGCGGGCCTGTACGAGCTGACCCCCGAGGACGGCGAGGCGGTCCGCGAGATGGCCGACCGGCTCGGCGAACCGACGGTCCGCAGGGTCGCCCACTGGCTCTCCGTGGCCGGGGACGGGCGCTGACGCCGGTTCGGCGAGCGGTCCGCAGGGCAGTTACGTCCTCGAAGGCCCCGAGCTGACCGGAGGGACGCATGCCGGAGGGACGTATGAAGGTCTCCGTGGACCGGAATCTCTGCTACGGCTCCGCCGAGTGCGCGCACCGGGCTCCGTCCGTGTTCGCGTTCGAGGACGGCTACGGCGTCGTCCGGCCCGGCCGGGAGGCGGCCGGGGACGATCCACAGGTGCGGGAAGCGGTGCGGGAGGCAGCCGAGAAGTGCCCCTCGCAGGCCATCGCCGTCGCCGAGTAGCCGAGGAGCCGCGGAGCAGACGGAGCCGGCGCCTCAGTCGTCGGTGCCGGCCGTGTAGCGCCAGCCGAAGTTCGCCAGTGCCCGGGCCCTGGCCTCCGCGACCGCCATGCGGGCCGTGCGTTCGGCGGGGTCGACGTGGGAGGCCTGGCCGGTGGCCTGCCCCTCCCACTTGCGGTACAGCAGGCCGACCTCCGCCGAGAACCAGCCACGGCTGACCGCGTTCAGCGCCAGCAGCAGCCCGGTGTCCTCCGAGGCCGGCAGGGCCATCCAGCCGCCCAGGGCGGTCAGCAGCTGCCGGCGGACGCACAGGGTCGCCGGGTGGACCTGGGCGCGGAACCCGTTCTCCTTCCAGAAGGAGAGCACGGCACCGCGCTCGACGGGGCCCTCGTCCGGGTCGCCGGGGAAGCCGACGGTCGAGCCGTCCGGCAGCAGGTCGAGCACCCGGGACGTCGTCCAGCCGATCGTGCCGTCCGCCTCCAGCACGGCCAGGTCGCGGGCGAGCGTGCCCGGCGGCAGCTGGTCGTCGGCGTCCAGGACCTTCACGTACGCGCCCGAGGCGTGCGCCAGCGCGATCGTCCGGGCGACGCCGGGCCCGCCCGGACGCCCCTGGCGGAAGGTCACCCGCTCGTCGTCCGGGACGTACGGGCGGACGTCGTCCGTGCTGCCGTCCTCCTGGATCACCCACTCCCAGTCCCAGCCGTCCGGGAGCCGCTGCTCGCACAGCGACTTGTAGGCCTCCGGCAGGAATCCGGCGGAGGGGCCGTGGACAGCGGTGACAACGGTGATGCGCCGGGTCACGGCGGCACTCACCACCTTTCCAGAGCAGTGGTGAAGAGCAACTCGGTACGGTCGCCCGGCAGTACGACGTAGGAGACCTCGACGACCCGGCCGCCGGTGTCGTACGAGGTCTTGCGGAGTGCGATCACCGGCGCGCCCGGGGGCAGTTCCAGCTCCCGCGTCTCCTCGGGCGTCGGTGGACGCGCCGTGAACCGCTCCTCGATGCGGTCGAGTTCGACGCCCACGGTGGACAGCTGATGGTGGGTGCCGCCGGGCCAGGGCTCGTTCGAGGCGTCCAGGAGGTCGGGGTTGGGTGCCACCACGCAACGCGGGAGGTAGGAGGTGACGAGGCTGAAGGGGGCCGTCTCGGCGGCGTGCCGGGTGCGGTAGCGGCGTTCGAGGAGAGCCGTGCCCGCGGGCACCCCGAAGAGCTCCGCCAGTTCCCTGGACGCCCCGGTCTCGCGGTACCGCGCCAGGAAGACGAGGTCACCCGTGGCCAGGCCGGTCTCGTGCTCGGTCGCGCCGGTCGAGGACCGGACGGCCGGCAGTTTGCGGACCCGGTCCTTCTCCCACTGGTGGCGCCGGTTGTCGCGCACGGCCTGGGTGCGCGGGGCGATCGCCCCGCACCCCTTCTCTTCGTATGCCTTGGGCACGGCTTCAGCCTATGACCAGCGGCTCCAGAACGCGCGAGACCCCCGGCCGGGCCCGGCCGGGGGTCGTTCCGTGTCGACTCGACTGATGTGCTGCGTACGCAAGTCGCCGTGGTGTCGAGTCCGCGGTGTCGCGCGCGTGCGGGCGGTCAGCAGTCGAGCGGGGCCGTGGACTGGGACAGGGACCCGGCGCTTTCGGCTTCCGTCTCGATGAGGGGTTCGTTGAGGGGTTCGTTGAGGGGCTCGGAGAGGTTCTCGTTGCTGGGCCGGTGCCGGCAGCTCGGAGACTTTCCGTGGGCCTCGGCCCCGATGCGCTGCTTGATCGTGGGGGGCAGGGCCGTGGCATGGGACCAGTACCAGGACCAGTAGGGCGTCTGCGGGATCGCCGGGACCGTCCGGTGCGGGGTGCTGTCGCTCTTCGGGTTCTCGGTCCGGGGTGCGGCCGTCGCGGTGGCGGTGGCGGCGGTGACGAGTCCGAGCGCCGTGCACAGCGCGAGGAAGGCGGTGACGATGGCGGTCCACAGCTTCATGACCTTGTTCTCGGTCATGGCCCCTCACTTTCAGGTTGGGCGATTTGCGTACTTTCCTCATGATGTGTATGGGGATCGCGAAGTGGTGGACCCACGCTCGTGGCGCGTCGATGTTCAGATCAACACCACTCGGATGGGTGCAAAAGAGGAAGGAAACGCTCAAAACCTGGTGAGGAGGAGCGAAGGGGGAGCAAACTAACCGTCCGTGCGGGTGTGATCACCCTCCGGTCGAAACGCCGTCGACCTGGCCTATTGCGCTGTCGGAGGCGGGAGTTGGGCCCCGACGCAGGTCACCGATCGATATCGGCCGGTGTGTATAGTCGGGCGCCAGAGGTCCACTACGTCAAGGAAAGACGAGGTCGCGCGGTGAAGAAGCTCCTCCTGGTCGCACTGGCCGCCATCGGCGGGCTCCTCGTGTACCGCCAGATCCAGGCGGATCGCGCCGAGCAGGATCTGTGGACGGAAGCCACCGACTCCGTGTCCACCGGTTCGTGAGTGCCGATACCAGAAACTGACACAGACCCCGGTCGCCCGAGCGGCCGGGGTTTCGTGTTGCCGGGCTCCGGTGGGTGGTGTACGGCCCCGGGTGGCGCCCGCTGACTGCGGTCCCGAGAGGGCGGGCGTTTCGGACGGCCGCACGCATTGCCCGGATGGCGCACCGGTGCGCGGGGCAGGATGGGCCACGGTCCGGGTGACGGGTTCGGTGCGGTTGCGTGGTGCGGAGCGGCTGGGGGTGCTGGTGCGGAGGCGAGGGCGTACGAGGGTGTGGGCGCCGGGCGTACGGCGGCTGGTTCGCGCCGTGGCCGTGGCCATGACGGTAGCCGTCGCTATGGCCGTGGGGGCGCTGCCGGGCGGGGCCGCGTACGCCGCGGGCGCGCGGCCGGGATCGTACGGCTTCGCGCCCGGCGCCGGCCGGGTCACGGGGGCTGAGGGCCCCGCTGACGCCGTACGGCTGGAGCCGGGCCGGACCTACCGCAGCTCCCTCCCGAAGAACGGCAGGCTGTACTACCGCCTCGACCTCGCCGCCACGACCACGGCGTACGTCCCCGTCACCGCCGTACCGCCCGCGGACGCCACCGTCACCGCCACCGACGGCATCCGCGTGTCGGTCCAGGACGCGCACGGGGGCTCCTGCTCCTTCGCCTCCGCCCGCTTCGGTGCCGGGCTCAGCCCCCGCCCCGTCACGGCCCTCGGCCGGCGCGAGCCCGGCAAGGGGCTGTGCCAGGGCCCCGGCCCGTACTACGTGCTCGTCGAACGCCTCGACGCCGAGGGCGCCGGCGCCGTGGCCCCGGCGCAGCGCTGGGACCTGGAGCTCGCGGCCGTCACGGAACCGCGGCTGGCGCGGACCGGGCCCACGACGGCTCCGCAGGCCGGGGACTCCGCCTCCCCCGAACCTCTCACCGGCAAGCCCGAGGACCGCTCCGGCGGCGCGGGCTTCACCTGGGCCCGCCCGCTCGGCCAGGGGGTCTGGCGCACCGGCCTGGCACCCGGCGAGACCGCCTTCTTCAAGGTGCCGCTCGACTGGGGCCGGCACCTTCAGGCCACCGCCGAACTGGGCGATGCCCCGGGCCGCGGCTACGTCGGCGGTGCGCTGAACCTCTCCCTCTACAACCCCGCGCGCGGCTACGTCGACGACACCGGCCTCGGCTACACCGGCACCGCGAAGTCCGCCTCCCTCAACCCGCTGCCGCCCGTCGAGTACGCCAACCGGTACGCCGTCATCGACCGGGACGCCGCCATGCGCTTCGCCGGGGACTACTACCTCGTCGTCCACCTCAGCCGGCAGCTGGCCGAACCGTTCGGACAGGGGCCGTTCCCCGTGACGCTGCGGGTACGGGTCGACGGGCAGGCGCACGCCGGTCCCGGGTACGCCGGGCGGCCCGAGCCGGACGGCGTCTTCACGGTCACGGACCAGGACCGGGAGGCGGCGCGGGCGGGCGCTACGGGCGGCACCGGGGGCGGTGGCACTGGGGGCGTCGGCACAGGAGGTGGCGGCGACGGCACCGCGATGAAGGCGGTCGCGGTCGGCGGGATCGGTACGGGTACCGCGTTGCTGCTGGTGCTCGGCGGCTGGACGGTCGCCGCCCGGCGGGCTCAGACGCGGGTCAGAGCCCAGAAGCCCACGGCGTAGCAGACCAGCGCCAGGAGCAGCACCGGGATCGCCACTTTGGCCGGGGGCCCGGGGCGCCGGTTCGCACGCCGGGCCCGCCGGCCGCGTACGGAGGGTGCCGACGGACGCGGTGGGGCCTGGGCGGTGTACGAAGCGGTGGAGCCGGTGGACCCGGTGGAGCCGTCGCCGTGGGGCCAGGCCGCCTGGGCCGGGTAAGCCGGAGGCGGGGGTGGGGGCGTGGGCGGGGAGTACGGCTGCTGGGGGTAAGGCTGGGGCGTGTACGGCTCCGGCGGGTACGGGGGCTGTGCGGTGGCCGACGGCGTCTGCGGCGGCGGGAGATGGAAGCTCCCCGTGTCCGACATGGTGGACGGCGGCGCGGCGGAGGGGAGGTCCTCGCCCGTGACCGCATGCATGCCGGAGTCGGTGCTGCCGGAGCCGGTATCGGTGTCCGTGCGGGAGTTCGTGGCAGCGCCCGCGTCCACGCCCCCGCCCCTGACCCACTCCGCCGCCACCCCCGAGGCGGCCTTGAGGGGACCGTCCGGGCCGAACCCGGGCGGCAGCGGTCCGAGTTGGTCGAAGATCTCGATCAACTCGTCGTCGACACCGGGTTCCGGGAGGAGTTCCACTGCGGCGGCGAGCGCCTTGCGCGCCCCCGTGGCGGTGCGGAAACGGGCCTCGGGATCAGGGTGGAGCAGGGCGGAGACGACCTCCCACAGCGGCTCGGGAATGCCCTTGGGGGCACCCGGGACGCCGTGTTCCACGAAGTACTCCACGAGCGCCTTGACGTCCGGCTTGGCTCCTTCGAGTAGATACACGGCGACCAGACCCACGGCGAACAGGTCGGCAGGGAAGTCCGGTTCGGCGCCGAGGAGTTGTTCGGGGGCGAGGTAACCGGGGGTGCCGACGACGAGGTTGGTCTCCGTCAGGCGGGGCTCGCCGAGCCGCATGGCGATGCCGAAGTCGGACAGCCGGAGGCGCGGCCGGCCGGTGCCGGTGGCTTCGAGGAGGACGTTGGCGGGCTTGATGTCCCGGTGGACGACGCCCTCGGCGTGGACCGCGGCCAGCCCGGACAGGAGCTGGTCGAGCAGGGTGCACACGAACGCCGGCGGGAGCGGGCCGTAGTCGCCGACCAGGTGGACCAGGGAGCCGCCGCCCACCAGCTCCATGGTGAACAGCACCTTGTCGTCGTCGGCGGCCCAGCTGGCCGGGGCGAGGACATGGGGGTGGTCGATCCGCAGGGCCTGCTCCCGTACGAAACGCAGGAGGGAGTGGGCATCGCGCTGCTGGAGCACCTTGGCGGCCACGTAACGCCGTCGGCGGTGGTCCCAGGCACGCCATACGGCGCCCACCCCACCGCGCCCGATCGGGTCGGCCAGCTCGTACCGGCCGGCGAAGACCTCACCCATGGCTGCGCGTCGCTCCTCCCCCTGCGGTTACCCCCCTTGCCTCCCCCCTTGCGCCCCCCTTGGAACCCCCCGCGCCCCCCTGCTGCTGCCTCGGCCCGGCCCCGGACCCCCTCCGGTGAACCGGGCCGCGGCGTCAGTTCTGGTGGGACTGGTAGTGCGCGACCGCGTCAGAGGTACGGCCGGCGCCGTAGACCCGGAGGAACTCTGCCAGCTCGGGGTGGGTCGGGGCGAGGGTGTCGGCGGCCTCGATGATGTCGCCGGCGGCAGCCACCGAGCGCAGCAGCGACTGGATCTCGCGGACCACCCGCTTGACCGTGGGCGCGCCCGAATTGTTCGTCGTGTGCGTGGTGTTGCTGAGCACCGAGCCCCCCTGCGACTTCTTGATCTCGTCCATGCGCTCGGTCGCCTCGGCGGCGCTGACGCTGCCGTCCGCGACCTGGGCCGCCAGATCCTGCAGCAGCTGCACCCGCTGGACCACCGCGGGATTGCCGATCTTGGCCCGCTGGCCGCTCATCAGCTGCGAGAGCATCGGAGCGGACAGGCCGAGGGCCGCCGCGAGCCGGGCCTGGTTGAGCCCGAGATCGTCGATGAGCTTACGGAAGAGCGCCCCCAGCGGCTCCCCGTACCAGTTCCGCTGCAGCTCGCGCGCTCTCGCGGTGGCTTCCTGCTGTGCGGCGTCCATTGCGTCTCCCCATCGCTTCCCCAAAAAATCCACGGTTCGCTGTAGCGAACCACGCCGAGCATCTTACGGAGCGTGGTCATCCTGGGGGAGCCCTAATCTTTTTGCGGGATACCGGGGGTGACCCGGTACTCTGTTCTGCGACGCCCACCGGGGCACAAACCCTCCGGCGGGGTGCTCACGTACGGGGCCTTAGCTCAGTTGGTAGAGCGCCGTCTTTGCATGGCGGATGTCAGGGGTTCGACTCCCCTAGGCTCCACTCGGAAATGCCCTCTGACCTGCGGAAACGCGGGTTCTGGGGGCATTTTTGGTGTGTACACGGTGCGCACGGGGGCGCAGGAGCGCTTGATGGGCATGTCCGTACGGCGGGCGCCGAGTGCCAACCGGTACGGCGCTCGGGAATCGACATCGTGTCCGGTGGTTGCTTTCGGACGGGTGAAGCGTCCGGTGCCGGGTTTTGCCGCTGGCATCCGTAGGGAAGCCTTTCCCCGTCCAACGGGGAGGAAATAGGACATCCCGGCTGGCGAGGTGTGGGGGTACACCGGCTGACGGCCGTACCAGGGACGGGGATGACATGGGCCGTTGGCAGCCGTTGCCCGAATCTCTCGAACCCGAAACCAGGGACCTGCTGGAGCGCATGCGGGCCCTCAAGGATGCGACGGGTATGAGCCTGGCCGAGCTGGCAAAGCGCACCGCGCACAGCAAGTCGGCCTGGCACCGCTATCTCAACGGCGAGAAGCCACCACCGCGTTCAGCGGTCGAGGCACTGGGACGGCTCAGGCCGGCCGACACGTCGGAGCTGCTGTGCCTGTGGACGCGTGCAGAGGCCGTGAGCGAACGGATCGCAGTCCCCCGGCAGCCTGAACTCCCGCCGTCACCGGAGCCCCCCGCACGCGGGAAACGCCGGCGACGCCACCTTCTGTCAGCCGCCGCCCTCACGCTCTCGGCCGCCGCTCTCGCCTGGCCGACCATCGCGGGATCGTCACTGCCGGCCGGCCGTCCGGCGCCAACGACTGCCCCAGCAGCTTCCCCGCCGTCGATGTTCCCGTCGATGTTCCCTGTCACCCTCGCGCCATGCCGGGGCGAAGGCTGCGAGGGCCAATATCCAACCCCGTCAGGCTGCACGGGCGACGCGCGAACGGAGAGCAGCGTGGCCACCTCCACCGTCTCGGTGCGGCTGCTCTTCAGCCCCAGCTGCGGTGCGGTGTGGACCGAAGTCTCCTCGCGCGTCGCCACGATCCGCGAGGTCTCCATCAAGGTGGAGCCGAAGGACGAGCTCTCCGCTCCGCCCAGCGACCGCTTCCCGACCAGCAGCCCGATGCTGGCCACGACCGACCCTCGGGCCGCCGAGGCATGCGCCGTCGCGGGAGACACTCTGGCCTGCACCAGCCCGGGCGGCGGCGGAGAGATCAGCCTCATCGGCGGCCGACAGGCGAACGCCGGAGGAGAAGACACCTGCCGGTTCCCCGCCGGCGCCACTACGGCAGCTGTGGATCAGCAGACGGCGGGGCCGAGCTCCCGCAGGACCGCCTGGCCCGCCGCGCGGTGCTCCGAGGCTGTGGCCGGGTCCGTCTCGGCGAGTACGGTCGCGATGCCCTCATGGGCCAGCGCCTCCTCGTAGCGGTAGCCCAGCCTCGGGGCCAGCTCCAGTGCCTGCTGGTGCAGGCGCAGGGCCTCCTCGGGGAGGCCGGCCAGGCGGCAGGTCTCGCCGTAGCCGTTGAGGAAGCGGATCTTCCAGTGCTCCTCGAACAGCTTGTCCAGCAGCGCGAAGGCCTCCTGGTGGCTGGCCAGGGCCTCCTCGTACCGGCCCATCTGACGGAGCGCGACGCCGAGGCAGTTGAGGGACCAGGCCTCGTTGTGCACATGTCCGTCCTCGCGGGACAACGCCAGCGCCCGGCGCAGGTGCTCCGTCGCCTCGTCGGGCGCCTCGGGGGCGATGGCCACGCCGAGGGTGATCCGGGCCGTCAGCGTGGGCGGCCAGGCGGGGTCGGCGTGCGGGATGCCCAGCACCTCCCGGGCCCGCTGTGCCGCCTCCTCGCGGTGGCCCAGCTGCAGCATCGCCCAGGCCTCGGCCGCAGCCGCGTGGGCCGCGCCCGTCGGGCTGCCGGCCTGCTCGTACAGCTTGCCTGCCAGCCGGAAGAGGTCGAGCGGCTCCTCGACGTGTCCCGTGTCCCAGCTCAGATAGCCGCGGCGCAGGGCCAGTTCGGCCTCGGCGTGGGTGTCCCCCGCCTGGGACACGCCGAGTTCGACCGCCTCGTACGCGGCGGCGGCCTCCGCCATCCGGCCCGCGTTGTACCGGGCGAAGCCCAAGTCGCTGTGCGCCTCGGCAAGTTGCAGAGGGTCGCCCAGGCGCTGCGCGGCGGCCAGCGACCGCTCGAAGAGGACGTTGAGGTGCGTCGTGCCGCAGCGCCGCGCGAAGTACGCCCGAAGGAAGCGCGGCAGCTCGCACACGTGCGTGTCGGCCCCGACGGCGGCAGCCGTCTCGAAGGCGGCCATCAGGTTTCCGTACTCCGTGACGAGCCAGGCGAAGGCTGTGTGCTTGTCCGCGAACCGCGGCAGTTCGGCCGGGGGCCGGCCCGCGGAGGCCGAGCGGCTGGGCGCGAGGAACGGCATCGTGGCGTCGGCGGCGGCTGCCGCGTGCACGTAGTAGTCGAGCACCCGGCCCAGCGCCCGCTCCCGCTCTGCCTGCGGGTCCTGCTCGGCGCAGGCCCGGCGCGCGTGTTCGTGCACCAGGTCGTGCAGCCGGTAGCGGCCCGTCGTCGGCTGCTGGACGAGGTGCGCGTCGAGCAGGTCCTCCAGCATCGCCTGGGCGCTGCGCAGCGGCACGTCCGCCAGCGCCGCCACCACGTACTCGTCGAAGGAGGCCCCGGGCAGCAGGCCCAGCAGCCGGAACAGGCGGGCCTGGGACCGGTTCAGCTGCCGGACGGACATGGCAAACGCCGCGCTGAACACAGCGTCGAACTCGCTCACGCCCTCCGCCATCCGCTCCACGAGGATGCCCACGGTCCAGCCCGGCCGGTGCCGCAGCCGGGCCCCGGCCAGCCGCAGGGCCAGCGGCAGCCTGCCGCACAGCCGAAGCACCTCGGCAGCGGACTCCGGATCGCGGGCCAGCCTGCCTTCCGGTCCGCCGGGGTCACCGCTGGCGCGGGCCAGCAGCTCCGCGCTCTCCTGCGGGCTCAGCACGTCCAGCGACACCGGGGGCACCTCGTCCAGGTCCAGCAGCCGGTTGCGGCTCGTGATCAGGGCGACGGAGTCGCCGGCGCCGGGCAGCAGCGGGCGGACCTGCTTGGCGTCGGCGGCGTTGTCGAGGACCACGACGGCCCGGCGGCGGGCCAGTTCCGACCGCCAGCAGGCGGCCAGCTGTTCCAGGCCCTCCTGGGGGACCCGCTCGGACGGCACGCCGAGCGCCCCGAGCAGCATCCGCAGCGCGGAGTCGGGATCGAGCGGTTCCCGGCCCTCGGTGAACCCGTGCAGGTCCACATAGAGCTGGGCGTCCGGGTACTGCTCGGCGAGCCGGTGCGCGGCGTGCACCGCCAGGCAGCTCTTGCCGACGCCCGCCATGCCGTCGACGGCGACCACCCGGTGGCCGTCCACCGCGGCGAACACGGCGGTGAGCTGGTCCTCGCGGCCGGTGAAGTCGGGCACGTCGCGCGGCAGATCGTTGCGAGGCCGCGGATGGACCTGACGGCTGGCCTTCGGGGGCGCCGGCAAGGGGTTCGAGGACCGCTCCCACAGGGGCCGCAGGGGGCGGGGATCGCGCTTGACGAGGCGGCAGAGGGCGACCACCGCGGGCCACGGCGGCACGGTCTGCCCGCTGAGGTAGCGCGAGAGCGACGAGGAACTGAGGCCGGTGTCCCGCGCAAGAGCCCGTACGCCGAGCCCGGACAGTTCCTGGAGCAGGCGCAGCCGGGCCGCCAGCTCCTCCTGCGGCTCGCCTCTCCCCGTCCGCTGTTCCAACTCCACCGTTCCCCCGCCTCCCTGTCCCGCCCCGGCAGAAAACTGCCGGGCAACGTCACTGCTGGTCAAGGCCGTTGCAGCTGTCCCACGGTGTCCCATTGCCATCGCCGTGGCAAGCCGGTCGGGCTGAGATGGAGTCACACCCCGGGACGACGGGGCGACGAAGCGAAAGAGGAGCAGATCAGATGCAGTCTCGTATGCAGAACCCCGCCACGGTGCTGTCCGGTGCGATGCAGCCCATCCAGGAGCTCATGAAGACCGTGCACTCCGCCGGGGTGGACGCGCAGATCCTGGAGCTGGTGCACCTGCGGGTCAGCCAGATCAACGGCTGCAGTGTCTGCGTCGACATGGGCGTCACGTCGGGCCGTAAGGCCGGATTGAGCGACAAGCGGCTGGTCATGGTCGCCGCCTGGCGGGAGGCCCCGTACTTCAGCGAGGAGGAGCGGGCCGCCCTGGCGCTGGCCGAGGCCGCGACGCGGCTGGCCGACCGTCCCGACGCGGTGAGCGACGACATCTGGGACACGGCCGCCACCTACTTCGACGAGAAGCAGCTGGCCGCGATCGTCCTGCTGATCGGCGTCACCAACCTGTTCAACCGCCTCAACGCCACGACTCGCCAGATCGCCGGCGCGTGGGGCTGACAGGCACCAGGAGGAGAACCGCAGTGGGCACGCAGAGGAGAACCGCAGTGAAGACGTCCCCGGCATTCACGGACGAGGAACGCAGCGCGATGAAGGAGCGCGCCCAGGAGCTGAAGGCGTCCACGCGCCGCGGAACGCGCGGCGCCGGCAAGGCGGACGACGAGGCCGCCGTGCTCGCGAAGATCGCCGAGATGCAGGACTCCGACCGGGTCATGGCCGAACGGATCCACGCCGTCGTCAAGGCGAGCGCCCCGGACCTCACGCCGAAGCTCTGGTACGGGATGCCCGCCTACGCCAAGGACGGCAAGGTCGTCTGCTTCTTCCAGAGCGCGCAGAAGTTCAACGCGAGGTACGCGACCTTGGGCTTCAGCGACAAGGCGAACCTCGACGACGGCTCCCTGTGGCCGGCCTCCTACGCCCTGAAGGAGCTGACCGCGCCCGGCGAGGCGCGGATCGCCGAGCTGGTGAAGAGAGCGGTGAGCTGAGCGTCGGCAGCCATGCACCGACTGCAAGGCGACATGCCGCTGTTTCACGTGAAACATGCGGAGGGACGGGCGAGAGTCCCACCTCGCCCGCCCCCGGCCTTCCCGGCCCCGATCACTCCGGCCGTCTCAGCCCCGATCGCTCCGGTCGTCTCAGCCCAGATCCCTCAGGCCGTCTCAGCCCAGATCCCTCAGGCCGTCTCAGTCCTGATCGTCGTGACGCGAGGCCTCGTCCTCGTCCTGCTTCGCCTGGACCTCCGGGTCCAGGACGGCGCCGCTGCCGTCCACCGAGCTGAGCCGGCCCGTCTCGGGCACCTCCGTCGGCGCGGGCGGCTCGACCAGCCAGTCGGGGTTGGCCTGCTTGTCCCACCACTTCCAGGCCGCGAACGCCCCGCCCGCCAGGACGGTCAGCAGCGCCAGCGCCTTCACGGCGCGGCCCCTGCGCGAGCGCCGCTCGTTGCGCCGGGCCAGCTTCTGGATCTCCTCCGCCGAGACGTGACCGCGCAGCGCGACCAGTGCGGCGGCACCGCGCGCGGCGGCCTCCTCGCGCACCGGACCGGCCGCGGCCACCGCGTGCTCGATCCTCGGACGCGAGTACTCGGCCGCCTGCCGGGCGGCCTTACGGGTGCGGACGGCGGCTTCCTGCGCGGCCAGGTCCACCTTCGGCGGCACATGCGTACGGGCCTGCTCCAGACGCGGGACGAGCCGGGCGTCGTACTGCACGCGAGCCTGTTCAGCGGCCTGCGACACCACGGGCGCGAGCCGTACGCGCGCCTCCTGCGCGTAGTGCGCGGCACGCTCCATGGCTGTGTCGGCGTACGGTGCCACCACTTCCGCGGCGTGCAGCACGCTGTCCTTCGCCGAGCCGGTCGCGGCGCGCACGCTGTCGATGCGGGTCACGGGTTTCCTCCTCCTCGGTGGCGGTACGGTAATTCGCCTTTCCACCCTTTTACGGATCATGCCTGTCAACGGCCTGCGCGGCATGCGAGGGCGGGCATATGGGTGCCCAATGCCCTCTATGGAGCGAATCCGGGCAAGAAGAGCTTGGCGACGACACTGCCACGAAACACCGCCCCGCGCCCCCTTACCGGCGGAACTCGTGCTCGCCTGACGACGAACGGTCCCGGCCGTGCGAGGATCAGGGAGTCACGGAAAGACAACGGAAGGCAGATCGTGGCCGAGCAGCTTTACGCCACCCTGAAGACCAACCACGGCGACATCAAGGTTCAGCTGTTCCCGAACCACGCGCCCAAGACGGTCAAGAACTTCGTCGAACTCGCCACCGGCGAGCGCGAGTGGAAGCACCCGAAGACCGGAGCCGTGAGCACGGACAAGCTCTACGACGGCACGATCTTCCACCGGGTCATCGAGGGCTTCATGATCCAGGGCGGCGACCCGCTGGGCACCGGCATCGGCGGCCCCGGCTACAAGTTCGAGGACGAGTTCCACCCGGACCTCTCCTTCAACAAGCCGTACCTGCTCGCCATGGCCAACGCCGGCCCGGGCACCAACGGCTCGCAGTTCTTCATCACGGTCGCGCCGACGACCTGGCTGAACCGCAAGCACACCATCTTCGGTGAGGTCACCGACCCGGCCAGCCAGAAGGTCGTGGACGCCATCGTCGCTGTGGCCACGACGCCCGGCAACGACCGTCCGCTCAAGGACGTCGTCATCGAGTCGGTCGTCGTCGAGACGCACGAGGGCTGAGACCCGCTGCCTGCTCGGAACGTTCCGTGAGGAACGCTCCGCAGGGAACCATTCGCCCCGCTCGTCCGTAAGGATGAGCGGGGCGGGGTATTGCCAGGGGGTAGTACCACCACGAGCGAGGGGACCGCATGGACCAGGCAGCAGGGAGCACGCAGGACGCCAGGAGCGGCCTGCCGGTGTGCTACCGGCACCCGGACCGCGAGACCGGTGTGCGCTGCACTCGCTGTGACCGCGCCATCTGCCCCGAGTGCATGATCAGCGCCTCGGTCGGCTTCCAGTGCCCCGAGTGTGTGCGCGGCGGACACGGCAGCGGGCCCGCCCCGGCCGCTGCCCGGCCCCGCACGGTGGCGGGCGGGACGATCACGGCCGACCCGCGGCTGCTCACCAAGCTGCTGATCGGCCTCAACATCGCCTTCTACCTGGTCCAGCTGGCCGTCGGTGACAGCTTCACCACCAGGTTCGAGCTCATCGGCCGGGCCTACACCTACCACCTCAACGGGATACAGGGCGTCGCGGAGGGCCAGTACTACCGGCTGCTGACCTCGATGTTCCTGCACGGCGGGTACGTCCACATCCTGTTCAACATGCTCAGCCTGTGGTGGATCGGCGGCCCCCTGGAGGCCGCGCTCGGCCGCGCCCGCTATCTCGCGCTCTACGCGGTCTCGGGCCTGGCGGGCGGCGCCCTCACCTATCTGCTCGCCGCGCAGAACCAGCCGTCCCTCGGCGCCTCGGGAGCGATCTTCGGTCTCTTCGGTGCCACCGCCGTGCTGATGCGCCGCCTGAACTACGACATGCGGCCGATCATGGCCCTCCTGGTGATCAACCTGATCATCACCTTCGGGGTCTCGAACATCGCCTGGCAGGCGCACATCGGCGGCCTCGTCGCGGGCGTCGTCACCGGGTACGCGATGGTGCACGCCCCGCGGCAGAAGCGGGCGCTGATCCAGTACGGCACCTGCGCGCTGGTGCTGGCCGTCGCCCTCGTCCTCGTCCTGGTCAGGACCGCTCAGCTCACCTGATGCCGAACCGTTGTCCACAGTGAGTGCCGGATCTTGTGCACGCTGTGCGGGCACAGCTGTGCCCCCTGTCGCTCGGATGTGTTTTCCCAGGTCGGACAGGGGGCGAACGGGCGTACGGCGGCCGGTAGGGCAGTCACACCGGCGTCAACCTCGGATGAGTTATCCACAGATCGTCGTTTCTTTTCCCCACCGTGTGGACAGTGTGGACAGCGCCTGTGGATAACTCAGTGGATAGCCCTGGGCAGAGCTACCGCCACCGCGCCGGCTGTGCTACTTCCACTGCGTGGAGACACCGAAGCCGGCGGCGATGAAGCCGAAGCCGACCACGATGTTCCAGTTGTCCAGGGCGTCGATGGGCAGCGACCCGTCGGTCACATAGAAGACGACGATCCAGGCCAGGCCGATGATGAACATGGCCAGCATGACGGGCGCGACCCAGCCGCGGCTGTCGAGTTTGATCGCCTGTGCCGTCTTCGCCGGCGGCGGCGTGTAGTCGGCCTTCTTGCGGATACGTGACTTCGGCACGAGGGTCTCTCCTGTCGATGCGCTGCGTGGCCGCGCAGGTAACTGGGTCGGGCTCGGGGCAGCGTACAAGGGGACAGCAAGGGCACACTGAGTGCTCCCCCGGGCGTCCGTTAGCGTAGTGCTTCCGCGGCGCCGAAGGAGATAAGGGTACGTTGAGCAATTCTGCCGACTCCCCCGGGACGGGATCAACGGGTCCCGGCCCCGCTCGTGGGCTCCGCTTCTTCCGCCCCGTGCGGCTTCGTCCCGTGCGGGTTCTCACCGCTGCCGTGTTCGCGCTGGCGGGGCTCATTTTCTTCACCAGCTTCGACACGGCCAAGGGCACCGACATCCGCCGGGACGACTCCCTGCTGAAGCTGTCCGACCTGATCCAGCAGCGCAGCCGCAAGAACAAGGAGCTGGACGAGTCCAACGCGGCCCTGCGCGACAGCGTGGAGTCCCTGGCGAAGAGCGACGGCGGCAGCACCAAGGCCCAGGACCGCAAGCTCACCGGGCTGGAGAAGAGTGCGGGCACCCAGCCGCTGACTGGCAAGGCGATCACCGTCACCCTGAACGACGCCCCGCCGAACGCCACCGCCAAGCTCCCTGGCTATCCCGAGCCGCAGCCTGACTACCTGGTCATCCACCAGCAGGACCTGCAGGCCGTGGTGAACGCCCTGTGGCAGGGCGGCGCCCAGGGGATCAGGGTCATGGACCAGCGGCTGATCTCCACCAGCGCGGTGCGCTGCGTCGGCAACACCCTGATCCTCCAGGGCCGCGTGTACTCACCGCCGTACAAGATCACCGCGATCGGGGACCCGGGCCGGCTCCAGCGGGCGCTCGCGGCGAGCAAGGCGATCCAGACCTACATGGTGTACGTGAACGTCTACGGCCTCGGCTGGAAAGTCAGCGAGGACGGGACGGTGACTCTGCCGGGCTACTCGGGCACAGTGGATCTGCACTATGCGAAGCCCGTGCAGTAGAACCCCGTGCAGTAGAAGCCTGTGACGTAGGTGCCCCGCCCGCCAGGAGCCGCCGGTGCGCGTGATCGTCAGGACCGTCAGCGAACTGTGCATCACGATCGGCGCCCTGATCGTGCTCTTCGTCGGCTATGTGCTGTTCTGGACGGGAGTGCGGGCCGACGGCGCGATGCGGCACCAGATCGACCAGCTGCATGAACAGTGGTCGCGGGGGAGTGTGCACAATGTCAGCGCCTCCGCCGGCCGGGCCGGGAGCCCGCGCCCGCCGGTGCCGTACCGCCACGGCAGGCCTTTCGCGATCATGTACATCCCGCGGCTCGGTTTCACGTGGAACAAGCCGGTACTGGAGGGCACCGACGCGGGCGTGCTGCAGAAGGGCCTCGCCCACTACGCCGGGACCGCGCGGCTCGGCCAGGAGGGGAACTTCGCGGTCGCCGGCCACCGCCGCACCTACGGCGACCCGTTCAAGGACTTCCCCCGGCTGCGGCCGGGCGACGCGGTGGTGCTGACCGACGGGACGGCCTGGTTCACGTATCGGATCGACAAAGGGCCCTACAAAACCGTCCCTACGGACATCGCGGTCATCGATCCTGTGCCACGTGAGTCCGGATACACGCGCCCCGGCCGCTACCTCACGCTGACCACGTGCGAACCGGAATGGGGACACAGCCACCGGCTGATCGTCTGGGCGCACCTCGACTCCACCCAGCCCGTGGAGTCAGGCGAACCGAGGGCTCTGCGCCGTTAGTCTGGTGCAGTACGGCGTGAGTCAGGTGCCGTGGGGATACGGAAGGAACGGCATGTACGGCTGGATCTGGCGGCATCTGCCGGGGAGCGTATGGGTGAAGGCGTTGCTCTCACTCGTGCTGGTCCTGGCCGTGGTCTACGTCCTCTTCCAGTACGTCTTCCCCTGGGCCGAACCGCTGCTGCCCTTCAACGATGTGACGGTGGACAACCAGTGAGTGCGCGGATTCTCGTCGTCGACAACTACGACAGCTTCGTCTTCAACCTCGTCCAGTACCTGTACCAGCTGGGCGCCGAGTGCGAGGTTCTGCGCAACGACGAGGTGTCGACGGCGCACGCCCAGGACGGCTTCGACGGCGTGCTGCTCTCACCCGGCCCCGGGACGCCGGAGGAGGCGGGCGTGTGCGTGGACATGGTCCGCCACTGCGCCGCGACCGGGGTGCCGGTCTTCGGTGTCTGCCTCGGGATGCAGTCGATGCAGGTGGCGTACGGCGGTGTGGTGGACCGGGCGCCGGAGCTGCTGCACGGCAAGACCTCGCTGGTCGAGCACGAGGGCAAGGGCGTCTTCGCGGGCCTGCCCTCCCCCTTCACGGCGACCCGCTACCACTCCCTGGCCGCTGAGCCTGCGACGGTCCCGGCCGAGCTGGAGGTGACGGCCCGCACGCACGACGGCATCATCATGGGCCTGCGTCACCGGGAACTCCCGGTCGAGGGCGTGCAGTTCCACCCCGAGTCGGTGCTGACCGAGCACGGGCACCGGATGCTGGCCAACTGGCTGGTGGAGTGCGGGGACCAGGGCGCCGTCGCGAGATCGGCGGGGCTGGCCCCGGTGGTGGGCAGGGCCACGGCGTGACCGCGCTGCGCCCCGAGCGCGAGGACTTGTACGGCGAGCAGCCGCCGTACGGGTCGTACGGCAGTGCGCCGTACGCGGGCGTGGGCGCAGCAACGGGTGCGGGTGCGGGTGCGGACATGGGTGATCCGCCGACGGCGCCGCTGCCGGCCTTGGACGACGAGGCGCTGCCGATCCCGGACGACGAGACCATGGCGCTGCGGATCCCCGATCCACGCGCCCCCGTTCCGCCGTCGCCCGGCCTGGAGAACGCATCCGTACGCGCCTCCAGGGCTTCTACCGCCTCTGCTGCCACTGGAACCACACCGGGCGGCCGTGCGGCCCGCAGAAAGGCCGCCAAGCGGCGCGGCGGGCGGCACAGCGGCAGCCGTGAGGCGGCACCCGCACAGGAGGCGGACCCTCAGCGGGACCCGCAGCGCCCGCTGACCCGGGTGGAGGCCCGGCGGCAGGCGCGGCTCAGCAAGCCGAGCCCGGCGGTCATCGCGAGCCGGGTGATCGGCGAGGTGTTCATCACCGCCGGCTTGCTGATGCTGCTGTTCGTCACCTACCAGCTGTGGTGGACGAACATCCGGGCGCACGCGCAGGCGAGCAAGGAGACCAGCGACCTCCAGCACGACTGGGCGAGTGGCAAGCGGGCGCCGGGCGTGTTCGAGCCGGGCCAGGGCTTCGCGATCCTGCACATCCCCAAGCTGGACGTGGTGGCCCCGATAGCGGAGGGCGTCAGCAACCGGAAGGTGCTCGACAAGGGCATGGTCGGGCACTACGGCGAGGGCGCGCTGAAGACGGCGATGCCGTACGACAAGACGGGCAACTTCGGGCTGGCCGCCCACCGCAACACGCACGGTGAACCGTTCCGCTACATCAACCGGCTGAAACCGGGCGACGCGGTCGTGGTGGAGACGCAGGACACCTACTTCGTGTACAAGGTGACGTCGACGCTGCCGGTGACCCCGCCGTCCAACACCAGCGTGCTGGACCCGGTCCCGCCGCAGTCCGGGTTCACCGGACCGGGCCGCTACATCACCCTGACGACCTGCACGCCGGAGTTCACCAGCAAGTACCGGCTGATCGTCTGGGGCAAGATGGTCGAACAACGCCCGCGCGCCAAGGGCAAGCCGGACGAGCTGATCGAGTAATCGAGAGGGAACTGTGGCAGCGACCGCCGACGAGACCGAAGAGCACGCGGAGGAGTCCGAGGAGTCGCCGGCCCCGGGCCGTCGGCGTCCCGGCCGGATCGCCCTGGCGGTCAGCGTCTTCGGCGAAATCCTCATCACGGTGGGCCTGGTGCTCGGCCTGTTCGTCGTCTACTCCCTGTGGTGGACGAACGTGATAGCAGACCGCAAGGCCGACCGGCAGGCGCACAAGGTCCGCGACGAGTGGGCCCACTCCACCGATTCGAGCCCCGGCGCGCTGGACACCAGGGACGGCATCGGCTTCCTGCATGTGCCCTCCATGAAGAACGGCACGGTCCTGGTCGAGCAGGGCACCGGCACGGACGTCCTGAACGACGGCGTCGCCGGCTACTACACGGAGCCCGTGAAGGCGACCCTCCCCATGTCGGGCAAGGACGGCAACTTCGCCCTGGCCGCCCACCGTGACGGCCACGGCGCCAAGTTCCACAACATCGACAAGGTGAAGAAGGGCGACCCGGTCGTCTTCGAGACGAGGGACAACTGGTACGTCTACAAGGTCTTCGCCATCCTCCCCGAGACCTCCAAGTACGACGTCAGCGTCCTCGCCGCGGTCCCCAAGGAGTCCGGAAAGAAGAAGCCGGGCCACTACATCACCCTGACGACCTGCACCCCCGTGTACACCTCCCGCTACCGGTACGCGGTGTGGGGCGAGCTGGTCCGCGTGGAGAAGGTGAACAGCACGCGGACTCCGCCGGTGGAACTGCGTGGCTGACTGGGGCTCTTCGAGCGACTCTGTCGTCTAGCACGGCCAAGGCCCGCAGCCGCAACTTCGACTTGCGGCTTCGGGCCTCTTCGGTAGGACTGTCGCAGCGCCTTGAGGCGGACCCCCGTGCTCCACGCCTCCAGTTCGTCGCGGTCACGACACCAAGGGGCCCCTGCCGGAACTTCCCGGCAGGGGCCCCTTGCGTGGTGGTGCGGGGCGTCAGCCGTTGACACCGCCGAGGAAGTTCGTGCCGCCCTGGTCGCCGCCATTGGCGTCCACGGTTTGCAGAACGATCTGGGTGGTGCTCGGATCGGCCTGGGTGCCCGGCTGCGGTGACTGGATCATGACCCGCGCCTTGTCGTCGGTCGGGCCGCTGACCTGGATCTGCGTGTAGCCGTTCTGCGCCAGGGTGTTCTCGGCGTCCTTCAGCTTCATGCCCTGGACCTGCGGGACCTGCCCCTGCTGTCCCTGGTCGCCCTGGAACTTGCCGACCTGCAGCACGACGGGTGTGTTCTTGGAGACCTGCTGGTTCGGCTGCGGGTTGCTCCCGGTGACCTTGCCGTCCTGGCTCTGGTCGTTGGTGGGCGAGTCGCTGCAGCTCGGTGCCAGGCCCAGCGAAATGAGCTTGGCCTTGGCGTCGTCGCAGGTCATGCCGATGATGTCGCCCGGGATCGTGACCTTCTCCTCCGGCTTGGCGACCGTGAGGGTGATTGTGGAGCCCTTCTCCTTCGAGGCGCCGGGCAGCGGGTCCTGCGTGATGACAATGTTCGGCGTCTGGCTGGACACCTGGGTCTTCTGCTCGACCTGGAAGCCCTTGTCCTTCAGCAGGGCCTCGGCCTGGGCGTACTGCGAGCCCCGCACGTCGGGCACGGCGATCTTGGGTGCGCCCGTCGAGACGACCACGTTGATCGTGGTGTTCTTGGCGACCTTGGTCCCCTCCTTCGGATCCTGTGTGCACACATTGCCCTTGGGCTGGTTGGCACAAGGCTTCCGGGTGGGCTCGCCCAGCTTCAGGTCCGAGTTGATGGCCATCTTCTGGGCGGCGGCGTAGGTGTTGCCGATGAAGTTCGGCACCGGCACCTTGTCGTTGGCGGCGTCGTCCCCGCTGAACGCGTACTTGCCGATAAGGATCGCGCCGATCAGCACCAGGACGCCCGCGACCACCAGGAGGATTGTGGAGGTGTTGTTCTTCTTCGGCTGCTGGCGGCGCCGGTCGGGGCGCTCGTCGTAGCCGTAGCCGCCGTCGTCCGGGTTCATCGGCGGGAGCATGGAGGTCGCGGCGGCGCCCTGGTCGGGGCGCAGGGCCGTCGTCGGCTGGTCGTCGGGGTAGCCGCCGTAGCCCACCGCGCCCATCGCCGCCGTGGCCGCGACCGGCTGGCCGTCGAGGCAGGCCTCGATGTCGGCGCGCATCTCGTCGGCCGACTGGTAGCGGTAGTTCGGGTCCTTGACCAGTGCCTTCAGGACGATCGCGTCCATCTCGGGCGTGATCTCGGGGTCGAAGACGCTCGGCGCCTGCGGCTCCTCGCGGACGTGCTGGTAGGCCACCGCCACCGGGGAGTCGCCGACGAAGGGCGGGCGGACCGTCAGCAGCTCGTAGAGCAGGCAGCCGGTCGAATAGAGGTCGGACCGCGCGTCGACCTGCTCGCCCTTGGCCTGCTCCGGGGAGAGGTACTGGGCCGTGCCGATCACCGCGGCCGTCTGGGTCATGGTCATGCCAGAGTCGCCCATGGCGCGGGCGATGCCGAAGTCCATCACCTTGACCTGGCCGTTGCGCGTCAGCATGACGTTGGCCGGCTTGATGTCACGGTGGACGATGCCGTTGCGGTGGGCGTACTCCAGGCCCTGGAGGATGCCGACGGTCATCTCCATCGACCGCTCGGGCAGGAGCTTGCGACCGGAGTGAAGCAGCTCACGCAGGGTGGAGCCGTCCACGTACTCCATCACGATGTACGGGATGGAGACCCCGTCGATGTAGTCCTCGCCCGTGTCGTAGACCGCCACGATCGCGGGATGGTTGAGCGAGGCGGCCGACTGGGCCTCCCGGCGGAACCGGGCCTGGAAGGACGGATCACGCGCGAGGTCCGCGCGCAGCGTCTTCACCGCCACGGTGCGGCCGAGCCGGGTGTCATGCGCGAGGTAGACCTCCGCCATGCCACCACGGCCGAGCACCTGGCCCAGCTCGTACCGGCCGCCGAGGCGACGCGGCTCTTCCATAGCTACCTACCAGCCCTCTCCGTCGGTCTCAGCCGCACACCGTGCACGGCCAAAGGCTGCCGTCCGGGCCTACCGTACCCGGCTCGCGTTGTATGACCTGGCCAAGCCCGTAACCCGATACAGGACCGGTATCGCAACGTGCAACGATGTGAAGGAGACGTGAGCGGCGTCACTTCATGGGGCGGGCTAGGTCACTTCTTGCTGTTGATGACCGCCTCCATGACGTTCTTCGCGATCGGTGCGGCCAGGCCGCCACCGGAGATGTCGTCGCGGTTGGCGTTCTCGTCCTCGATCACCACGGCGATCGCGACCGGGGAGCTGTTGTCGGGGAGCTTGGCGTAGGAGATGAACCACGCGTACGGGTTCGCGCTGTTCGCGACGCCGTGCTGGGCGGTACCGGTCTTGCCGCCGACGGTGACTCCGCCGCCGATCTGCGCGTTCTTGCCCGTACCGTCCTTGACGACCGTCTCCATCATCGACTGCAGGATCTGCGCGTTGTCGGAGGACAGCGGGCGGCTCAGCTCCTGCGGCTCGGTCTGCGCGACGGTGTCCACGCTGGGGGACTGGAGCTTGTCGACCATGTACGGCTTCATCAGCTTGCCGTCGTTGGCGACCGCCGAGGCGACCATGGCCATCTGCAGCGGGGTGGCGGCGGTGTTGTACTGGCCGATCGAGGACAGCGCGGTCTGCGAGGTGTTCATGTCGCCCGAGAACACCGACGAGTTGGAGCGGACCGGCGTGAACTGCTCGGCGTCGAAGCCGAACTTCTTCGCCTCCTCCAGCATCTTGTCGTTGCCGAGGTCGGCGCCGATCTTGCCGAAGACGCTGTTGCAGGAGATGCGTAGCGCCTCACGCATGGATACGTTCTTGCAGGGGATGTTGCCCTCGTTCTTCAGCGGCAGCCGGGTGCCCGGCATGATCCACGGCAGCGGCGAGTCGGTCTTCTGGTCGGCCGAGGTGTACTTGCCGTTCTCCAGCGCCGCCGCGGCGGTGACCACCTTGAAGGTGGAGCCCGGCGGGTAGGTCTCGCGCAGCGCCCGGTTCAGCATCGGGTCGGCGGGGTTGTACTTCTTCTGCAGCTTCTGCCAGGCCTTGCCGTCGACGTCGGTGCTGCTCCCGGCGAACGACGAGGGGTCGTACGACGGGTAGGAGGCCAGCGCGAGGATCTTGCCGGTGGAGGGCTCCAGGGCGACCACGGCACCCTTGCCGCCACGGGACTTCAGGCCGTCCCACGCGGCCTTCTGCGCGGCGGCGTTGAGCGTGGTGACGACGTTGCCGCCCTGCTGCTCCTTGCCCGTGAGCATGTCCAGGGTCTTGCGGAAGAACAGCCGGTCGTCGTTGCCGGTGAGGATGCCGTCGTCGATGGACTCCAGCTGCGTGGCCCCGAAGGCCTGCGAGGCGTACCCGGTGACCGGCGCCCACATGGCGCCGTTCTTGTAGGTGCGCTTGTACTTCAGGTCGTTCAGGCCGCGCGTGTTGGTCGCGACGGACCCGGTGATCGGGTTGCCGTCGACGATGATGTCGCCGCGCGGTGTGGAGTAGCGGGCGATGGTGACCCGGCGGTTCTTCGGGTCCTGCTTGAGGCTGTCGGCCTTGACGTACTGGAGCCAGTTGTCGCGCAGCAGCAGGGTCAGGACCAGGAGGCCGCAGAAGATCGCGATCCGGCGCAGGGGTTTGTTCATGACGGGCGGACCACCTGGGTCATCTCGGCGTCGGGGTTGCCGGCGGGGGTGGGGGCCGGGCGGCGGGCGGTGTCGCTGATGCGGATCAGGATGCCGATGAGCGCCCAGTTCGCGATCACGGAGGAACCGCCGTAGGCGAGGAACGGCATCGTCATACCGGTCAGCGGGATGAGCCCCATCACACCGCCGGACACGACGAACACCTGGAGCGCGAAGGCTCCGGACAGGCCGACGGCGAGCAGCTTGCCGAACGGGTCGCGGGCGGCGAGGGCGGTGCGCACGCCGCGCTCCACGATCAGACCGTAGATCAGCAGGATCGCCATGATGCCGGCCAGGCCCAGCTCCTCGCCGAAGGTGGCGAGGATGAAGTCGGAGTTGGCGGCGAAGCGGATCAGGTCGGAGTGGCCCTGGCCCCAGCCGGTGCCGAGGGTGCCGCCGGAGCCGAAGGCCCACAGGGCCTGCTGGAGCTGGTCGGAGTGGGCGATGCCGTCGTGGGTGACCATGCGACTGAGCTTGTACTCGCGCATCGGGTCGAGCCAGGCCTGCACACGGGTCTGGATGTGCGGCTCGAAGCTCGCCACGCCGACGGCGCCGACCGCGGACATCAGCAGACCGAAGACGATCCAGCTGGTCCGCTCGGTGGCGACGTACAGCATGATCACGAACATGCCGAAGAACAGCAGCGAGGTGCCGAGGTCGGTCTCGAAGACCAGGATCAGGATCGACATGAACCAGACGACCAGGATCGGACCGAGGTCTCGCCCACGCGGCAGGTAGAGCCCCATGAAGCGGCGGCTGGCGAGGGCGAGCGCGTCGCGCTTCACCATCAGGTAGCCGGCGAAGAAGATCGCCAGCACGATCTTGGCGAACTCACCCGGCTGGATGGTGAAACTTCCGATGTGGATCCAGATCTTGGCGCCGAAGACGTTGGCGCCCAGGCCCGGGACCAGTGGGAGCAGCAGCAGGACCAGCGCGGCCACCATGGAGATGTAGGTGTAGCGCTGCAGCGTGCGGTGGTCCTTGAGGAAGAACAGCACGGCCGCGAACAGTCCGATGCCCATCGCCGTGTACAGCAGCTGGTTGGTCGCCTTGCCGCCGGACACGTTGATCGACTGCAGCAGCTTGGACTGGTCCAGCCGCCAGATGCAGACCAGGCCGAGCCCGTTGAGCAGGGTGGCCAGCGGCAGCAGCAGCGGGTCGGCGTACGGCGCGAACTTCCGTACGACGACATGCGCGACGCCGGCCAGCAGGCCGAGGCCGAGGCCGTAGCCCAGCAGGCCCGCGGGCACCTTGTCGTCGATGGCCAGGCCCACGTTGGCGTAGGCGAACACCGGGATGGCCACGGCGAAGATCAGCAGGGCCAGCTCGGTGTTGCGGCGGCTGGGTGCGCCGATGGCGCCGATCGTGGACGTGTGATGCGTCGGCGAGTTCGAAGTAGTGCTCATCGTGTGACGGGGCCTCTCACGGCTTGCCTACTGCTTGCCGCACTGATCGACGACCTTCTTTTCATCCTCGGAGAGGCTCGGGCCGGGGTGGGGAGTCGCGGACGGGGTCGCGGATGTCGAGGGGGACTTCGAGGACGATGCCGACGGGTTCGGCGTCGGCGATGCCTTGGACGTGAAGGCCGTACGGGTGGTTCCCGTGGTGGCTGAGGTCTTCCCCGGGCTGCGCGAGGTGTTCCGCTCGGTGTCGGGGGTCTGCGCGGCCTCGGCGGCCTTGCGCTCCACCTGCTTCTTGCAGGCGGACGCCTGCAGGGCCAGCGCGTCGATCTTCGCCTGGGCGTCCGTCAGGCCGCCCTCCGTGATCGTGTTCTTGACCTGCTTCTGCTGGTAGGGCGGCAGGTACTTGAGTTCGATCTCGGGGTGGTCCTTCTCCACCTCCGACAGCGACACCCAGGCCAGGTCCTGGCTGATGCCGCGGTACAGCGCCACGTGCTCGCCCTTGGCGCCGACGTAGTACTGCGTCTGCGTCCAGCGGTAGCCGCCGTACAGGCCGCCGCCGATCACGGCCAGCGCGAGACCGCTGTACAGGGACCGCTTCAGCCACCTGCGGCCCTTGGCGGGCTTGGTGAAGTCCTCGTCGCCGTACTCGTCGAAGCCGTCGGACGGGGCGTAGCCGTTGGTGTCGCCGGAGCCGGGTGGGCCGAACTCCCCGCCGCCGCCCTGCCCGTGGCCCTGGCGGCCGAGGTGCGAGGCGCGGCCGGCCGGGGTCTGCATGATGTTGTTGTCGTGCAGGTGGTGCGGGTTCTCGGCGACGGCGCCGACCACGACCGGGGTGTCGGACAGCTGCCCGGCGAGGGTGTCACCGGTGTCCAGGTCGAGGACGTCGGCGACGATGACCGTGATGTTGTCGGGGCCGCCGCCGCGCAGCGCGAGCTGGATCAGCTCCTGCACGGTCTCCTGCGGGCCCTGGTAGCTGGCGAGGGTCTCCTCCATCGTCTGGTGGGAGACGACGCCGGACAGGCCGTCGGAGCAGATCAGATAGCGGTCGCCGGCGCGGACCTCGCGGATCGACAGGTCGGGCTCGACGTGGTCGCCGCTGCCGAGGGCGCGCATCAGCAGGGAGCGCTGCGGGTGGGTGGTGGCCTCTTCCTCGGTGATGCGGCCCTCGTCGACCAGCCGCTGCACCCAGGTGTGGTCCTGCGTGATCTGCGTCAGCACCCCGTCGCGCAGCAGATACGCGCGCGAGTCGCCGACGTGGACGAGGCCGAGCCGCTGCCCGGTCCACAGCAGGGCGGTGAGCGTGGTGCCCATGCCCTCCAGCTGGGGGTCCTCCTCGACCATGGCGCGCAGCTGGTCGTTGGCGCGCTGCACGGCGACGCCGAGCGAGGTGAGGATGTCGGAGCCGGGCACGTCGTCGTCGAGGGTGACCAGCGTGGAGATCACCTCGGACGAGGCGACCTCGCCGGCCGCCTGGCCGCCCATGCCGTCGGCGATGGCGAGCAGCCGCGGACCGGCGTAACCGGAGTCCTCGTTGCCCTCCCGGATCATGCCCTTGTGTGATCCGGCAGCAAAGCGCAGTGACAGACTCATGCCCACCTCGCCCGTCGGCTCCGGGTACAGCCGGTCGTGTCGAGCCACACTGCCCACCCTCCGGTCGGGAGCGCGCCGGGGACCGGGGTGTGGCCCGCCGTTGCGTGCTCGCTCCGCTCGCGCTCACTCATGATGTAGCACTACTTCCGCAGCTCGATGACGGTCTTGCCGATGCGGATCGGCGCGCCCAGCGCGATCGGTGTGGGGGTCGTCAGCCGGGACCGGTCCAGGTACGTGCCGTTGGTGGAGCCGAGATCCTCGACGATCCACTGGCCGTCGCGGTCCGGGTAGATCCTGGCGTGGCGGCTGGAGGCGTAGTCGTCGTCCAGCACGATCGTCGAGTCGTGCGCCCGGCCCAGGGTGATGGTCTGGCCCGCGAGCGCGACGGTGGTGCCGGTCAGGGTGCCCTCGGTCACGACCAGCTTGGTGGGGGCGTTGCGCCGCTGGCGCCCGCCGCCCTGCTGGGCGCGCTGCTGGCTGCGCGGCTGGGCGCGCTGCTGCGGGGGCGCGGCCTGCTGCCGGCCGCTCTGCTGCTGGCGTCCGGCTTCCCTGCGCGATCCGCGCTGTGTGACGCGCGTACCGAACAGGTCGCTCCGGATGACCTGCACGGCCACGATCACGAACAGCCACAGTACGGCCAGGAAACCCAGCCGCATGACCGTGAGGGTCAGCTCTGACATTGCCCCCGCTTCACCCTTCGGCTTGCCTATAGATAACGGTGGTGCTGCCCACGACGATCCGCGAGCCGTCGCGGAGCGTAGCGCGGGTGGTGTGCTGCCCGTCCACCACGATGCCGTTGGTGGAGCCGAGATCCTGGATCGTCGAGGGCGTTCCGGTCCGGATCTCACAGTGCCGGCGGGAGACGCCGGGGTCGTCGATCCGCACGTCGGCTTCGGTGCTGCGGCCCAGCACCAGCGTCGGGCGGGAGATCTGGTGGCGGGTGCCGTTGATCTCGATCCAGTGGCGGGTGCGCCCGCCGCTCGCGGGAGCGGCCGGAGGCCGCTGGCCGGCGGGCTGCGGGTAGCCGTAGCCGCCGGGGCGGGCGCCGGGCGGCGGCGAGGCGGGCATCGGGGGGGCGCCGGCGGGGGCGGGCGGGTAGCCGTAGCCGCCCGGAGCGCCCTGGCCGCCGGGAGCGGCGTGGCCCGGGCGGCCCTGCGGGGCGGCGGGGGCCTGTGAGCCCTGCTGGCTGCTGGAGGAGGCGAGCGTACGGCTGCGCACCCGGTACAGGCCGGTGTCGAGGTCGTCGGCCTTCTCCAGGTTGACCTTGATCGGGCCCATGAACGTGTACCGCTGCTGCTTGGCGTAGTCGCGCACCATCCCGGCCAGCTCGTCGCCGAGCTGCCCGGAGTAGGGGCTGAGGCGCTCGTAGTCCGGCGCGCTCAGCTCCACGATGAAGTCATTGGGGACGACCGTGCGGTCCCGGTTCCAGATGGTGGCGTTGTTGTCGCACTCCCGCTGGAGCGCGCCGGCGATCTCCACGGGCTGGACCTCGGACTTGAAGACCTTCGCGAAGGTGCCGTTGACCAGGCCTTCGAGACGCTGCTCGAACTTCTTCAGGACTCCCATGGGGCACCTCCTCCGTCGCTGCCGTTCTGCCTTCTACTACGTACTGCTCACTGATCGTATCTACGCGTCCGGCAATCAGCCGGTTCCCCCAGCGGCCACCCTTCGAACTCCTCCCGGCACCGGTTTCCGGCGCTCATCCTGGCAGGGATCGTAGAGGCGGCCCAGGACCAGTGTCCCGCACCCGACAGCACACCTGTCCCGCTCCAGGGGAGACGGCCTGGACCGGTACGAGGTTGATACGTGAACAAGGACACCCTGATACGTGCGGGGATGCGGGCCGGGATACGGGCCGGGATACGGGCGGCAGGGGCCGGGTCACGTGCGGGGCGGGCCGGCGCGTGGGCCCGCCCCGCCTCGGCGTCCGGCGTGGGCGTCCGGCCCGGGCGTCCGGCCTCGTCCGACCTCGTCTGACCTCGTCCGGCCTCGTCCGGCCTGGGCATCGGGCCTGGCGAGAAGGGATGTGAACCCACCCCGGACCACGTGCTAATGTTCTCGATGTCGGAAGGGGCCAGCCCGAAAGGGCCGGAAACGGAAGACACACCCAATGCGCGGGTGGCGGAATAGGCAGACGCGCTGGATTCAGGTTCCAGTGCCCGCAAGGGCGTGGGGGTTCAACTCCCCCCTCGCGCACACAGAGGCTACGGGCCCATCGTGAAAACGATGGGCCCGTAGTCGTGTTCCGGGACTTCTGGGATGCTCCGGGGAGTTCTGTGGATGTTCCGGGGTTGTGAGGAAGTTCTCAGGGGCGGGGCGCCGCCGAGTTGTCCACAACAGCCGGGTTTTCCACAGGGTCTGACGCGTTTCGGTCACCCGCTGTACGGTCTGCACGAGTTGATGTTCGGGCTGTACGGGGGAGGCGGTCGCGGTGACCGAGGCCGGTGCGGGAGTGGCTCAAGCGGTGGAGCCTGCGGGGCCGGTGGGGCCGGTGGACCTGTCGGTTCCGGTGCAGCCGTCGGTTCCGGCGGTACGCCGGCTGCCCCAGGTGCGCGGCTTCGCGCAGTGGCCGTCCCGCGGCACCGCCAAGGAGGAGGGCAAGGCGCTCAGAGCGAGCGTGCCGCGCTCCGTACACCGCACCCTCGACCTCGACGGCTCCCGCCCGGACGCGGTGAGCGCGGTGGAGGAGTCCAACACCGGCCGCATCCCGGAGCTGACCCCGATACGGGTGGGGCGGATGGCCGCGACCCCGTTCGCCTTCCTGCGCGGCTCGGCCGGCCTCATGGCGTACGACCTCGCACGCACCCCGTCCACCAGGATCGGCACCCAGATATGCGGTGACGCCCACGCCGCCAACTTCGGCCTGTACGGCGATGCGCGCGGCGGCCTCGTCATCGACCTCAACGACTTCGACGAGACCGTGCACGGCCCCTGGGAGTGGGACCTGAAGCGGCTCGCGGCCTCCCTGGTGCTGGCCGGGCGCGAGGCGGGCGCAGACGAGGACACCTGCCGCGCGGCGGCGCAGGACGCGGCCGGCGCCTACCGCCGCACCATGCGGCTGCTCGCCAAGCTGCCCGCGCTGGACGCCTGGAACGCCATCGCGGACGAGGAACTGGTCTCGCACACCGACGCCCACGACCTGGTCGGCACGCTGGCACGGGTCTCGGAGAAGGCACGCGCCAACACCAGCGGCCGGTTCGCAGCGAAGTCGACCGAGACCGCCGAGGACGGCGGACGCCGGTTCGTCGACGCGCCCCCGGTCCTGCGCCGCGTCCCGGACGCCGAAGCCGCCGCGGTGGCCTCGGCCCTGGAGGAGTATGTGACGACTCTCTCCGAGGACCGCCTCCCGCTGCTCGCCCGGCACGCCGTGCACGACGTGGCCTTCCGCGTCGTCGGCACCGGCAGCGTGGGCACCCGCTCGTACGTGGTGCTGCTCCTCGACCACCGCGGACAGCCGCTGGTGCTCCAGGTGAAGGAGGCGCGCCCCTCGGCGCTCGTCCCGCACCTGGCCACGGCCGGCTTCGAGGCGGCTGCGGTGGCGCACGAGGGCCGCCGGGTGGTCCTCGGCCAGCAGCGGATGCAGGTCGTCAGCGACATCCTGCTCGGCTGGACGACGGTCGACGGGCGGCCCTTCCAGGTACGCCAGTTCCGCAACCGCAAGGGCAGCGTCGACCCGGCCGCCCTCGCCGCCGACCAGATGGACGACTATGGCCGTATGACCGGCGCCCTGCTGGCCCGCGCCCACGCCCACGGCGCCGACCCCCGCCTGATCGCCGGCTACTGCGGAAAGAACGAGGAACTGGACGAGGCGATGGCCGACTTCGCGGTCACCTACGCCGACCGCACGGAGGCGGACCACGCGGAGCTGGTGACCGCGATCCGCACCGGGAGGGTCGGGGCCGAGCTGGGGGTGTGAGGCCCGGGGGTGTGACGGGGCGGAGCTGCGCTTCCCTACGGTGAGATACCGCACCTCCGGTTCAAGCCAGGCGCAGCGCTACCCTGGGCGCGTGACGACCCCGGAAGCCGACCAGTCCGCACCGCGACCCGAGGAACGGCTTGAGCAGGCCGTACGGGCCGCCGAGCAGGCGTTGATCGAGTACGAGATCGCCGTGGAGACCTTCCGCGTCGAGGTCGAGAACTTCTCCCGGCTGCACGAGCAGAAGCTCGGCCCGCTCTACGCCCGCATCGAGGAACTGGACGCACGGATCGCCGAGGCCAGGGCCGCCCGCACCGGCGACCCCGAGGACCTGCGCCGTGCCGAGGAGGCCCGCGCCCAGGTCCAGCCCATCCCCGGCGTCGAGGAACTCCTGCACGGCTGGATGGACGACCACGGCCTGTTCCCGGAGGCCGCCGCGATGCTCACCGACCAGGCCGTACGGCCCCCGCAGCGGGTGCGTCCCAGCGAAGAGGCCCGCAAGCTCTACCGCGAACTGGCCCGCAAGGTCCATCCCGACCTCGCGCAAGAGGAGGGCGAACGGCAGCGGCGTGAGGAGTTCCTCACTCGCGTCAATGCCGCCTACGCCCGCGGCAACGAAGCCGAGCTGCGGGAACTGGCCGAGGAATGGGCGGCCGGCCCCGCACCGGCCGAGCGGCCGCCGAGCCCCAGCGAGGAGCTGTACGAGCGCCTCGAATGGCTCGCCCAGCGCAAGGAACTGCTCCACCTCGTCGCCCGCGAACTGGAGAACGGCGCGATCGCCGCCATGCTCCGCCTCGCCCCGGACGACCCCGACGGCCTCCTGAACGAGATCGCCGGCCGGCTGCACTCCGACATCGCCGAGCGGGAGACGGAGCTGGCGGCCCTGCTGGCGGGGGAGTGAGCCACACGGTCCGTCGGGTAGCGTCGGGAGCATGAGTTTCGGAGCTGGTGTGCCCACGGTCGAGGTCACGGACCTCAAGGACGGCGACTTCCTGCTGGACGTCCGCGAGGACGACGAGTGGCAGGCGGGCCACGCCGCCGCGGCGCTGCACATCCCCATCAGCGAGTTCGTCGCCCGCTACGGCGAGCTGACGGAGGCCGCCCCGCAGGACGGCCGCGTCCACGTCATCTGCCGCTCCGGCGGTCGCTCGGCCCAGGTCACGATGTACCTGGTCCAGCAGGGCATCGACGCGGTGAACGTCGACGGCGGCATGCAGGTCTGGCAGGCAGCGGGCCGCCCGGTCGTCACGGACGACGGTCAGCCCGGCTTCGTGCTCTAGCTCGGCCTGGCGGTTCCGCCTGTAGTTCGTCGTCGGCTCGGGGTCAGCTGAGCGGATGCGCCGCCAGCAGGTCCCCCAGCACCTCCTCGTACGCCCCCGCCGGGCCGAGCACCAGCTCCAGGTGCTTGGCCCAGGCGTGATACCGGTGCAGCGCGTACTCCGTGTCCGCGCCGAATCCGCCGTGCAGATGCTGTGCCGTCTGCACCACCCGGCGCACCCCCTCCGCCGCCCAGATCTTCGCCACGGCCACGTCCCCGGCAGCGGGCAGCGCCCCCGGCGCCCCCGAGGCGATCCGCCAGGCCGCCTGCCACAGGGTGGCCTCCATGGCGCGCAGGTCGATGTACCGGTCGGCGGCCTGCACGGCGACCGCCTGGAACGTCGCGATCGGATACCCGAACTGCTCCCGTTTCCCGGTGTATTCGCCGGTCATCCGCAGCACCCGCTCACCCAGCCCGAGCGTCAGCGCACACGTGCCGGTGACCAGCAGCGCGTGCAGCCACTCCCAGGCACCGTCGGCCTCGATGACGTCCCCGGCCGGGATCCGCGCGGCCCGCAGCCGCAGTTCGGCCAGCCGCTCCCCGCTCGTGGACACCTGCTCGGCCAGGACCACCCCGTCGTGTTCCCGCGGCACGAGCGCCAGCACGGTGCGGCCGGCCCCGGTGTGCGCCGGTACGACGACCAGGTCCGCGTCGTACGCCCACGGCACCCCCGTCTGCACCCCGTCGAGCACCCACGCCTCGCCGTCCCGACGGGCGCTGACGGCGAGCCCCGCGGGATCGTGCCCGGTACGGCCCTGCGCGGCGACCGTCAGCACCACCTCCCCCCGCCCGGCCGGCCCCAGCAGGCGCTCCCCCAACTCCCTGCCGCCATAGGCCTGTACGACCGCCGCGCCCGCGCTGTGCTCCAGCAGCGGCACCCGGGCGAGCACCTTGGCGGACTCGCGCAGCACCAGGCACAGCGCGACGGCGTCCAGGCCCGCCCCGCCGTACCCGGCGTCGAGCAGCAGGCTGAGCAGATCGGCGTCCGCGAGCCTGCCCCACAGCTCCCGGTCGAGGCCCTCGGCGACGGCCCCGGTGGTGAGCGCCGGACTGGGCACCGCATCCACGGCCACCCCGGCGAACACCCCCCGTGCCGCCTCGGCCGCCGCCTGCTGCTCCTCGCTGAAGGTGAAGTCCACGACCTGTCCTCCCGGCGCATCCGGCCCACGTCCAGCTGGTCCCGTCGGATTCGGGCGGGCCGACTGACGGGGCGTCAGGGAGGCAAGATAGAACAGGTTCTAGGAGAAGGGAATGGGGAGCGGTCTTGGGGCCCCTCCCCCTCCCTCCCCACCCCCCGTCCCGTCACCTCAGCGGTCGAAGTCCAGCTCCACGTGTTCCGTCACCGGGTGCGACTGGCAGGCCAGCACGAAACCGGACTCCGTCTCGTCCTCCTCCAGCGCGAAGTTGCGGTCCATGCGGACCTCGCCCGAGACCAGGAAGGCCCGGCAGGTCCCGCACACCCCGCCCTTGCAGGCGTAGGGCGCGTCGGGGCGGTTGCGCAGGACCGTCTCCAGCAGGGACTCTCCGTCCTGGACCGGCCAGGTGCCGCCGCGTCCGTCGAGCCGGGCGGTGATGGTGCTGTGCTCGGGCGTCGGTGCGGTCGGGGCCGGCGCCGGGGCAGCGTCCACGTGGAAGATCTCCTGGTGGATCCGGGCCCGCTCAACGCCCAGTTCGCGCAGCGCCTCCTCCCCGCCGGTCACCAGCCCGTAGGGCCCGCACAGGAACCAGCCCGCCACCCGCTCCACCGGCAGCAGCGCCGGCAGCAGCCCGGTGAGCCGCTCCCGGTCGAGCCGCCCGGACGGCAGGCCCGCCTGCTGCTCCTCCCGGGAGAGCACGGTCACCAGCTGAAGCCGCTCCGGGTAGCGGTCCTTCAGGTCGGCGACCTCCTCCAGGAACATCATCGAGGCGGCCGTACGGTCACTGCGTATCAGGCAGAACCGGGCCTCGGGCTCGCGCGCCAGCAGCGTCGAGACGATGGACAGCACGGGCGTGATGCCGCTGCCGCCGACGATGGCCGCGTACAGACCCGGCGCCGGTTCCAGGGTGAAGCGCCCGGCCGGGGTCATCACGTCCAGCACGTCGCCGAGGTTGATCTCCTTCAGCGCGTAGGTCGAGAACGCGCCCCCCTCCAGCAGGCGTACGCCCACCCGCAGGGTGCTCGGGCCCGCGCCGTCCGGGTCGGGGGCGGGGGAGCAGATCGAGTAGGTCCGCCGGATCTCGGTGTCGTCGACGATGCGGCGCAGGGCGAGGTGCTGGCCGGGTGCGTGACGGTACTCCGCGCGCAGCTCCGGCGGGACGGCGAGGGTGAGGGCGACGGAGTCGTCGGTGAGCCGGTCGACCGCGGCCACCTGGAGCGGGTGGAAGCGCGCCATCACAACTCCTTGAAGTGGTCGAACGGTTCACGGCAGGCGAGGCAGCGGCGCAGCGCCTTGCACGCGGTGGAGGAGAACCGGCTCAGCAGCTCGGTGTCGGCGGATCCGCAGTGCGGGCAACGGACGGGGTCCGGTTCCGCCGCGAGGGTGCGGGTCGGGCCGAGAGTGAGCGTCACCGGGCCGGTGTCGTGGCCCTCGCGCGGGGGAGCGATGCCGAACTCCCGGAGTTTGCGGCGGCCTTCGGGGCTGATGTCGTCGGTGGACCAGGCGGGCGTGAGCACCGTGCGGACGGTGACCTCGCGCATGCCGTGCGCGTGCAGGACCCGTTCGATGTCCAGGGCCATGGCCTCGATGGCCGGGCAGCCGGTGTAGGTCGGGGTGAGGTCGACCTCGACCCTGTCGGGACCGCTGACGTGGACCGCGCGCAGCACGCCCAGCTCCTGGAGGGTGAGCACGGGCAGCTCGGGGTCGGGCACCGAGCCGGCCAGCTCCAGCAGTTCCGTTTCCAGGGCGGTGGCGGTCACCATGTCGCCCCCGGGTGGCTGCGGTGCAGGTGCTGCATCTCGGCGAGCATCCGCCCGAACGGTTCGGTGTGCAGGCCCTGCCGTCCGGCGCCCGCCGACCAGGCGCCGGTGCGCGGGCCCTCGGGGACGGTCAGGGTGGCCCGGCCGAGGACGTCCGTGACGGACTCCAGCCAAGCGGCCTCCATGCGCGCCCAGTCGACGTCCAGGGACTCCACCGGCTGGAACATCTCCGCGGTGAAACGCCACAGCGCCTCGCAGGCGCGCTGCATCCGTTCGTGGCTGACCTCGGTGCCGTCGCCGAGCCGCAGGGTCCACTGTTCGGCGTGGTCGCGGTGGTAGGCGACCTCCTTGACCGCCTTGGCGGCCAGCGGCGCGAACGGGCCGTCCCCGGCCGCGAGTTCGGCGTAGAGCAGCTGCTGGTAGGTGGAGAAGTACAGCTGGCGGGCGATGGTGTGGGCGAAGTCTCCGTTGGGCTGTTCGACCAGCTGGAGGTTGCGGAAGGCGCGCTCCTCGCGCAGGTACGCCAGCTCGTCCTCGTCGCCAGCCATGGACAGCAGGATCCGGGCCTGGCCGAGGAGGTCGAGGGCGATGTTGGCGAGGGCGACCTCTTCTTCGAGGACGGGGGCGTGGCCGGCCCACTCCCCCAGGCGGTGGGAGAGCACCAGGGCGTCGTCGCCGAGGGCGAGTGCGGCGGTCGCGGGGACGGTGGCGGTCACAGGTGCTTCACCCCTTCCGGGATCTCGTAGAAGGTCGGGTGCCGGTAGGGCTTGTCGGCGGCGGGTTCGAAGAAGGGGTCCTTCTCGTCGGGCGAGGACGCGGTGATCATGGTGGCGGGGACCACCCAGATCGAGACGCCTTCGCCGCGCCGGGTGTACAGGTCGCGGGCGTTGCGCAGGGCGAGTTCCGCGTCGGGGGCGTGCAGGCTGCCGGCGTGGGTGTGGGAGAGGCCGCGCCTGGAGCGCACGAAGACCTCCCACAGGGGCCAGTCGGTGGTGCTCATGCTCGGTTCGCTCCCGTCTCCGCGGTGTTCCCGGTGTTTCCGGGGGTGCCGGTGTCGGCGGTGTGTCCGGTGCGCTTGGCCGCGTAGGCGGCGGCTGCGTCACGCACCCACGCGCCCTGGTCGTGTGCGCGCCTGCGCTGGGTGATCCGCTGTTCGTTGCAGGGGCCGTTGCCCTTGAGGACGTCCCAGAACTCCGCCCAGTCGATCGCGCCGAAGTCGTAGTGGCCGCGGTCCTCGTTCCAGGTCAGGTCCGGGTCGGGGAGGGTGAGGCCCAGGGACTCGGCCTGCGGGACGCAGATGTCGACGAAGCGCTGGCGCAGCTCGTCGTTGGAGTGGCGCTTGATCTTCCATTCCATCGACTGCGCGGAGTGCTGGGACTCGTCGTCGGGCGGGCCGAACATCATCAGCGAGGGCCACCACCAGCGGTTCACCGCGTCCTGGGCCATCGCGTGCTGCTCGGGGGTGCCGTTGCTGAGGGCCAGCAGCAGCTCGTAGCCCTGGCGCTGGTGGAAGGACTCCTCCTTGCAGATCCGCACCATGGCGCGCGCGTAGGGGCCGTAGGAGCAGCGGCACAGGGGGACCTGGTTGGTGATGGCGGCGCCGTCCACGAGCCAGCCGATCGCGCCGACGTCGGCCCAGGTCAGCGTGGGGTAGTTGAAGATCGAGGAGTACTTCTGGCGCCCGCTGTGCAGCTTGTCGAGGAGCTCGTCGCGGCTGGTGCCGAGGGTTTCGGCCGCGCTGTACAGGTACAGGCCGTGGCCGGCCTCGTCCTGGACCTTGGCCATCAGGATCGCCTTGCGGCGCAGGCTGGGCGCGCGGGTGATCCAGTTGGCCTCCGGCTGCATGCCGATGATCTCGGAGTGCGCGTGCTGGGCGATCTGCCGGACCAGCGTGGCGCGGTAGGCGTCGGGCATCCAGTCGCGTGGTTCGACGCGCTCGTCGGCGGCCACGGCCGCGTCGAAGGCGTGCTGGTAGGCCGTCGTGTCGACGGTGTCCGGTGCGCCGTCCGCCGGTGTGCCGGCCGTGCGGTGCGCGGCTGCTGTGGCCATGCGGTCCCCCTGACCTTGGGCTCTGCTTGAACGCCTTCCCGACCGATCGTTCGGTCCGTGCGTGTCAATGGTGGGGCGGGCCGCCGTGAGGTGTCAACTGCTGTGGACAACCGCGTCGGCTGCCTGTGGAAAACCTCAGGGGCTCCCCGGGGCTGCGCCCGGCGGGCGGGGCTGAGTACCGTTCCGTGCGGGCGTCACCGCGTGACGCCTGTGCAGCATGCGGCGCCTGTGGCGGGCGGACCACGGAAACAGAGCGGGGATCGGGACGGAATGGACGCGTACGACGAGGACTCGCATGCCCGGCCGGGGCCGGACGGGTCGGAGGGGGCGCGTCACCCGGACCACACCGGAGCCCAGGTGCACGCCGAGCCGGAAGGGCGCAGCGAGCCGGAGGGGCATGCCGGGCCGGAGGGGCACAGCGAGCCACAACGGCACCCCGCGCCCCAGGCCCGTACCGGTGTCGCCGCCCTCTCCCCCCGCTACCAGGTCGGCGTGGCCCTCGCGCTCGCGGTGGTCGGGGTGGCCGCCTGTGTGCACCTGGGGATGGTGTTCCTGAGCCTCGCCCCGACGAACATAGTGTCCAAGCAGCACGGCACGGCGATCGCGGACTGGGTGGACCCGGAGTTCGAGCAGAACTGGAAGCTGTTCGCCCCGAACCCGCTGCAGCAGAACATCGCCGTCCAGGTGCGCGCCGAGGTGCGGACGAAGGACGGCACGCTGCGCACCACCGGCTGGAACGACCTCTCCGCCCTGGACGGGGCGGCCATCGACGGCAACCCGGTGCCCAGCCACACCGACCAGAACGAGCTGCGCCGCGCCTGGGACTTCTTCGTGGGCTCGCACACCGCCGACAACCGTCCGGTGCTCCTGCGCGGCGCGCTCTCCGAGCAGTACCTGCGCCGGATCGTGGTGATGCGCCTGTACCGGGACGACGCGACCGCCAAGGAGGGTGTCATCCAGCGCGTGCAGGTGCGCTCCAGCACCACCAATGTGCAGCCGCCCGAGTGGAGCGGTGAGCGCGTCTCCGAGACGCCTGTCTACCACCAGCTGTCCTGGTGGACCGTCACGGCCGACGAGGCCGCGGGAGGTGTGCGGTGAACCGCGTCGCCCTGACTCTGTCGCGCGGCATCGCCCGCGTCACCGGATCGGCCCTCGGCCCGTACCAGAGCGCAGTGATCCGGATCGGCTTCGCCGGGACCTGGCTGCTGTTCCTGCTGCGGGAGTTCCCGCACCGCGAGGAGCTGTACGGCCCCAACGGCCCCTGGGCCTGGGACCTCGCCAAGCGGCTGACCGACGACAACCACGCCTTCTCGGCGCTGCTGTGGTCCAGGGGCCAGCTCTGGTTCGAGTGCGTCTACGTGCTGGCGGTCCTCGCCTCCGCGATGCTGCTGCTCGGCTGGCGCACCCGGACCGCGTCCGTGCTGTTCATGGTCGGTGTGGTGTCACTGCAGAACCGCAGCGTCTTCATGGGCGACGGCGGCGACAACGTGCTGCACCTGATGTCCCTCTATCTGGTGTTCACGCGCTGCGCCCAGGTGTGGTCGCTGGACGCGCTGCGGGCGTCGCAGGCCGAGGCGGCCCGCGCGCGGGGGGAGCGCGTTCCCGGTGACCGGGTGGGACCGGCGCTGTGGGCGGTGCTCGGCCTGGCGCTCGGTACGGTCACCCTGAACGGCCGGCTGTTCGACAACGGCTGGCTGGTGCCGGCGCTGCTGTGGACGGCCTGGGCGGTGCTCGGTCTGTGGTGGGCCGTGGAGCGCTGGGCGAAGTCGCCTGAGCCGCGGCTCCTGCTGGACGTCGTCGCCGACGTCGTCCACAACGGAGCCCTGTTCGTGATCATGGCGGAGGCGTGCCTGATCTACGCCACCGCCGGCTGGTACAAGATCCAGGGCTCGCGCTGGCAGGACGGCACCGCCGTCTACTACCCGCTGCACCTGGACTACTTCTCGCCCTGGCCGGGCCTCGCCGACCTGATGTCCTCCAGCGGCACGATCATGCTGCTGGTGGCCTACGGGACGGTCATGGTGCAGGTCGCCTTCCCGTTCACGCTGTTCAACCGGCGGATCAAGAACGTCCTGCTGGTGCTGATGATGACCGAGCACGCCGTGATCGCGGTCGTCCTCGGCCTGCCGTTCTTCTCCCTGGCGATGATCACCGCGGACGCGGTCTTCCTGCCGACGTCCTTCCTGCGCAGGCTGGGCGCGCTGGCCACGCGCACGCGTGACCGGCTGCTGCGGCGCGGGGACGGCGGTGCCGTGCCCCCGCCGCGCTCCCCGGAGGAGAGCGCGCCGGGACGCGTAGGGTTCACCGCATGACCGACCCCGTGACCCGCTGGCGGGAGATGACCACGGACACCGTGCTGCTCGACGGCTTCCACGCCCTGAAGCACGCGCTGCGCTTCGGGGCCGAGGTCCCGGTGGCGGTCACCACCGACCGGCAGGCCGCGCTCGCCCTCGCCGAGGAGCTGGCCGGGGACGTACGGGAGTGGCTGGCGGCGCTGCTGACCGAGGTGCCGCAGGAGACGTACGCCTCCCTCGTCCCCCGCCCGCACCCGACAGGCGTGGCCGCCCTGGCCGTACGGCCCTCCCGCGAGGCCAACCTGCGGGCGCTGGCCCACACCCCGCGCACCGCCCCGGTCGTGGTCCTCGACAACCCGCGCAACCTCGGCAACGCCGGAGCCGTGATCCGGCTGGCCGCCGGGTTCGGGGCGACCGGTGTGGTCACCACGGGCACGCTCGACCCCTGGCATCCGACGGTGGTGCGCGGCGGCGCGGGGCTGCACTTCGCGACCGCCGTGGAGCGGCTCGACGTGGCCGAGCTGCCCGCCGGGCCGCTGTTTGCGCTCGACCCGGAGGGCGAGGACATCCGCGGCACGAAGCTGCCCGACGACGCCGTGCTGGCCTTCGGCTCGGAGCGCAGCGGCCTGTCGGCCGAGCTGCGCGCGCGTGCCGACCACCTGCTGCGGCTGCCGATGCGCCCCCAGGTCTCCAGCTACAACCTCGCCACCAGTGTGGCGATGACGCTGTACCACTGGAGCGCCACCGGGGGCGCACCCGGCGCCGACTGAGGACGGCTCAGGCGTCCCGGCGTACCTCCACCACCCGGAAGCGGTTGGAGACGAACGCGCCGTCCGTCAGGGCGGCGTTCGCCGCCGGGTTGCCGCCCGACCCGTGGAAGTCGGAGAACGCGGCCGTCTGGTTCACGTACACCCCGCCGGTCAGGTTGAGCGACAGCTGGGCGGCTTCCTCCAGGCACACCTCCTCGACGGCCCGCTCGGCCTCCGGGTCGGTGGTGTACGCGCCGACCGTCATCGCGCCCTTCTCGCGCACCGTGCGGCGCAGCAGCCCGACCGCGTCGGCCAGCGAGTCGACCGCGACGGCGAAGGAGACCGGGCCGAAGCACTCGCTCATGTAGGCGGCCTCGTCGTCCGGCTTGGCGCCGTCCAGCTTGACGATCACCGGGGTGCGGACGACCGCGTCCGGGAACTCCGGGTTGGCGATCTCGCGGGAGGCGAGGGCGACCTCGCCGAGCCCGGCGGCGGCCTCCAGACGGGCCTTGACGTCCGGGTTGACGATCGCGCCGAGCAGGGCGTTCGCGCGCGCGTCGTCGCCGAGCAGGCCGTCGACCGCGCGGGCCAGGTCGGCGGTGACCTCGTCGAAGGTCTTGTGGCCCTCGTCGGTGCTGATGCCGTCGCGCGGGATCAGCAGGTTCTGCGGGGTGGTGCACATCTGGCCGCTGTACAGGGACAGCGAGAACGCCAGGTTGGACAGCATGCCCTTGTACTTGTCCGTCGAGTGCACGACGACCGTGTTGACGCCGGCCTTCTCCGTGTAGACCTGCGCCTGGCGGGCGTTGTCCTCCAGCCAGTCACCGAAGGACGTCGACCCCGTGTAGTCGATGATCTTGATCTCGGGGCGGGTGGCGAGCGTCTTGGCGATGCCCTCGCCGGGGCGCTCGGCGGTCAGCGCCACCAGGTTTGCGTCGAAGCCCGCCTCGGCGAGCACGTCCCGGGCGATCCGCACGGTCAGCGCGAGCGGCAGCACCGCGCGCGGGTGCGGCTTGACCAGGACCGCGTTGCCGGTGGCCAGGGAGGCGAACAGGCCCGGGTAGCCGTTCCAGGTCGGGAAGGTGTTGCAGCCGATGACCAGGCCGATGCCGCGCGGGACCGGCGTGAACTGCTTGGTGAGGGTCAGCGGGTCGCGCTTGCCCTGCGGCTTGCTCCACTCCGCGGTGTCGGGCGTGCGGACCTGCTCCGCGTACGCGTACGCCACCGCCTCCAGGCCGCGGTCCTGGGCGTGCGGGCCGCCCGCCTGGAACGCCATCATGAACGCCTGTCCGCTGGTGTGCATGACCGCGTGGGCGAACTGGTGCGTGCGGTCGCTGATCCGCTTCAGGATCTCCAGGCACACCGCGGCACGCAGCTCCGGGCCCGCCTCGCGCCAGGCGCGCTGCCCGGCCGTCATCGCGGGCAGCAGCACGTCGATGTCCGCGTGCGGGTAGGTCACACCCAGCTCGATGCCGTACGGGGAGACCTCGCCGCCCACCCAGTCGTCGGTGCCGGGCTGGTCGGTGAGGTCGAGGCGGTTGCCCAGCAGGGCGTCGAAGGCGGCCTTGCCCGCCGCCGCGTCCAGGCTGCCGTTCTCGCCGTAGGCCTTCGGGTGCTCGGGGTGCGGGGACCAGTACGCGCGCGTGCGGATCGCTTCCAGCGCCTGGTCGAGCGTGGGCCGGTGCTTCGCGATCAGCTCGTGCGCGGTCGGTTCGGCGGCCATGCGGGACCAACTCCTCGTCTGGAGAACTCGTCGTCGAGTTCATGCCTGGCAGAAACATGGGCAGAGACAGCCGGTGAGAGCTAGAGTAACCGAACGATCGGTCGGGACAAGGGGGCCTGCCGCATCTGTGGAAAACCCCGTGCGGGAGGATCGCGCACATGACAGCACTCGACCTCAGCAGCCCCGTGGCCGTCGTCGGCACCGGCACCATGGGCCAGGGCATCGCCCAGGTCGCGCTGGTCGCCGGACACCCCGTGCGGCTCTACGACACCGTGCCCGGACGCGCCCGGGAAGCGGCCGACGCGATCGGCGCCCGCCTCGACCGGCTCGTGGCCAAGGACCGGCTCTCCGCCGCCGACCGGGACGCGGCCCGCGCCCGCCTGAAGCCCGCCGACGCCCTGAGCGAGCTGGCCGACTGCGGGCTGGTCGTCGAGGCAGTCCTGGAGCGGCTGGACGTCAAGCAGCAGCTCTTCGCCGAGCTGGAGGAGCTCGTCGCCGAGGACTGCCTGCTCGCCACCAACACCTCGTCCCTGTCGGTGACGGCCATCGGCGGCGCCCTGCGCCACCCCGGCCGCTTCCTGGGCCTGCACTTCTTCAACCCGGCGCCGCTGTTGCCCCTGGTCGAGGTCGTCTCCGGGTTCGCCACCGACGTCACGTCGGCCACGCGCGCGTACGAGACCGCCCGCGCCTGGGGCAAGACCCCCGTGGCCTGCGCGGACACCCCCGGCTTCATCGTCAACCGGATCGCCCGGCCCTTCTACGCCGAGGCGTTCGCGGTCTACGAGGCGCAGGGCGCCGACCCGGCCACCATCGACGCCGTCCTGCGCGAGTGCGGCGGCTTCAAGATGGGCGCGTTCGAACTGACCGACCTGATCGGGCAGGACGTCAACGAGTCCGTCACGCACTCCGTGTGGCAGTCCTTCTTCCAGGACGTGCGCTTCACGCCGTCCCTGGCCCAGCGCCGCCTGGTCGAGTCCGGCCGGCTCGGCCGCAAGAGCGGGCACGGCTGGTACGACCACGCCGACGGCGCCGAGCCCGCCGAGCCGCACACCGCCGAGAAGGAGCAGCCGCCCGCCTACGTCGTCGCCGAGGGCGGCCTCGGGCCCGCGGCCGAGCTGCTCACGCTGATCCGCGAGGCCGGCATCCAGGTCCGCGAGGAGGACGAGGACAACGGCACCCGCCTGGTGCTGCCGAGCGGCGGCCAGCTGGTCCTCGCCGACGGCCAGACCTCGGTGGAGTTCCGGGACGTCGTCTACTTCGACCTCGCCCTCGACTACCGAACCGCCACCCGCGTCGCCCTGTCCGCCTCCCAGGACACCGCGCCGCAGACCCTCGCCGAGGCCACCGGCCTCTTCCAGGCGCTCGGCAAGGACGTCAGCGTCATCGGCGACGTCCCCGGCATGATCGTCGCCCGCTCGGTCGCCCGGATCGTCGATCTGGCCTACGACGCCGTCGCCAAGGGCGTGGCCACCGAGGAGGACATCGACACCGCGATGCGGCTCGGCGTCAACTACCCGCTCGGCCCCTTCGAGTGGAACCGCAGACTCGGCCGCGACTTCGCCTTCGACCTCCTGGACGAGATGCACGAGCGCGACCCCTCCGGACGCTACGCGCCCTCCCTCGCGCTCTACCGCCACGCGTATGCCACCGACAAGCGGGAGGGCACCTCATGACAACCGCCCGGCGCGACACGTACACCCCCGAGACGCTGCTCTCCGTGGCCGTCCAGGTCTTCAACGAGCGTGGCTACGACGGCACCTCCATGGAGCACCTGTCCAAGGCGGCCGGCATCTCCAAGTCGTCCATCTACCACCACGTCAGCGGCAAGGAGGAGCTGCTGCGCCGGGCCGTCAGCCGCGCGCTGAACGGCCTGTTCGCCATCCTGGACGAGGAGCACGCGCGGGTGGGGCGGCCCGCGGAGCGCCTGGAGCACGTCGTGCGGCGCATGGTCGAGGTGCTCATGACCGAACTGCCGTACGTGACGCTGCTGCTGCGCGTGCGCGGCAACACCGCCACCGAGCGGTGGGCGCTGGAGCGGCGCCGCGACTTCGACCACCGCGTGGCCGACCTGCTGAAGGCCGCGGCGGCCGAGGGCGACATACGCGGTGACGTGGAGGTGCGCCTGGCCACCCGGCTCGTCTTCGGAATGATCAACTCCATTGTGGAGTGGTACCGGCCCGACGCGCGCGGCGCGACCGGCCGCGAGGTGGCCGACGCGGTCGTACGGCTGGTCTTCTCCGGGCTGCGCCAGGCCTGACCCCGGCCTGCCCCGGGCTGACCTCAGCACGGCCTCACCCGTCCGGCTCCAGGTCCTCCTCCTCGAAAACCAGCAGCGTGCGCGTGCTCAGCACCTCGGGGATCGCTTGGAGCCGGGTGAGCACCAGCTCGCGCAGCGCCCTGTTGTCGGGCGTGTGCACCAGCAGCAGCACGTCGAAGTCCCCGCCCACCAGCGCGATGTGGGAGGCGCCGGGAAGCTGGCGCAGATGCTCGCGGACCGTGCGCCAGGTGTTCTGGACGATCTTCAGTGTCACGTACGCCGACGTGCCGTGCCCTGCCCGTTCGTGGTCCACGCGGGCGCTGAAGCCCCTGATCACACCGTCCTCGACGAGCCGGTTGATACGCGCGTAGGCGTTGGCACGCGAGACGTGGACCCGTTCGGCGACCGACCGTATGGAGGCGCGGCCGTCCGCCTGGAGGATCTTCAGGATGTCCTGATCGATGGCGTCGAGCGGACGCGGCGGCGCGAGCGGGGCGCTCCCCTTCGGCCCGTCGGCCATTTGTTCAGCTGCCATGTCCCCCTGCTTTGCCGCCGTGGACGTCCTGCATTCATTCCAGGCTGTGCAGAACCGATTGTCCATAGCCTGAAGGGGCCTGTAGCCAAAATGTGCCGACGACCGAACAATCGGTAGGTGAGGCGGGTCACAGCCGACACGCCTCCCGTAGCCACTCCCACGAGGAGGTGCCGTCATGACGGTCATGGAGCAGCGGGGCGCGTACCGGCCATCGCCGCCGCCCGCCTGGCAGCCCCGTATGGACCCCGCGCCGCTGCTGCCCGACGCCGAGCCCTATCGCGTCCTCGGCACCGAGGCGGCCGGCAAGGCCGATCCGGACCTGCTGCGCCGGCTCTACGCCCAGTTGGTGCGCGGTCGCCGCTACAACGCGCAAGCCACCGCGCTCACCAAGCAGGGCCGCCTCGCCGTCTACCCCTCCAGCACCGGCCAGGAGGCCTGCGAGGTCGCCGCCGCGCTCGCCCTTGAGGAGCGCGACTGGCTCTTCCCGAGCTACCGCGACACCCTCGCCGCGGTCGCCCGGGGCGTCGACCCCGTCGAGGCCCTGACCCTGCTGCGCGGCGACTGGCACACCGGCTACGACCCCTACGCCCACCGGGTCGCCCCCCTGAGCACCCCGCTGGCGACCCAGCTCCCGCACGCCGTCGGCCTCGCCCACGCCGCCCGCCTCAAGGGCGACGACGTGGTCGCGCTCGCCCTGGTCGGCGACGGCGGCACCAGCGAGGGCGACTTCCACGAGGCGCTGAACTTCGCCGCCGTCTGGCAGGCGCCGGTCGTCTTCCTCGTGCAGAACAACGGCTTCGCCATCTCCGTCCCGCTCGACAAGCAGACCGCCGCGCCCTCCCTGGCCCACAAGGCCGTCGGGTACGGCATGCCGGGCCGGCTGGTCGACGGCAACGACGCCGTCGCCGTCCACGAGGTGCTCGGCGACGCCGTGCGGCACGCCCGCGCGGGCGGCGGCCCGACCCTGATCGAGGCGGTGACCTACCGCATCGACGCCCACACCAACGCCGACGACGCCACCCGCTACCGGGGCGACGCCGAGATCGAGGCCTGGCGCGCCCACGACCCGATCGAGCTGCTGGAGCGGGAGATGACCACGCGCGGACTGCTCGACGAGGCCGGTATCGAGGCCGCCCGGCAGGACGCCGAGACGATGGCCGCGGACCTGCGCGAACGCATGAACCGCGACCCCGAGCTGAACCCCATGGACCTGTTCGACCACGTGTACGCCGAGACCACGGCGCAACTGCGCGAACAGCGCGCGCTGTTGCAGGCCGAGCTGGCGGCCGAGCAGGACGACGAGCACCACCAGGAAGGCGGTCACCGATGACCACCGTGGCCGTCAAGCCCGCCACCATGGCGCAAGCCCTCACGCGGGCGATGCGCGACGCGATGGCCGACGACCCCACCGTGCACGTCATGGGCGAGGACGTCGGCACGCTCGGCGGTGTCTTCCGGATCACCGACGGACTCGCCAAGGAGTTCGGCGAGGACCGCTGCACCGACACCCCGCTCGCCGAGGCGGGCATCCTCGGAACCGCCGTCGGCATGGCCATGTACGGGCTGCGCCCGGTCGTGGAGATGCAGTTCGACGCCTTCGCCTACCCGGCGTTCGAGCAACTGGCCAGCCACGTCTCCCGGATGCGCAACCGCACGCGCGGCAGGATGCCCCTGCCCATCACCGTCCGCGTCCCCTACGGCGGCGGCATAGGCGGTGTCGAGCACCACAGCGACTCCTCCGAGGCCTACTACATGGCCACCCCGGGCCTGCACGTCGTCACGCCCGCGACCGTCGCCGACGCCTACGGGCTGCTGCGCCAGGCCATCGCCTCCGACGACCCGGTCGTCTTCATGGAGCCCAAGCGCCTGTACTGGTCGAAGGACTCCTGGAACCCCGAGCACCCCACCGATGTCGAACCCATCGGACGGGCGGTCGTCCGGCGCCCCGGCAGCAGCGCCACGCTCATCACCTACGGCCCCTCCCTGCCGGTCTGCATGGAGGCCGCCGAGGCCGCACAGGCCGAGGGCTGGGACCTGGAGGTCGTCGATCTGCGCTCCCTGGTGCCGTTCGACGACGAGACGGTCTGCGCGGCCGTACGGCGCACCGGACGCGCGGTCGTCGTGCACGAGGCGACCGGGTTCGGCGGACCGGGCGGGGAGATCGCGGCCCGGATCAGCGAGCGCTGCTTCCACCACCTGGAGGCGCCGGTGCTGCGCGTGGCCGGCTTCGACATCCCCTACCCGCCGCCCATGCTGGAGCGGCACCACCTGCCCGGTGTGGACCGCATCCTGGACGCCGTCGCGCGTCTGCAGTGGGAGGCCGAGGGCTGATGGCACAGGTGCTGGAGTTCAAACTTCCCGACCTCGGCGAAGGACTCACCGAGGCGGAGATCGTCCGCTGGCTGGTGCAGGTCGGTGACGTCGTCGCCATCGACCAGCCGGTCGTGGAGGTCGAGACGGCCAAGGCGATGGTCGAGGTCCCCTGCCCGTACGGCGGCGTGGTCACCGCCCGCTTCGGCGAGGAGGGCACGGAACTGCCCGTCGGTGCCCCGCTGTTGACGGTGGCTGTGGGCCCGTCGGCTCCCGAGGGGGAGAGCGAGGGCTCGGGCAACGTGCTGGTCGGCTACGGCACCTCGGAGGCGCCGACCCGACGGCGCAGGGTGCGGCCGGCGGCGCCGGCAGCCGTGGTCACCCCGGCCACCCCGGTGGTCCATGCCGAAGGCCCCGTTCCCGTGATTTCGCCCCTGGTGCGCCGGCTCGCCCGTGAGGGCGGTGTGGATCTGCGCTGCCTGGCGGGTTCGGGACCGGAGGGACTGATCCTGCGCGCGGACGTCGAGAACGCGCTCCGGGCACAGGCGGCGCACGCCCCGGCGGGACAGGTCCAGGCGGCACCCGCCCGTACGGCCGAGGCGCTCACCGCCTCCGTGCCCGCGGCGGCCACGCCCTCCCCTCTCCGCAACGGCATCCGCACCCCCCTCAAGGGCATTCGCGGGGCTGTCGCCGACAAGCTGTCGCGCAGCCGCCGGGAGATCCCCGACGCCACCTGCTGGGTGGACGCGGACGCCACCGAACTCATGCGCGCGCGGGCCGCGATGAACGCGGGCGGCGGAGCGAAGATCTCCCTCATCGCCCTGCTCGCCCGCATCTGCACCGCCGCCCTCGCCCGGTTCCCCGAGCTGAACTCCTACGTCGACGCCGACGCCCGCGAGGTCGTCCAGCTCGACCACGTGCACCTCGGGTTCGCCGCGCAGACCGAGCGCGGACTGGTCGTGCCGGTCGTCCGGGACGCCCACGCGCGCGACGCCGAGTCGCTGACCGCCGAGTTCGCCCGGCTCACCGAGGCCGCGCGGACCGGGACGCTCACCCCCGGGGAACTCACCGGCGGCACCTTCACGTTGAACAACTACGGAGTCTTCGGCGTCGACGGCTCCACCCCGATCATCAACCACCCCGAAGCGGCCATGCTCGGCGTCGGCCGCATCATTCCCAAGCCCTGGGTGCACGAGGGCGAGCTGGCGGTGCGCCAGGTCGTCCAGCTCTCGCTCACCTTCGACCACCGGGTGTGCGACGGCGGCACGGCAGGCGGCTTCCTGCGGTACGTGGCGGACTGCGTGGAACAGCCGGCGGTGCTCCTGCGCACACTGTGACCCCGGGAGGAGCAAAGACAGACATACTCGGGGGGTGACCGAGTACGCTCCCGCAACCCCCGGGACCCCCGCGCCGTACGACGCCGTCGTGCTTGCCGGCGGCGCCGCCCGGCGGCTCGGCGGGGCCGACAAGCCCGGGGTGCGGGTCGGCGGACGCGCGCTGCTCGACCGGGTGCTCGCGGCGTGCGCGGGCGCCCGCACCACCGTGGTCGTGGCCGGCCCCCGGTCCACCGTGCGCCCCGTGCGCTGGGCGCGCGAGGAGCCGCCCGGTGCCGGGCCGGTCGCCGCGCTGGAGGCCGGCCTGCGCCACACCACCGCCGAGCACGCGGTCGTTCTCTCCGCCGACCTGCCGTTCCTCGAAGCGGCGACGGTGGAGCGGCTGCTGACCGCCCTGGCCGCCGCCGGCGCCGACGGCGCGCTGCTCACCGACGCCGACGGCCGCGACCAGCCGCTCGTGGCCGCCTACCGCACGGCTGCCCTGCGCCGCGAACTCACCGCCCTCGCCGAGGCGCACCACGGTCTCACCGGCCTGCCCCTGCGCCGGCTCACCGGCGCCCTCCAGCTCACCCGCGTCCCGGACCCGCTCGCGTCCTTCGACTGCGACACCTGGGACGACATCGCCGACGCCAGGGCACGCATCAGGGAGCATGGGCACGTGTTGCATGAATGGATCTCCGCAGTCAAGGACGAACTGGGCATCGAACTGGACGTCGACACCGGCGTCCTGCTCGACCTGGCCCGCGATGCCGCGCACAACGTGGCCCGGCCCGCCGCCCCGCTGACCACCTTCCTCGTCGGCTACGCCGCCGCCCAGGGCAAGGGCGGACCCGAAGCCGTCGCCGAGGCCGCCCGCAAGGCCGCCGCGCTGGCGCTGCGCTGGGAGACGGAGAACGCAGAGAACGCAGGGAGCGACGCGAACCCCACCGAACCGGGCGGGGGCACCTCCGCCCCGGACGCCGGATGACCGCCCCCGGCCGGCGGGCCGCGGCGGCGGCCGAGGACATCGACGACCTCGACGTCGAGGAGGCCCTGGCCCTCGTGAGGGACCCCAAGCACGACAGCGCCGGTCACGTGCCCGCCCCCGCCCCGCAGGACGAGTCCCGGCCGGCCGAACCGGGGCGGGCCGAGCGGCACAAGGCCACCCCCTGGCCGCAGGCCCGCGAGATCGCCGTGCGCGCCGCACGCCCCCGGAGCCGCGGCGGCACGGGTGACAGGCCCAGCGTCGCCCGCCGGGCCCCCGTCTGCGTACCCCTCGCCGACGCGCTCGGCCTGGTCCTGGCCGCCCCCCTCGACGCGCTCACCGACCTGCCCTCCTTCGACACCTCCGCGATGGACGGCTGGGCGGTCGCGGGACCCGGCCCCTGGGACGTGCGGGACGACGGCGTACTCGCCGGGCACGCGCTGCCCGAGCCGCTCACCGACGGCGAGGCGGTCCGCATCGCCACGGGCGCCCGCATCCCCGCCGACACCACCGCCGTCCTGCGCAGCGAACACGGCCGGCTCGACACCAAGGGCCGCCTGCATCCCCTGCACGAGCTGAGCCACGGCCATGACATTCGCCCGCGCGGCCAGGAGTGCCGCAGCGGCGACCAGTTGCTGCCCGTCGGCACGCTGGTCACCCCGGCCGTCCTGGGCCTGGCGGCAGCCGCCGGATACGACACCGTCACCGCCGTCCCCCGGCCGCGCGCCGAAGTTTTCGTCCTCGGCGACGAGTTGCTCACCGAAGGGCTCCCGCACGACGGGCTGATCCGTGACGCGCTCGGCCCCATGCTGCCGTCCTGGCTGCGTGCCCTCGGCGCCGAAGTGACCGCCGTGCGCAGGGTCGGTGACGACGCCGAGGCCTTGTACCGGGCGGTCACCGACTCCACCGCCGACCTGGTCGTCACCACCGGCGGCACCGCCGGCGGACCCGTCGACCACGTCCACCCCACCCTGGAACGCATCGGCGCCGAACTCCTCGTAGACGGGGTCAAGGTGCGCCCCGGCCACCCCATGCTGCTGGCCCGCCTCAACGAGACCCAGCACCTCGTCGGCCTGCCCGGCAACCCCCTCGCGGCCGTCTCCGGCCTGCTCACGCTCGCCGAGCCCCTGCTGCGCACCCTGGCCGCCCGCCCCGCCCCGGAGGCGTACACGCTGCCGCTCGGGGAGGCGGTGCACGGGCATCCGTACGACACCCGGCTCATCCCCGTGGTGCTGCGCGGCGACCGTGCGATGCCGCTGCACTACAACGGCCCGGCCATGCTGCGCGGCGTCGCCGCCGCCGACGCCGTGGCGGTCGTACCGCCGGGCGGGGCACGCCAGGGTGAGGAAGCGGAACTGCTGGACCTGCCGTGGGCTGCCGCCGGGATCGGGGTGTGTTTCACGTGAAACGTCCGGGCTGTGAGGCCCGGTGTAGCGTCGCCCGCATGCATGCGATCACGATTCCCGAACCCGGTGGTCCCGAGGCGCTCGTGTGGGACGAGGTCCCCGATCCCGTGCCCGGCGAGGGCGAGGTGCTGGTCGAGGTGGTGGCCAGCGCCGTCAACCGCGCCGACATCCTCCAGCGGCAGGGCTTCTACAACCCGCCCCCCGGTGCGTCCCCCTACCCCGGCCTGGAGTGCTCCGGCCGGATCGCCGCGATCGGCCCCGGGGCGTCCGGCTGGGCCGTCGGCGAGGAGGTGTGCGCGCTGCTCGCCGGCGGCGGCTACGCCCAGAAGGTCGTCGTGCCGGCCGGACAGCTGCTGCCCGTGCCCGCCGGCGTCGACCTCAAGCAGGCCGCGGCACTGCCCGAGGTGGTCTGCACGGTCTGGTCCAACGTCTTCATGATCGCCCACCTGCGACCCGGCGAGACGCTGCTCGTGCACGGCGGCTCCAGCGGCATCGGCACCATGGCGATCCAGCTCGCCAAGGCGGTCGGCGCCAAGGTCGCGGTGACGGCCGGCACGAAGGAGAAGCTGGAGCGCTGCGCCGAGCTGGGCGCGGACATCGTGATCAACTACCGCGAGCAGGACTTCGTCGCCGAGATCCAGCAGGCCACCGACGGCGCGGGCGCCGACGTCATCCTCGACAACATGGGCGCCAAGTACCTGGACCGCAACATCCAGGCGCTCGCCGTCAACGGGCGGCTCGCGATCATCGGCATGCAGGGCGGAGCCAAGGGCGAGCTGAACATCGGTGCCCTGCTGAGCAAGCGGGCCGCCATCAGCGCGACCTCGCTGCGCGCCCGCCCGCTGAGCGAGAAGACGTCCATCGTGGCCGCCGTACGCGAACACGTGTGGCCGCTGGTCGCCGCGGGCCGTGTCCGCCCGGTCGTCGACCGCGAACTGCCCATGCCGGAGGCGGCCGAGGCCCACCGCGTGGTGGAGGAGAGCGGTCACATCGGGAAGGTGCTGCTGGTCACGCCCTAGCGGCGTCCAGGCGTACCGGAGTAGCGGCGTACAGGCGTACCGGCGCTACCGGCGTCGTAGGTCAGCTCCTGCGGATCCGCAGCCCCAGGAACGTGAGGCCCAGGCCCAGGCCGATGAGGACCAGGCCGCTGCCCAGCGGCAGGATCCGCAGGACCGGCTCGCTCGCCTCGGCCTGGGGCTGGCCCTCGCCCTGGTGGACGGTGTGCGGGGGCAGTTGGGCCTCGTCGGGCGGGGTGGCCGTGGGCGTCCCGGCGGTCCCGGCCGGGGGGTCCGCCGTCTCCGGTTCCTCCGGCCGGGCGGCATCGGTGTCGGGGACCCTGTGCGGCACGGAGTTGTCGTCGCCCTCCACCTCGGCCGCGGGGCCGTCGGGCCGGCCAGGCCGCATCCGCCCCTCGCCGGGCCGGCTCCCCGCACGCGACGGCTGGACGGCGGGCCCGTGGGTGGATGGCGAAGCCGAGGGCGAGGCGGAACGGTGCGCATGGGCGGCGGGCGACGGTACGGCGGCCGTGGGGCCGGGGGAGCGCGAGGGGGCGGGCTCGGTGCGGTACGCGTGGGCAGTGCCGTACGCGGTGGATATGTCGTACGCGGGCAGGGCCACCGCCAGGACGAGCAGCAGTCGCGCGAGGCGGAGCGTGAGTCGCAGCCATGGAGTCACGTCGGTGACCTCCTGGAGCCGAGTTGCCGTGACCGGCGTCGAGCCGGCGTCGAGCCGGCGGAGAGCCGATGGAAAGCCGACGGACTCCCAGCCTCACATTCAATGGCAAACCAGGCATTCCGGATTGGGCCGACGGGTCTAAGCCCGTCCGTAGCCCTTCTAAGCCCGGTCATTACGGTGGATCACCCGCGCCAGGGGGCACCACGGTGGTGAGGTATACGGGTGCGAGAGAATGGCGGCATGGAGATGCCGAGGAACGAAAGGTCGCCGGAGAACCCGCAGATCCTGGTCGTGGGCCAGGACGGGATGGCGCTCAGCGGTGGCAACGGGGACGAGGACTCCCGCGAGACTCCGGTGACGGAGCAGGTCGAACAGCCTGCCAAGGTCATGCGGATCGGCAGCATGATCAAGCAGCTCCTGGAGGAGGTGCGCGCGGCTCCTCTGGACGAGGCTAGCCGGGTCCGGCTCAAGGAGATCCACCGCAGCTCGGTCAAGGAGCTGGAGGACGGCCTGGCGCCGGAGCTGGTCGAGGAACTGGAGCGGCTCTCCCTGCCGTTCACCGACGAGGCGACCCCGAGCGACGCCGAACTGCGCATCGCGCAGGCGCAGCTCGTGGGCTGGCTGGAGGGCCTCTTCCACGGGATCCAGACGACGCTGTTCGCCCAGCAGATGGCCGCGCGGGCCCAGCTGGAGCAGATGCGGCGGGCGCTTCCGCCGGGCGTGGGCCACGACGGCCACGACGACCAGCACACCGGCGGCCGTGCGGGCGGACCGTACCTGTAGACCCGTTCACCACCAGCGCGTCACCACCAACGCGAAGGGCCCGGCGGAAAACCGCCGGGCCCTTTCGATGTCTGTGGCGTGTCTGTGCCGATGCCTGCCGCGCCGCCTGCTCCGGCATCCGTGCCGTGATCAGCTCGGCGGGTTGCCCGTGGACACGTTGAGCTGGATCTCGACGTTCTTCGGATCCACGTCCGTGTTCTCCTTGGGGAACTGGTCCATGACCGTGCCGTCGCCCCAGGTGTTGTCGGCGACCTTGACGACCTTCACGGTCCAACCCGCGGCCTGCGCACAGTCCTTGACTGACTTGATGTTCTTGAACCGGAAGTCCGGGAGCATGACCTTGTCCGGATCGTCGTACGACTCCGTCGGCTCGGTGCACTCGGTCTTGTCGATCACCTTGGTGGTGTCGGGACCGCGGTAGCCGGGCTTGTGGGCGGGGGAGGCCGACGCGCTCGCGTTGGTGTTCCCGCCCTTGTCGTCGCTGCCGCCGCCGTTCATCACCAGCGCGACGATCAGGCCGATGACCGCGACCAGGGACACCGCGACCGAGCCGATGATCACCGGCTTGTTGCCCTTGCCCCCGCCCGAGGCGGGGGACTGCGTGGCCGGCTGCGGCGAGATCGTGTACGGCGGCGGGGTCGCGGGCGTCTGCTGGCCGTAGCCCACCGGCGCAGGCGTGTGGTAGCCGCCCTGCTGCGGGTAGCCGTACGCGGGGGCGGGAGGGGGCGTCGGGGCGCCGTACGGGCCCGGGGCCGGTGTCGGCTGGTACGGCGACTGGACCGGGCCGGTGGGCCCCGGGGCCGCCTGGCCGACCGGCGGGAACACGGCGGAGCCGACGCCCGCGCCGCTCTGCCCGGTGGCGCCGGGCACGATGCTCGGCGGGGCCGCCTGGAAGGAGGCGGCGACGCGCAGGCACTCGTCGCGCATCGCCTCGGCGGTCGGGAAGCGCTCGTTCGGGTTCTTTTTCAGCGCGCGGGCGACCAGCGCGTCCACCGCGGGCGGCAGGGACCGGTTGACCGAGGAGGGCGCCACCGGCTCCTCCTGCACATGCGCGTACGCGATCGCCAGCGGCGAGTCCGCGTCGAACGGAAGCCGCCCGGTGACCAGCTGGAACAGCATGATGCCGACCGAGTACAGGTCGGAGCGGGCGTCCACGCCCCGGCCGAGGGCCTGCTCGGGCGAGAGGTACTGCGGGGTGCCGACGACCATGCCGGTCTGGGTCATCGAGGTGACGCCGGACTGCATGGCGCGGGCGATGCCGAAGTCCATGACCTTGACCACGCCGCGCTTGGTCATCATCACGTTGCCCGGCTTGATGTCGCGGTGGACCAGCCCCATCTCGTGGCTGATCTCCAGCGCCGCCAGCACATCGGCGGTGATCTTCAGCGCCTTGTCGGCGGGCATCGCGCCGTACTGGCGGATGTCGTCCTCCAGGACCGAGCCCAGCGGGCGGCCCTCGACGTACTCCATGACGATGTACGGAGTCGTCATGCCGCCGAGCTCGTCCTCGCCGGTGTCGAAGACGGAGACGATGTTGGTGTGCGTGAGCTTGGCCACGGCCTGGGCCTCGCGGCGGAAGCGCTCACGGAAGGCCTGTTCCCGGCCGAGTTCGGTGTGCAGGGTCTTGATCGCGACCTGGCGGTCGAGCACGGCGTCGTACGCCAGATGCACCGAGGCCATGCCGCCCTCGCCGAGCAGGTCGCGCAGCTGATAGCGGCCTCCGGCCACCGCCTGCCCCGCGTGCCGGCCTTGTGCGCCGTCCTGGCTCATCTCTCCGCGTCCCCCACTGGCCGTCCGGCGCCGTCGCTGATCGAGTTGATCGGATAGGCCTTGATCGAATGTGTCATTCCCGGCCAAGTCTGCCCCAGGGCACTGACACGTCAAGCTCGGTGCCCGTTCCGTGACCGTACGCGAAAGAAGCGTCGCGCAAGCGTTACAGCGGGCGTACCCCCGGCGCACAGAATTTGCACGACAGCGCGTGCTACGGGTTTCATGGCCGGTCCGGCTCCGGGCGGTCCCGGTTTCGGTTCCGGGCCGGCGGTTTCCACGGAGGCTGTAGCGTGGCCGACGGAGACCCGTGACAACACCGCGCGCACCGCGGGCAGAGACGACGGCGAGGACCCATGGCACAGACGCACAGCGCCCAGGGCCCGTCCGACCCCGAGGCGACTGGCGGTGGCATGTCAGACACGCCGGAGATGTGGGGCAACGGAGGGCTCGTCGGCGACGGCCGGTACCGGCTGACCCACCGGCTGGGCCGGGGCGGCATGGCCGAGGTCTTCGCGGCCGAGGACGTGCGCCTGGGCCGTACGGTCGCGGTGAAGCTGCTCCGCGCCGACCTCGCCGAGGACCCGGTCTCCAAGGCCCGCTTCACGCGTGAGGCACAGTCGGTCGCCGGGCTCAACCACCACGCGATCGTCGCCGTGTACGACTCCGGCGAGGACGCGGTCGGCGGCCAGTCCGTGCCGTACATCGTGATGGAGCTGGTCGAGGGCCGCACCATCCGCGACCTGCTGATCAACTCCGAGGCGCCGGGCCCCGAGCAGGCCCTGATCATCGTCTCCGGGGTGCTGGAGGCGCTCGCCTACTCGCACCAGCACGGCATCGTGCACCGCGACATCAAGCCCGCCAACGTGATCATCACCGACAGCGGCGCCGTCAAGGTGATGGACTTCGGCATCGCCCGCGCCCTGCACGGCGCCTCGACAACGATGACGCAGACCGGCATGGTCATGGGCACCCCGCAGTACCTCTCCCCGGAGCAGGCGCTCGGCAAGGCCGTCGACCACCGCTCCGACCTGTACGCGACCGGCTGCCTGATGTACGAACTGCTCGCGCTCAGGCCCCCGTTCACGGGCGAGACCCCGCTGTCGGTGGTCTACCAGCATGTCCAGGACATGCCGGTGCCGCCGTCGCAGGTCTCCGAGGCCGGCTGCCCGCCGGAGCTGGACGGCCTGGTCATGCGCTCGCTGGCCAAGGACCCCGACGACCGCTTCCAGACGGCCGAGGAGATGCGCGGCCTGGTCCAGTACGGGCTGCAGATGCTCTACGAGCAGGGCGCCCACACCGGCACCTGGAACACCGGCCCGGTGGACGCGCACGACGGCCGGCAGACCCCGCCGGGCGGCTTCGCGCCGACGACCGCCATGCAGCACCCGATGAACGGCTCGGGCACCACGCAGATCCCGCAGCCGATGCTGCCCCACGGGTACGGCGGCGGCGACGACGGCGGCTTCGAGGGGCACGGCAACAAGGGCAGCGGGCGCGGCAAGCTGTGGATCCTCGCCGTTCTCGCGGTGATCGCGATCGCGGTGGGCGTGGCCGTGGCGCTGAAGCACGGGAACGACAGCGGGGGCAGCGGCGGCGGCAGCACGCCGACGGCGACCCACTCCCAGGGCACCAAGCACGAATCGCCCTCGAAGAGCCCGACCGGCGACAGCACCAGCCAGCCCAGCGACACGTCCACGGACGACGGCGGCTCGGACACGGGCACCGGCCCCGGCTGGACGCAGTCGTCCACGCCGTCGGCCACCCCGTCCGACACGCCCACCACCGACCCGACCGACCAGCCGACGGATCCGCAGACGACCCCGACGGACCCGACGGATCCGCCGACCGACCCGACGGACCCGACGACGGACCCGACGACGGATCCGGGGACCGGCGGCGCGGACGTGGGCGGCCTCACCGACGGCGGCACGGACGCGGGCACCGGGCCGTGAAGCGGTCCCGCGCCCACTGAGACGGCGCCGGGCGGCGTCCCTTGATCCGGCGTCACCCTGAGGCGGGCGCCGGCACCCTGAGGGGCCGTCACTCCGCGAACGCGTCGCACACCGCGTCGTACTCCCGGGTCCACCACACCGCGAGCGCGGAGGCGGCCGGGAACTGGCAGTCCGCGCGGGTGTCGCCGCGCTCGTAGTGCCAGCGCAGCATCCAGAAGTCGTTCAGGCGTTCCCACCACACCCGGTGCACGGCCGCCGCCAGCTCCGAGGGCGTGGCCTTGGCCGCGCGCCGGTACGCGCGCGCGTAGGACCGCACTTTCGGCAGGTCGAGCGTTCCCGCGGGCCGTACGAAGAAGATCGCGGCGGCGCGTACGGCCTCCTCCGCGCGGGGCTGCACGCCCAGCCGGTCCCAGTCCACGATGGCGGCCGGGGCGTCGTCCTTGTAGAGCAGGTTGAAGGGGTGGAAGTCCCCGTGCACCCAGCCCACCGAGCCGCCGCGCGGCGGGCGCCGGTGCGCGTGCTGTTCCAGCAGGTCCCGCCGCTCCAGGAGCCGGTGCCGGGCCAGTTCGTCGAAGGCGTCCGCGGGGCGGTGGCGGCGGACGTGGCCGAGCAGGTCGTCGATGAGGGCGAAGGTGTCGGCCGGATCGGCGCTCTCCACAGGGTGGGGGCTCGTGGCCGGGCGGGTGCGCCCCTTGGGCGGCATCACGCGCTCCAGGCAGGCGTGTACGGCGCCCAGGAGCGCCCCCAGGCGTGCGCTCTCGGAGCGGGTGAGCTGGCCGCCGTGCCGGTGCCTGCCGTCGATCCAGGGGTGCAGGGCGTAGGCGTGGCCGCCGACGACGGCGACCGTGCGCCCCTCGCGGTGCGCGAGCGGCGGGGCGACCGGGACGCCGAGGTCTGCCAGCCGCTGGGTGGCCCGGTGCCGGCGTTCGATGGCGGCCGGGTCGGCGGTGTCCGGGTCGAAGTGGTGCTTGAGGAAGTATCGGCCGCTGGTCGTGCGCAGCCGGTAGCCGCGGTTGAGCAGACCTTGGTCGACGGGCTCGCAGGCGAGGGCGGTACCGGCGGCGTACAGGCGCAGCAGGGCGCCCAGAGGGGGCGCGTGGGGCACAGGGGGTGGTACACAAGAGCGCGGCACGCGGCAGATGCTAGGGCACGGAAAGAGGGCCGTGAGCTGGGGCTTGTCACAGATAGTCGCCGATGGTCGCTTTCGGTCACGCGGCGTCAAACTCGGGTGATCATGTAGGTGATCCCGCACGTGATCCCGTAAAGAAACTCAAGCACTTCCCTGCTTTTCCGCTGCATTCGCGTGGCTTGAGTCCGGCATAAGCGGCGGCTCGGGAACGGGGTGACCGGAATCCGTTACTGGCGAGTAGGTAACCGTGCCGGCCTCACCGGCGGCCTCGACCGGGTGACCATCACCCAGATATACGGTGATTTGTCGGCCTTCGTGTGGGCGATCAGTCTCACAAATTGGCTCTTCCCGAGGCCGGGGTCGCCGGGATACGGTGCCGTAGCTCCGGCCTCCTGCAAGGCTGTGACCAGCGACCTTTCGGTCTTCGCGCTTTTACTTGGAAATCCAAGCAAAAACGCAGGTCAGAAGGGGTTTCACAGAAATGTGGAGCACTGGGTAACGTGAATGTTGCAGGGCGCTCGCCGGGGCACCTGTCACGCCTGTTCCCGGCCGAGTGGCACCCACCCCGTGCCCCTGGGACGACAACAGGTGAGCCGCACTGGCCTACCGGCAACCCCGGCGGCCGGAACGACGGAGGAGCACACGTGACCGTGGAGAGCAGTGCCGCGCGCGAGCCGCGACGCACCGCCGCAGGCAAGGCCGGCACGACCGGCGGCAAGCGCACCACCCGCACCACCGCGAAGAAGAGCAACGAACCTGAACTCGTGCAGCTTCTTACGCCGGAGGGCAAGCGGGTCAAGAACGCCGAGTACGACTCCTACGTCGCCGGCATCACCCCCGAAGAGCTCCGCGGCCTGTACCGCGACATGGTGCTCACCCGCCGCTTCGACGCCGAGGCCACCGCGCTGCAGCGTCAGGGCGAGCTGGGCCTGTGGGCCTCGCTGCTCGGCCAGGAGGCCGCCCAGATCGGCTCCGGCCGGGCCACCCGTGAGGACGACTACGTCTTCCCGACCTACCGCGAGCACGGCGTCGCCTGGTGCCGCGGGGTCGACCCGGCCAACCTGCTCGGCATGTTCCGGGGTGTGAACAACGGCGGCTGGGACCCGAACAGCAACAACTTCCACCTCTACACGATCGTCATCGGCTCGCAGACGCTGCACGCCACCGGCTACGCGATGGGCGTCGCCAAGGACGGTGCGGACTCGGCGGTCATCGCCTACTTCGGCGACGGCGCCTCCAGCCAGGGCGACGTGGCGGAATCGTTCACGTTCTCCGCGGTCTACAACGCCCCCGTGGTGTTCTTCTGCCAGAACAACCAGTGGGCGATCTCCGAGCCCACCGAGAAGCAGAGCCGCGTGCCGCTCTACCAGCGCGCGCAGGGCTTCGGTTTCCCGGGCGTGCGGGTGGACGGCAACGACGTGCTGGCCTGCCTCGCGGTCACCAAGTGGGCGCTGGAGCGCGCCCGCCGCGGCGAGGGCCCCACCCTGGTCGAGGCGTTCACCTACCGCATGGGTGCCCACACCACCTCCGACGACCCCACCCGCTACCGGGGTGACGAGGAGCGGCTGGCCTGGGAGGCGAAGGACCCGATCCTGCGCCTTCGCCGGTACCTGGAGTCCTCAAACCACGCGGACGAGGGATTCTTCGCGGAACTCGAAGCCGAGTCCGAGGCGTTGGGCAAACGAGTGCGCGAAGCGGTCCGTGCCATGCCGGACCCGGATCACTTCGCCATCTTCGAGAACGTGTACGCGGACGGGCACGCGCTCGTCGACGAGGAGCGCGCCCAGTTCGCCGCCTACCAGGCGTCGTTCGCGGATGCAGAGGCCGAGGGGGTCTGATCATGGCAGCGGAGACCAAGACCATGGCGATGGCCAAGGCGATCAACGAGTCGCTGCGCCGCGCCCTGGAAGCGGACCCCAAGGTCGTCATCATGGGCGAGGACGTCGGCAAGCTCGGCGGCGTCTTCCGGGTGACGGACGGCCTGCAGAAGGACTTCGGCGAGAGCCGCGTCATCGACACCCCGCTCGCCGAGTCGGGCATCGTCGGCACCGCGATCGGCCTGGCCCTGCGCGGCTACCGCCCGGTGGTGGAGATCCAGTTCGACGGCTTCGTCTTCCCGGCGTACGACCAGATCGTCACGCAGCTCGCGAAGATGCACGCCCGCGCCCTGGGCAAGGTCAAGATGCCGGTCGTCATCCGTATCCCCTACGGCGGCGGCATCGGCGCGGTCGAGCACCACTCGGAGTCCCCCGAGGCGCTGTTCGCGCACGTCGCCGGCCTGAAGGTCGTCAGCCCCTCCAACGCCTCCGACGCGTACTGGATGATGCAGCAGGCCATCCAGAGCGACGACCCGGTGATCTACTTCGAGCCCAAGCGGCGCTACTGGGACAAGGCCGAGGTCAACACCGAGGCGATCCCCGGCCCGCTGCACAAGGCGAGCGTGGTCCGCGAGGGCACCGACCTCACCCTGGCCGCCTACGGCCCGATGGTGAAGCTGTGCCAGGAGGTCGCCGACGCGGCGGCCGAGGAGGGCAAGTCCCTCGAGGTCGTCGACCTGCGCTCGATCTCGCCGATCGACTTCGACACCGTCCAGGCGTCGGTCGAGAAGACCCGCCGCCTCGTCGTGGTCCACGAGGCGCCGGTGTTCTTCGGCTCCGGTGCGGAGATCGCCGCGCGGATCACCGAGCGCTGCTTCTACCACCTGGAGGCCCCGGTGCTCCGGGTCGGCGGCTACCACGCCCCGTACCCACCGGCGCGTCTGGAGGAGGAGTACCTGCCGGGCCTGGACCGGGTGCTCGACGCCGTCGACCGCTCGCTGGCGTACTGAGGGAGAGGGGCGTGACGACGATGACGGAAGCATCCGTACGCGAGTTCAAGATGCCCGACGTGGGCGAGGGACTCACCGAGGCCGAGATCCTCAAGTGGTACGTGCAGCCCGGTGACACGGTCACCGACGGCCAGGTGGTGTGCGAGGTCGAGACCGCCAAGGCGGCCGTCGAACTGCCCATCCCCTACGACGGTGTGGTGCGCGCACTGCACTTCCCGGAGGGCACCACCGTCGACGTGGGCATGGCCATCATCGCGGTGGACGTGTCCGGCGGCGCTGCTCCGGCTCCCGCCGCCGCGCCGGCCGAGCAGCCGAAGGCGGAGGCTGCGCCTGCGGCCGAGGCGCCCAAGGAGGAGGAACCCAAGCCGCCGGCCCGCCAGCCGGTCCTGGTCGGCTACGGCGTGGCCACCTCTTCCACCAAGCGCCGCCCCCGCAAGGCTGCCCCCGGGACCACCGTCCCGGCGCCGTCGGCGGCGCAGGCGATCCAGGGCGAGCTGAACGGCCACACCGGCCAGGTCGCGGAGAAGCCCCGCCCGCTGGCCAAGCCGCCGGTGCGCAAGCTGGCCAAGGACCTCGGCGTCGACCTCACGGCCGTCATCCCGTCCGGCCCGGACGGCATCATCACGCGCGAGGACGTCCATGCGGCAGCGGCCCCGGCCGCCCCCGCCGAGCTGGTGGCCCCGGCGGTCCCCGCCCCGGTTTCCGCTCCTGCTCCGGTTTCCGCTCCCGCTCCGGTCGTCGCCTACGACGGTGCGCGCGAGACCCGCATCCCGGTCAAGGGCGTCCGCAAGATGACGGCCCAGGCGATGGTCAACTCCGCGTTCACCGCCCCGCACGTCACGGAGTTCGTGACGGTGGACGTGACGCGCACGATGAAGCTGATCGAGGAGCTGAAGCAGGACAAGGAGATGCAGGGCCGGCGGGTGAACCCGCTCCTGCTGATCGCCAAGGCCCTGCTGGTCGCCATCAAGCGCAACCCGGAGATCAGCGCCGCCTGGGACGAGGCGAACCAGGAGATCGTGCTCAAGCACTACGTGAACCTGGGCATCGCCGCCGCCACCCCGCGTGGCCTGATCGTCCCGAACATCAAGGACGCGCACGACAAGACGCTCCCGCAGCTGGCGGACGCGCTGGGCGAGCTGGTGTCCACGGCCAGGGAGGGCAAGACGTCCCCGGCCGCGATGCAGGGCGGCACGGTGACCATCACCAACGTCGGCGTCTTCGGCGTCGACACCGGCACGCCGATCCTCAACCCCGGCGAGTCCGCGATCCTCGCGGTCGGCGCGATCAAGCTCCAGCCGTGGGTCCACAAGGGCAAGGTGAAGCCGCGCCAGGTCACCACCCTGGCCCTGAGCTTCGACCACCGCCTGGTCGACGGCGAACTGGGCTCCAAGGTCCTCGCCGACGTGGCGGCGATCCTGGAACAGCCGAAGAGGCTCATCACCTGGGCGTAGGGCAGCTAGTCTGCGGGATGGGGCGGTCGCAACCACTTCTTGCGACCGCCCCTCTCTCTTCCAGAGCTGTCAGGGCCGGTTGAGCACGTACACCGGTGCCCCGTCCTCCGCCCCGCCCCGACAGACCTGTACGGGCGGCGATCGATTCGAGCGGCTCGCGCAGCTCACCCTTCTCGACGAGAACCGGGGCGATCACGACGGCTACCGTCCACAGGCGTTTGACGTTCGAGGACGAGGGCGTCGAGCCGGTCCGCGATGCGTTCCATCGCCCGGACCATGGCCTGCTGCACGGCGAGTGTGGCCTTCTGCGTGGTCAGTGTCTCCCTCTGGATGGCCAGCATCTCCCTTTGCAACGTGATCGATTCACGCTGCCCGTTCGCAAGCTCTTCGTCCAGCTGAAGGTTGTGCGCCTCAAGCCGGACGATGGCCTCCGCGACCTGTTCCGGCATGGCGTAGGCGATGGGGGCGCCTGGGTCGGCGGGCTGCACCTCGGCCTCTTCGAGCGTGTAAGTCCCCTCCCGCTGAACCGTCTCGATCACCTCGGCGACCCACTGTTTGAAGGGGGCGCAGGCGGGTTTCGTGCAGGCCTGAACGAGGATGATCAGGCCCTGGAGATCGATGAGTTGCAAGTCTCGGCGCCACTCCCGACCTGCGGGAATGCTGAGAGAGTGACTTCCAGTCAGTGTCTCAAGACTTTCTCGATGGTCCTCCGGGACATGGTCCATCAGGGCCTTTCGGGGCGTGGTGTACCCCAGTTCCTTGCACACATCCACCGCCGGGAACCAATGAGCCCCGTCCGGCATGGTCAGCCGTCGCACCCGTGCTCCGGTCGCCGCGTACACGAAATCGCTGACGTCGATCGCCTCATGCCGCTCGCCCGCGTCGGGCCGCTTACTGGGTTCGTTCATGTGAACCACCTCCGCCGCGGAACCTAGGGCGGCGAAATTCGAATATGCCAGCCGCAAGCGCGGATGTTCACGATTGCGAGGGAAGATCGCCGATTCCCGTGCGGCAGCGGTGTTTTGCATGGACACTGCCTCGGAATCCGATGGAACCTTTGGCCCCTGCCTCGACTCCTGACCCGGCGATGCGGACCCGACGGGGGACCGCGCCGGAGTGAGAGGGGTCATGCATGGCACCGCACATCGACACCGAGCGGGTGCTGCCGGAGGACGTACGGGCCGAGCACAGGTGGCTGGACGTCCGGGGCGCCCGGCTGCACGTCGCCGAGTACGGCACCGGTGTCCCCCTGCTGATGCTGCACGGCTTCCCGCAGCACTGGTACGCCTGGCACAAGGTCGCCGGCCTGCTCCCGGACGGGTACCGGTTGATCTGCCCGGACCTCCGCGGCTTCGGCTGGTCGGAGGCGACCCCGCGCGGGTACGACATGGACGCCCTGGCCGAAGACGCCATCGCACTGCTCGACGCGCTCGGGCTGGAGCGGGTCGGGCTGGTCGGGCATGACTGGGGTGCCCACCTGGGGTTCCGGCTGTGCCTGCGGGCGCCGGAGCGGTTCAGCGGGTACGTGGCGCTGAACATGTCCCACCCCTGGCCCCGGCACCGCGCCGTCCTGCCCAACCTGTGGCGGCTGTGGTACACCGCGTTCGTCGAGTACCCCGTGCTCGGGCGGGCCGTCCTGCGGCACTGGCCCGGCTTCACCCGCTTCCTGCTGCGCCACCAGGTCGCCGACCCGGCCGTGTGGACGGACGCCGACCTCGCCGAGTACGCGGCGGCGACCTCCGCGAGCGCGCCCGCCGTACAGTCCCTGTTCTGGCAGTACGTCCTGCACGACATCCCCGCGCTGCTCCGCGGCACCTGGCGGCGGCACCGGCTGACCGTGCCCACGCTGCTGCTCGGCGGCGAGCGGGACACCGTGATCCGGCCGTCGCTGCTCGCCGGGGCGGAGCCGTACGCCGACGATCTGGCGGTGCGGCTGGTGCCGGGCGCCGGGCACTACCTGCCGCAGGAGCGGCCGGAAGAGGTGGCGAAGGCCGTACGGGAGTTCTTCGAGGACCGGCGCTAGCGCAGCTGCGCCCGCTCGGTGACCCGCTGGACGAACGCCCGTCCGCGGCGCTCGCCGAGCAGGCGGCCGTAGAGCCACTGGACCGGTCGCAGGGCGGCGGGACGTGTCGCGCCGAGGACGGCGAAGCGCGTTCCGTCGCCCTCCGGTACGGCCGCCATGCCGCCCACGACCGTGCGGGACTGCATCAGGCACCAGCCGGGCGCGAGCCGCACCTCGAAGGACTCCGTCATCCCCGAACGTCCCACGGCCAGAGCCCGCTTGCAGTCGGAGTCCCCCGGCGGGACGCGGAACTCCCGCAGGAACGGCACGAGATGGGGCAGCTCGGAGGAGAGATCAGAGGCCACGGACCAGACCCGCTCGTACGGCAGCGCCAGGTGCTCCTCCGCGTACATCCCCGCGTGCAGCCCGGCCGCCAGCACGCGCAGCCGCCGTACGGGATCGGCACTCATCGCGACCACGCCTTCCGGAATGACGAACGGGCCCGGTGCAGCCGGGACTTGACCGTGCCCGGAGGAACCCCGAGCAGTTCGGCGACGGAGGCCTCGTCCAGGCCCTCCAGTTCGCGCAGGACCAGTACGGCCCGGTGCCGGACCGGGAGCCGGGCGAGTACGTCGCGTACGTCGGCGGGCAGTTCACCGTCGGTGCTCGGGCGGAGTCCGCCGAGCCGGGCCAGCTCGGCGGGGTCGGCCGGCTCCTCGACCGCGGTGCGCCGTGCGACGCGTACCGCCTCTCGTACGGTGACCGTACGCACCCAGCCGTAGAAGGCGAGCGGATCGCGCAGCGTGCGCAGGCCCTTGAAGACCACCACGAGTGACTCCTGCACGGCGTCCGGCACGTCGAGCGGTGCGATCGGCCGGCACAGCCGCGTCACATACGGCGTCACCAGCGTCAGCAGCTCGTCCATGGCCAGGGCATCCCCACCCTGCGCGGCCCGCACCAGCCCGGCGGCCGTCTCCCAGGGCTCGGCAGCGTCCCCCTGCATGCCTACGCGGGTGGTCCGTAGTCGGCGGGAGGCAGGGCGAGGCGGTCGGCGGCTATGGCCAGCCAGGCGCTGGGCGAGTACGGCGCGGGCGGGTCGACCTCCATGCCCAACTCGGTGACGGCGAGGGCGCAGTCGGACTCGTCGAGGTCCAAGGCGAGCAGTTCGTGCAGCTCACCGACGAGGCGGGCGACGAGTTGTGGGTCTGTGGAGGTCCGGTAGTCGTCGACGGCTGCACCGTGGTCGTCGAACTCGTCCGGCATGTCCTGGGAGAACCAGCCGCCGAGGAACTGGCCGAGTTCGGGGAAGCGGGCGTGCCATTCCCAGTGGGTGGCCGGAGCGGCTGGGGGCGGGACCTCGCCCTCCTCGATGCTGTGCTTGATGTGGTCGGCGAGGCAGTGGAGCCACTGCTGGATGTCGTCCTCGGACAGGCCGACGTCGGGGATGGCGTAGTACTCGCCGAGGCGCAGCCGGAGCCGTCCGGGAGGGTTGTCGGCGTACTCCCGTAGCTGTCGCTCGGCTACCGCAAGGGCCCACGGACGGCTGTGCCAGGTCTGCCGGAGGCAGGCGGTCAGGGCCTGACCGGGCCGGTCGGGGGTGTCGTCCGCCGGCTGTCCGAGGTAGGCGCGCATGACCTGGTCGAGTTCGGCGTAGCGGCGGTCGTGTTCGAGGGGGCTCAGGGGCACGGTGGTCAGCCTCTACGGGTCTCTACAGGTAGATCGGGAAGGTGGCGTGGACGGTGAAGCCGTGCGGGCGGGACGCGTCCCGCTTGAGGATCACCCTGGCGGCCCGCACGTCAACCGGCTCCCGGCCTGCCAGCATCATCGGCTGCGACAGGACCCGGCCGACCGGCTCGGACCGGGACGGCCAGCTCGCCTCGATGGTCAGGCGGGGGCGCGTGGACTGGGCGAGCCAGCGGTGGATGGCCTGCTCGTTGGCGGTGACGACCTGTTGGGTGGCCCATTGGGCGGTTTCCCGGTCGGGGTAGGAGGCGGAGTGGGTCGGATGCGCGGTCATGAGTGCTCTTGCTGCATGTGGTCGTTGACGGTGGCGAGGAGTTCTTGCAGTCGGGTGCGCGTGGCCCATGACAGTCGCTCTGCGAGCGCGTCCGGACCTGGGAAGAGGGCCAGCGCTCGCTGTGCCTCCGTGGTGTAGGCGGCGGCGCGTTCGTGGCAGTACGGGTGCTCGTCCGTCACGACGGAGCGCACCACTGACGCAAAGTCTTTGTCGCCCTCGTCCATGAGAATCGCGTCGAGCCCGAACAGATAGGGAAAAGTCTGCAGAAACTCCCAGCCCCCCATGGGAAGTTCCCAGTACTCGGGCGGCGGCTGGCGGTCATGACTGCGAACGATTTCGGCGAGTGTGCGCAAGTAGTCCGCCGGCGTCATGTCACCGCACGCTCGTTTCATCCTGTCCTGGAAATGCGACGGCAGTGATTCGAAGTCGGAGGTGCCGTCGATACGGTCGGCGATGGCGTCCAGAATTCCTGTGGCCGCATACACGGAACAGTTCCACTGTGCGGTCTTGTCGCCGTTGACGACTCGGATGTATCGCCGTATTTCGTCGTCCAGTGACAGCTTTCCCTTGGATTCCTGGGCCGCAATGGCGATGTCCAGGATCCGTGGCGCGGGCCCTTCGGAGAGCAGTGAAGGTGGGATCTGCTGCACAGTGAACTACCTCTCTCAAGGACCCTTGTGAGGCATGGCGGTAAGGACGATGAACGGCGGGTTCAGGTCCTTCTTGTAGATCAGACGGACCTGGACCCAGTGCATATCGTTCGCCTGGGCGTTCATGCCGTCTTTATCGTAGTCGTCGCGCGAGACGTTACGGCCTGTGTTCTGTCCGGGGAATTCCTTGTAGAGCGGAGGCTGTAGCTCTGATTTGTTCGGATCGTAATTAGGGTTGTTCTGGATCTTTTTCTGGACGCTTTGAATCCATTTATCGATCCGGTCCGCGTTGTCGATGTCCTCGATCGTTGCGGTGGTGTATTTCTGAGCGGATGCGAGATCTGTGAACGTGGACGCCGCCGGGGCGCTGCTCTGATCGCGCAGCCGCACTCTCAGCTGGTCGTCGGTGAGGCCGACATGCTTGTCGATGACGTGACTGTCGTAGATGCCTTCCTGATTGGCCAGGTCCAACGGGAAGTACATGTTATCCGGGTCCTGCCCGGGAACGGTGAAGTGGTGCTCGTTCTTGTAGTCGTTGAGCGCCCGGGCACCGAATGCCTCGGCACGTGCCTCTTCCGCGTTATAGGTGGGGGCGGCGAGCTTCGCCTCCTCCAAGGGTGGTTTCAGCGCGGTGAATTGGGGTGTCAGCGCATTGACCCGTGTGTTGTAGTGCTCCACCGCAGCGTTCAGTGCGGCGGTGTCGAGGTTGAGTGTGATCTCGGCGCCGACTTCTGCTCCTGCCTTGGCGAGGCCCTTGATGAAGCGACCGACGGCCTTCGCTCCCTCCTTCACGTCCTCCAGGTCGACGCCGTCGCTGAGGTCGATGTTGCCAACCGCCTGTTTCACGGCGGCGAAATAGATGTCCCAGACCTTGCCGTTGAGCTCGACCGCGGCTTCGGCGAACTCGTAGAGCAGGTCGCTGATCTTCTTCGCGCTGTCGAAGAGAACCGACATGACCGGGTGTGTGGCGGTGGGGCTGGACGCCGAGTCGTGTTTCCACTGGTAGGGGGCGCCGGGGTCGTTCTTGCCCCAGGCCGTCGTGCCCCAGAGCGCGCTGCAGAACTGACGCATGGCGTCGTACCACTCGCTGTTGCTCTGCTGCGTGATGCCGCTGACATAGCCGGTCAGCATGCTCTCCGTCGTGGAGAGCGTGATGGTCATGTCCCCCCACGATTGGGAGAGGGAGTTGAGATAGTGCTGCTGCGGAAAGGGGTAGACGTCGGCCACCTTGCCCCAGCGGAAGACGTGCTTCAGCAGAGGGCGGATGATGTGCCACACGACCTCGGGAATGCACTCGAGCAGCGAGCGGATGAAGTCGTCGCCGCCGTCGTCGTCACCCCATTTGAGGTCGGGTACGGCTCCGTAGTCCGGCGCCTTGTCGATGACGTGAGGCGGTGGCTGGGTCTGGGGCTGTGTCTTGCCGGAGGCGTCGTTGGCCGCCTCGGCCTTCGAGTAGTTGTTCGCGGTGGTGGCGAAGCCGACGGCGGCACCGCCGATGCTCTCCACGGACCTGGCCCACACGTCGAGGAAGAGGTTGCCGACCTCGACGTATGCCTTGGCGAAGTTCTCTGCGGCCGTTCCCTTGCCGCCGGCGTCCGGGTACTTGTGCAGCGCGGTGAGCAGGTCCTTGGCGGCCTTGTCGAAGGGGGTCTGCTGCCCGGCGAAACTGCTGGCGACGAAGTGCAGGTTGGACGGCTTGACGTCGATGGTGCCGTTCTGTGCCGGGACCGGCGTTCCCATCAGGCGGCTCCCCAGCCGCGCAGCACGGCCCGGTGCGCCGCCGCGTAGTTGGCGTGGCCGGTGGTGACGTACTCGTGCAGCCACTTCTGGGCCGCCTGGAGGTCCTTGGCGGAGTGGTCCCATTCGTCGAGCTTCTGCACGAAGGTCTCGCGGGCCTCGCCCTTCCAGGACAGCACGACCGGTTCGACGCGGTCGTAGAGGTCGTCCAGTTTGCCGTTGAGCTGCTTGAGGATGTCCTCCAGTTCGGCAGCGAGTTCGTGCAGTGTGGAGAACGAGACGGTTATGTGGTCGCCGTCGGCACCGGTCGACATGAATCCCCCTTGGTGTCGGTAACCGTGGCTGCGAGGCAGGTGCGTTGCTGCTCGCGGCGTCAGAAGCCGTCCAGGCTGCTGCGCGGACGGGACGGTGTGCCGTCGGCTCCCGTATTCGGTGTGGAGAGCTTGTCGACCTCGCTGTCGATGTCCACGTGGACCCGCCGCATCTGTTCGAGCACGTGGAGATCGTCGGCGCTGAAACCGTCACGACTCAGCCGTACGGCTGTCTCCAGCTGCTTCATCACTTCCCGGATGCGTACGGCGTCCTCGGCCGCCGCCCGATGGAAGTCCCGGTACGCCGTGGCTGCCGGGCCGCGCCAGCCGGCCTCGATACGGTCGACGAGTTCGTCCATGCGCCGGACCTGCTTGTCGAGGTGGTCCTGCATGCCGTCGAGGTCTTCCGCGAGCTTGGTGAGGTCCTTGGACGACACTCGAAGGTCGGCCGCTCCGTTCTGCCCCGACGCATTCCCTCGTACGCCCATGTCGTATGCCTCCCCCCTTTACATCAGCATAGATCCCGACGCGTAAGCACCGATGGCTGGTTCCGCCCTCTGGGACGGGCGAGCAGGCCGGGCTTGTGGGTGAGTTTCACCGCAGGTCTGCTCGGTGGGACTGGGCCGACCGCAGCGCGTTGAGCAGGGCCGCCCCGCGCTCCGCGTCCTCCGCGCTGACCGCGAACTCCCTGCGCCTGCCGCGCGGATGGACGACCAGGCAGTCGCCGGCGCGCACCATCACCGTCGTGCCGGGGCCGGTGAGGCGGTAGCCCCAGCCGCCGACCTGAGCCGGGGTGCGGTGTTCGGCGCGGGCCGAGTCGATGGCGGACGGGGTCCAGCGGCGGACCGGCCAGCCGAGGGGGCCGAAGGCCACCTCCAGGCCGCGCGCCGACACCTGGGCCCGGACCGAGGCGGAGACGGCCAGGGCGAGGGAGGTCGGTGCTGTTGCGGCGCACAGGGAGAAGAGGGAGGCGGGTGCGGCCAGGCCCGCAGCGAGGGCCGTGCCGGAGGCCAATGCGATGAGGCCGGTCAGCAGGGCCATGCCCTGGAGCCAGGGGTTCGTGGTGCGGGAGAACCAGGCCAGTTGCTGCCCCTCGGGTATCACCAGGGTGGGGGCCGGCGGTGCGGAGGCCGTCGGGGTCGGCAGGCGGTGGCGGGTCAGGAGCCACGCGGTCGCGCCGGCCGCGACGGTGGTCACCAGGAGCGCCGCGAGCCACATCGTCGGCTGGCTCGCCCGGCGCCAGTCCGTGCGGTCGAGGTTCGCCCGGACCACGCAGGCCTGGGCGCCCATCAGGAGGACGCCGCCCGTCAGCAGCGTGATGGCGGCCACCGGGGCGGCGGACGGCCCGGAGCGGTGGCGTACCACCGTCGTCACCAGGGCCAGTGCCAGCCAGAGCAGCGCCGGGAACACGGCGGCGGCCCACAGCGGCATCGAGCCGTCGGGCCTGCTGCTCGTGCCGCTCCAGTGGGTGGCCAGACGGTGGGGGAGACGATCGCTCGCCGCCCAGGGCAGTGCGGCGATCACCCCCGTGACGCCGGCGATCCCGGTCGCCGTCCCCCAGTTCCCCCGGTTCCCCCAGTGTGTTCCCGCTTTCACGACATCCCCCTGATCATCTCGATGAGATCCTGCCTGCCGTAGCCCAGGCGGGCCGCCTCGGCCACCAGCTCGTGCACGCGCATCCGCAGCTCCGAGCGTTGGTCGGCGCCCTCGGCCACGGTCACCCCCCGCCCCCTGCGGAACTCCAGCAGGCCCTCGTCCCGGAGGGAACGCAGGCCGCGCAGAACCGTGTTGACGTTGATGTCCAGCGCCTGGGAGAGGTCGCGGGCCGACGGCAGGCGCTCGCCCGGACGGCACTCCCCCTCGGCGATGGCTCGCCGGAGGGCACCGGCCACCTGTTCGTGCAGGGGCCGGGTGTCTGTCTTGTCCAAACGCAGCAACATGATGCTAGTGACGATAGCACCATACATTTCATTCCGCAGGGTCCGGGCCGCAGGATCCGGGCACTTCCAGGCATGAGAAACGGGCCCGCCGTGAAGCCGAGGCTTCGCGGCGGGCCCGTTGTCGGAAGCTGGGCAGGTCAGTCCTGCGGTGCCCCCGCGGGAAGCTTGCGCAGGTGCATCGTGGTCGCCGAGGTGCTGCCGAACGCGTAGTCCATCAGCTTGGCGCCGTCCGTGAAGCGGTTCGCGTCGTTGAGGACCACGCCGATGACCGTCTTGCCGTTACGGGTCCCGGCGAAGACCAGGCAGGGACCGGCCGGCGTGTTGGTGCCCGTCTTCACGCCGATCGCGCCGCTGTAGGAGCCCAGCAGCTTGTTGCTGTTGTACCAGGTGTAGGTGCGGGTGCCGCCGGTGCTCGTCGGGGCGTACTGCACGGTGCTCGGCTTCTTCACGACGTCGCGGAACGCCGAGTACTTCATCGCGCTCGCGGCGAGCTTGGCGAGGTCGCGCGGCGACGTGTAGTTCGTGTTCTGCGTCGAGTTGCCGTCGAACGAGTCGAAGTGCGTGTTGGTCAGGTGGAGTTCGGTCGCCTTGGCGTTCATCTTGGAGATGAAGGACTTGGTGCGGGCCGCGACCGTCGAACCCGTGCCGAAGGTGTCGGCGAGCGCCATCGCGGCGTCACAGCCGGACGGCAGCAGCATCGCGTGCAGCAGCTGGCGGACGGTGAGCTTGTCGCCGGTCTTCAGGTCCGCCGAGCTCGCGCCCACCCTGGCGACGTAGTCACGGTAGGCCTGCTTGACGGTGACCTTCTTGTCCAGGTTCAGGTTGGGGGTGCTCAGCACGACGCGGGCCGTCATGATCTTGGTGGTGCTCGCCATGGGCCGGTGGGTGTCGGCGGCCTTGCTGTAAAGGGTGGAGCCCGTCGCGCTGTTGAGCATGAACGCGCCCTTGGCGGTGACCGTGGGCGCGGTCGCCGCCTGAGCGGGCACCGCGAGGGCGCCGCCGGCCAGCAGTGCGCCAGTGGTGACGACGACGGCTGCGGCTCTGCGGATACGAATGCCCTTGTTGACGGTTATCACTGTGATCGCTCCGAGTCTGAGAAATGCCTGTGAGGCGCCTCGAATGGAAGAGGGTGACTCTGAGGAGACACGCGAGCAGCGCGAAGAATTGTGTGAGAAAGGGAAGTTGATGGTGGATCAGGCAACAGGAAGGGGGCGGCTGACCTGCTGGCAGCCGCCCCCGGTGAGTGCGGAGACTCAGCCCAGCTTGGCGAAGCCGTAGTCCATCAGCTTCTTCGCGTCCGCCTCGCGGTTCGGGATGGAGGTGGAGGCGAGGACCGTGCCGATGACCGTCTTGCCGTTACGGGTTGCGGCGAAGACCAGGCAGTAGCCGGCCTCGGGGCCCGAGCCGGTCTTCACGCCGATCGTGCCGCTGTAGCTGCTGAGCAGACCGTTGGTGTTGGTCCACGGGGCCATCGTACGGATGCTGCCCGTCGAGGTGACGGTCTTCGCCGTGTACGACTTCGTCTTGACGACCGAGGCGAACGTGGCGTTCTTCATCGCGCTGCTCGCGAGCTTCGTCAGGTCGCGCGGCGTCGAGTAGTTGGCGCCGTTGCCGATGCCGTCGAACGAGTCGAAGTGCGTGTTCGTCAGGCCGAGGCTCTTCGCGGTGGTGTTCATCTTGCCGATGAAGGACTTCACGCGCGCGTCCCGGGTCGTGCCCGTGCCGAACTTGTCGGCGAGCGCGTAGGCGGCGTCGCAGCCGGACGGCAGCATCAGGCCGTACAGCAGCTGGCGGACGGTGACCTTGTCGCCGACGATCAGGTGCGCCTGGGAGGCGTTGTGGGAGACGACGTAGTCGCTGTACGCCTTCTGGATCGTCACCTTGGCGTCGAGGTTGAGGTTCGACTGCGCGAGCACGACCTTGGCGGTCATGATCTTGGTGGTGGAGCCGGTGGACCGCTGGGTGTCGGCCGCCTTGCCGTACAGCGTCGAGCCGTTCGCGTTGTTCATCACGTAGCCGCCCTTGGCGATGATCGAGGGCGTGGTGACGGCCTGCGCGGGCGCAGCGGTGAGGGCTCCGGCGGCGAGCAGGGCGCCGGACGTGACGGCGACGGCGGCGGCCCTGCGCATACGGCCGCTCTTGATACCGGTAATCAAAGTGATGTACCCCGAATGTCTGAATGCCACTGAAATGCGGCCTGGTTGAGACCGGTGGAGGGACCGGAGCCGCAGGTGTGTGACAGGTAAGTAGCACAGAAGGTTGTCCGGCCGCCGCAGAGATCTTCGTCACGTCCGGGTGGTGGACGCCTCTGCCGCATGCGTACGTGTTGTATCTATCCTGTGGGCATGCCTACGGCCGTTCACCCATCCGAAAAGCAGTCCGCGAAGCAAGCCGAGAAGCAGACCGTGAAACAGCCGCCCGCCGCCGACCGTGTCTATGACCACGTCAAGAGCGGCGTCCTCGACCGCCGCTACGAGGGCGGGACGCTGCTGACCGAGGGCGAACTGGCCGAGGCCGCGGGGGTCTCCCGCACGCCCGTCCGGGAGGCGCTGCTGCGTCTGGAGGCCGAGGGGCTGATCCGGCTCTACCCGAAGAAGGGCGCCCTGGTGCTGCCCGTCTCCGCGCAGGAGATCGCCGACGTGGTGGAGACCCGGCTGCTGGTGGAGGAGCACGCCGCCCGCAAGGCCGTACCCGCCCCGCCGGGACTGCTGGAGCGGCTCGCGGAGCTGCTGGAGCAGCAGAAGGCGCAGGCCGCCGCCGGTGACCTGGCCGGCGCCGCGACGACCGACCGCTGCTTCCACGCCGAGATCGTGCGCAGCGGCGGCAACGAGATCCTGTCGCGCCTGTACGACCAGCTGCGCGACCGCCAGCTGCGGATGGGCGTCGCCGTCATGCACTCCCACCCCGACCGGATCGCCAAGACGCTCGCCGAGCACGAGGAGATCCTTCAGGCGCTGCGCGCCGGGGACGCGGAGGCGGCCGTCGGGGTCGTGCATCGGCATGTGAGCTGGTTCTCCCACCTCGCGCGGGGTGAGGTGCGATGAGCAACCCGGTGCGCCACGCCACCCTTCCGGGTGATCCGCCGGGCGGCAGACGTGCCGTCGGCATGTGGTCCATAGGCGTCGCCGTCTACTTCGTCGCCGTCATCTTCCGTACGTCGCTGGGCGTGGCCGGCCTCGACGCCGCCGACCGGTTCCACGTGAACGCCTCCGCGCTGTCGACGTTCTCCATCCTCCAGTTGCTCGTCTACGCCGGCATGCAGATACCCGTCGGCCTGCTGGTGGACCGGCTCGGCACGAAGCGGGTGCTGAGCATCGGGGCCGTGCTGTTCACGGCCGGACAGCTGGGCTTCGCGTTCTCCCCCTCGTACGGCACGGCGCTCGCCTCCCGGGCGCTGCTCGGCTGCGGGGACGCGATGACCTTCATCAGCGTGCTGCGGCTGGGGACGCGGTGGTTCCCGGCCCGGCGCGGGCCGCTGGTCGCTCAGCTCGCCGGCCTGGTCGGGATGGCGGGCAACCTGGTCTCCACCCTGGTCCTGGCCCGGCTGCTGCACGGGATCGGCTGGACCCCGGCGTTCGCGGGCAGCGCGCTGGCGGGGGTGGTCGTGCTGGTGCTGACGCTGCTGTTCCTGAAGGACCACCCCGAGGGGCACGAGCCGGAGCCGTCGCCGCATCAGGGGGCCGCGTACGTGCGCCGGCAGATCGCCGCGTCCTGGCAGGAGCCGGGGACCCGGCTCGGGTTGTGGGTGCACTTCACCACCCAGTTCCCGGCGATGGTCTTCCTGCTGCTGTGGGGGTTGCCGTTCCTGGTGCAGGCGCAGGGGCTCAGCCGGGCGACGGCGGGCGAACTGCTCACGCTCGTCGTCCTGTGCAACATGGTGATCGGGCTCGTCTACGGCCAGATCGTCGCCCGGCACCAGGCGGCGCGGCTGCCGCTGGCGCTGGGCACGGTGGGGGCGACGGCGACGGTGTGGGCGGCCACGCTGGCCTACCCGGGCGACCGCGCGCCGATGTGGCTGCTGGTGGTCCTGTGCGCCGTGCTCGGCGCGTGCGGCCCGGCCTCCATGCTCGGCTTCGACTTCGCCCGCCCGGCCAACCCGCCCGAGCGGCAGGGCACCGCGTCAGGGATCACCAACATGGGTGGTTTCACCGCCTCGATGGCGACGCTGCTGGCGATCGGGGTGCTGCTGGACGCGACCGGCGACAACTACACCGTGGCCTTTTCCACTGTGTTCGTCCTGCAGGCGCTCGGGGTCAGCCAGATCCTGCGCCTGCGCGGGCGGGCGGCCCGGCGGGAGCAGGAGCGGCTGGTGGCGAGCCGGGTGGAGACGGTGCACGTGCCTGCGTGAACCGGTCTCTGCCTTACGGCGTCACCGCGAAGTTCTTCAGGATCGCCGCCGCCAGGGCCTGGTCGCCCTCCGTCTTCACCCGGTCCGCCGCCTCCGGGGTCACCCGGCCGCAGGCCAGGCGGACGTAGGTCTCCCAGTCGAGGGTGAGGGTGGCGGCGGGGCCCAGGGCGGGGGCGGTCTCCAGGCTGCCGCGGCCCTGGATGTCCACGCGGATCGTGCGCAGGAACTCCACGGGGCCGTGCACGTCGAAGACGATCGCCGAGCTGCGCGGGGCGTCCGCGTCCTTGGCCACGACCTTGGGCAGGGCGGCCAGCAGGACGTCACGGGCCACGTACGCGCCCGGCGAGTCCAGGTTGCCGGGGCGGCCGAGGGCTGTGCGCAGGTCCTGTTCGTGGACCCAGACGTCGAACGCGCGGTTGAGCATGGCCTGTTCCAGGGTGACCTCGGAGCCCATCGCGCCCCGCACCATGGTGCCGGGCTCACGGGACTCGTTGCGCAGCTGGCGGTTGCGGCGGATGACCGTGTACTCCAGCTCGGCCGTCATCTCGGGCCCCGTGTGGTGGCGGCGGACGTCGACCTGCATCTCCATGTAACGCTGGTGCTCGTTGGTGACGTGGAAGAGGTCGCGCGGCAGCGAGTGGATGGGGCGCGGGTCGCCGAGCATCTCGCAGTCCAGGCCGATCACATGCGACACGACGTCCCGCACCGACCAGCCGGGGCAGGGGGTCCGCCGGTTCCAGTCGGATTCCGCGAGCGACTGCACCAGTTCGGATATCGCTTCGATGGAGTCGGTCCAGGCGTCGGCGTAGGGCTGGAGGGTGGGATGCAGACTCACGGGAACGGGACCCCTCGGCGGTCGGTACACGGGCAGGTGGTGGGCAGCGTTGCCAGTGGGAGGTGGCGGCACTCGGCGGGTGTCTCAAACCGCTAAGTTACGCTGCCCCAGGGCACCCCGGCAGTGCTTTCGTGTGACGATCGTAGGCCCGTGTGGACGACTCGAATGCCAGGACGGTGGTAGTGTGCGCGCCTCGCTGATCCAGATCGCCGTGAACGAGGGTGAATCGGCAGCCGACAGGAGGCAGCGGGCAGCCGCGCTCGTGCGTGCGCAGGCCGGTGCCGATCTCGTGGTCCTGCCCGAGCTGTGGACCACCGGTGCCTTCGCCTACGAGGAGTTCGGCCGGGAGGCAGAGCCGCTCGAAGGCCCGACGTACGAGGCGATGGCCAAGGCGGCGAGCGACGCGGGCGTGTGGCTGCACGCCGGGTCCATCCCCGAACGAGACGCCGAGGGTCCTCTCTACAACACGTCTCTCATCTTCTCCCCCTCCGGCGAGCTGGCCGCGGCCTACCGCAAGATCCATCGCTTCGGGTTCGACCAGGGTGAGGCCGTGCTCATGGGCGCCGGGCGGGACCTGGTGACGGTCCGGCTGCCCGGGACCACCCTGGGCGTGGCCACCTGCTACGACCTCCGTTTCCCCGAACTCTTCCGCTCCCTCGTGGATGCCGGCGCCGAGACCCTGGTGATCCCGGCGGGCTGGCCCGAGCGCCGGCGCGCGCACTGGACGCTGCTGGCTCAGGCGCGGGCGGTGGAGAACCAGGCGTTCGTGCTTGCGTGTGGAACGGCCGGGACGCACGCCGGAGTTCCGCAGGCGGGTCACTCGATCGTGGTCGATCCGTGGGGCGAGGTGCTGGCCGAGGCAGGGGCCGGCGAGGAAATCCTGACCGTCGACTTCGACCCCGGCAAGGTGGCCACGACCCGCGAACAGTTCCCGGCCCTGAAGGACCGGATGCTGGGCCTGGAGCCGCCCCGCCGGCACGGCTAGTCGTCAGTCTCGCGCTCCTTCTCCGCAAGGTGGATCACGCACACCGCCACCGCGATCAGCAGCGCGGGATCCGCGTCCTCGCGGACGACGTCGACGCCGTAGGTCTCCCGGATGTGCAGCCACCTCCGCGAGATCACCGCGAGAAGTTCACCGTCGTACTCGATGGCGAACTCGCGGTCCAGGATCTTGCCGCTGACGTCCAGTTCGGTGCCGTCGGCCAGGGACACCCGGTAGTGGTTGCGCAGCAGCGACAGGCGTTTGCGCTTGATGGTGGCGAGCCCCGCGCCGTCCCGCTCGATCACCATCGTGTCCCGCAGCGCGAACATCTTCTGGTGGATGTCGATCAGGACGCGCCCCTGGGCGTCCTTCAGCTCGAAGGTGTCCCGCAGCCGCATGGCCTTGCCGTCGACGAGGAACACCTTCCGGCCGTGCTCGTCCTCGATCCAGTAGTCGTCACCGATACCGAGGAGCCGGTCGCGTACGAGAAGTCTCATACCGGTGCTGTTTCCCCGGGACGCGGAGATCATCACAGGGCTGGTCCGGCCTGGCCGAAGCGGCGTCGGTACGACGACGGGCTCAGACCGGTCTCGTGGCGCAGCCGCGCCCGCAGGTTGGCCGCCGTGCCCAGGCCGCTGCGGGCCGCCACGACGTCCAGCCGCTCCTCGCCCCGCTCGATCAGCCGGCAGGCGAGCGCGACCCGCTCCCGGGTGAGCCAGGCCAGCGGGGTGGTGCCCAGCTGGCTGCGGAACCGGCGGTGCAGCGTGGCGGGGGAGACGGCCGCGCGGGCAGCCAGCTCCGCCACCGTCAGCGGCTCCCCCAGCCGTTCCTGTGCCCAGGCGAGCAGCGGGCCGAGGGAGTCGTCGGGGATCTCGGGCAGCGGACGTTCCACGAACTGGCGCTGGCCGCCGTCCCGGTGGGCGGCGAAGACCAGCCGCCGGGAGACGTGGTTGGCGAGCTCGGCGCCGTGGTCCCGGCGCACGATGTGCAGCCCCAGGTCGAGCGCGGAGGCGCTGCCGGAGGCGGTGAGGATGTCGCCGTCGTCCACGAAGAGGACATCGGGCTCCAGGTGTACCTGGGGGAAGCGGGTCCGGAAGGCCTCCGCCCACATCCAGTGGCAGGCCGCCCGGCGTCCGTCCAGCAGTCCCGCCTCCGCGAGGGTGAACGCGCCCGAGCAGAAGCCGACCAGCCGGGCGCCACGCGCGTGTGCCCGGCGTACGACGTCCAGGACGCGCTCCGGGCGCGGGACCTCGGTGTCGGGCCGGTTCGGCACGATCAGCGTGTCCGCCTCCTCGGCGGCCTCCAGCCCGGCGACCCCGGTGAGAGTGAAGAAACCGTCCCGCATCCGGGTCCGCGGCCCTGCCGCGCACAGCCGGAAGTCGTACAGGTCCCGCCCCAGCTCGGGCCTGGGCAGCCCGAAGATCTCGATGGCGCAGCTCATCTCGAAGGGATTGGAGTTGTCGTCGACCACGAGAACGACACGATGGCGCCGTTGAGAGGATCCTTGCGGCATGTGCGATTTCTAGCACTCGTGCGGCTGCCGGGCACCCCCGACGATGACAGGCATGAGCAGCGAACCGATCTCCCTGGCCACCGCCCTCTCCTCCTTCACCGAGCAGTGGAGCCCCCGCATCGTGACGGCCGTCAACGACTACGACGTCCGCATCGCGAAGGTCGAGGGCGAGCACCTGTGGCACGTCCACGACGACACCGACGAGTTCTTCCTGGTCCTGGACGGCGAACTGCACATCGCCCTGCGCGAGCCGGCCGGCGAACGGACGGTCGTGCTCGCCAAGGGCTCCGTCTTCACCGTCCCGCGCGGCACCGAGCACAAGCCGTACGCCCCGGTCGCCACGTCGATCCTGCTGTTCGAACCCACGGGCACCATGACGGTGGGCGATCGCCACGACGACGTACCCGACCACGTGGATGCCACCGCGGGCCACGCGCTGGCGTGACCGCGCTGACGTGACTGTCGCTGCCAGGGGTCCCGGCTAACCCTCCAGGAACGCCACCAGCGAGTTCGCCAGCAGGTACGGGTCCTGCGCGCCGCACAGTTCACGGGCGCTGTGCATCGACAGGATGGCCGCGCCGATGTCGACGGTCCTGATGCCGTGGCGGGCCGCGGTGATCGGGCCGATCGTGGTGCCGCAGGGCATGGAGTTGTTGGAGACGAAGGTCTGGAAGGGGACGTTCGCCTTCTCGCAGGCGGCGGCGAAGACGGCGCGGCCCGAACCGTCCGTGGCGTAGCGGTTGTTGACGTTGACCTTGAGGATCGGGCCGCCGTTGATGCGCGGGTGGTGCGTCGGGTCGTGCCGCTCCGCGTAGTTGGGGTGGACGGCGTGGCCCGTGTCGGAGGAGAGGCAGACCGTGCCGGCGAAGGCGCGGGCCCGGTCCTCGAAGGAGCCCCCGCGGGCGAACACCGAGCGTTCCAGGACGGAGCCCAGCAGCGGTCCGTCCGCGCCGGTGTCCGACTGGGAGCCGTTCTCCTCGTGGTCGAAGGCGGCCAGCACGGGGATCCGGGTGAGGGCGGCGCCGGAGGTCGCGACGGCGGCGAGGGCGGCGGCGCCCGCGTGCACCGACAGCAGGTTGTCCATGCGGGGGCCGGCCACCAGCTCGCGGTCCCGGCCGAGGTACGCCGGCGGTTCCACCGGGTGCGTCATCAGGTCCCAGCCGGCCACCGAGCCCGCCGGCAGCCCGGCCTCCTGCTCCAGGAAGGCGATGAGGTCGCCGTCGGTCACGTCGTTGCCGAGGCCCCAGATCGGCTGCGAGTGGCGCTGCTTGTCGAGCTTGAGCCCCTCGGTGGCGACCGAACGGTCCAGGTGGATGGCGAGCTGGGGTACGCGCAGCAGCGGGCGGTCCACGTTCACCAGGTGGGCCGAGCCGTCGCGCAGGGTCAGCCGGCCGGCCAGGCCCAGGTCCCGGTCGAGCCAGGAGTTCAGCAGCGGGCCGCCGTAGATCTCCACCGCGACCTGGCGCCAGTTGTGTGCGCCGCTGTCGGGCTGCGGCTTGACCCGCAGGTTCGGGGAGTCCGTGTGGGCGCCGACGATGTGGAACGGCGTGTGCGCGTCGGCGCCCTCGGGGACGTACCAGGCCACGATCGCGCCGCCGCGCAGCACGTACCTGCCGCCGCTGGTCCCGTCCCAGGCGTCCGTCTCCGCGACCTGCCTGAAGCCCGCCTTCTCCAGCCGTTCGGCGACGTTCGCCACGGCGTGGTACGGCGTCGGGCTGGCCGCCAGGAAGGACATCAGGTCGTCGGTGTGGCCGCGGTCGAAGCGGGCAGCGGGTGCGCTCATGGGGTTCACCTTAACGACGGGTGTGGGCCCGCTCCCTTCGAAAGGGAGCGGGCCCACACAGGCGAGCGGGAGTTCCGGACTAGAACGCGGCCTCGTCCAGCTCCATCAGGTCCAGGTCGACCGTCTCCGAGACCTTGCGGGCCAGGGTGACGCCGGGCAGGACGTTGGTTGCGAAGAACTTCGCCGCGGCGATCTTGCCGGTGTAGAACGCCTTGTCCTTGGCGGAGGCGGTCTCCAGCTTCTCGGCGGCGACGGCGGCGCCCTTGAGGAGCAGGTAGCCGACGACCACGTCGCCGGAGGCGAGCAGCAGGCGGGTGGTGTTCAGGCCGACCTTGTAGATGTTCTTGACGTCCTGCTCGGTGGCCGCGAGGTCGGTCAGCATCAGGCCGACGATCGCCTCCAGCTCGACGGCCGCCTTGGCGAGGTACTCGCGGGCGCCGGCCAGCTCCTCGCCGCCGGTGCCGAGCGCCAGGAACTTCTTGATGTCCTCGGCGAGGGAGTTCAGCGCGGCGCCCTGGTTGCGGACGATCTTCCGGAAGAAGTAGTCCTGGCCCTGGATCGCGGTGGTGCCCTCGTAGAGGGTGTCGATCTTGGCGTCGCGGATGTACTGCTCGATCGGGTACTCCTGCAGGAAGCCGGAGCCGCCGAAGGTCTGCAGCGACTGGGCGAGCTGCTCGTAGCCCTTCTCGGAGCCGTAGCCCTTCACGATCGGCAGGAGCAGGTCGTTGAGCGCGTGCTCGGCCGAAGCGTCCTCGCCGGTCGCCTCCTTGACCGCGATCGCGTCCTGGATCGAGGCGGTGTAGAGGACGAGGGCGCGCATGCCCTCCGCGTACGCCTTCTGCGTCATCAGCGAGCGGCGCACGTCGGGGTGGTGGGTGATGGTGACCTTCGGCGCGGCCTTGTCCATGAACTTCGCGAGGTCCGGACCCTGGACGCGCTCCTTGGCGTACTCGAGGGCGTTGAGGTAGCCGGTGGACAGCGTGGAGATCGCCTTCGTGCCGACCATCATGCGGGCGAACTCGATGATGCGGAACATCTGGCGGATGCCCTCGTGCTTGTCACCGATCAGCCAGCCCTTGGCCGGGTGGCGGTCGCCGAAGGTCATCTCGCAGGTGTTGGAGGCCTTCAGGCCCATCTTGTGCTCGACGTTGGTGGCGTAGGCGCCGTTGCGCTCGCCCAGCTCGCCGGTCTCGAAGTCGAACAGGTACTTCGGGACGAGGAAGAGGGACAGGCCCTTGGTGCCCGCACCGGCGCCCTCGGGACGCGCAAGCACGTAGTGGAGGATGTTCTCCTCCATGTCGTGCTCACCGGAGGTGATGAAGCGCTTCACACCCTCGATGTGCCAGGAGCCGTCCTCCTGCTGGATCGCCTTGGTGCGGCCGGCGCCGACGTCGGAGCCCGCGTCGGGCTCGGTGAGCACCATGGTCGAACCCCAGGTCCGTTCCACGGCGATCTGCGCGATCTTCTTCTGGACGTCGTTGCCCTCGTCGTAGAGGATGCCGGCGAACGCCGGGCCGGAGGAGTACATCCACACGGCCGGGTTCGAGCCGAGGATCAGCTCCGCGTAGGCCCAGATCAGGGACGGGGGAGCCGTCGTGCCGCCGATCCCCTCGGGCACGCCCAGGCGCCAGTACTCGGAGGCCATGAAGGCCTTGTAGCTCTTCTTGAAGGACGCCGGGACGGGCGCGGTGTTCGTCTCGGGGTCGAAGACCGGCGGGTTGCGGTCGGCGTCGGCGAAGGACTCGGCCAGCTCGTTCTCGGCGAGGCGGGTCAGCTCCTCGAGAATGCTCTTGGCGGTGTCGGTGTCCATCTCCTCGAACGGGCCGGTGCCGTACAGCTTGTCGCGGCCGAGTACTTCGAAGAGGTTGAACTCGATGTCGCGGAGGTTGGACTTGTAGTGCCCCATGGTCACGGCTCCGTAGAGGGATCGGCGAGGCACTGACTCCTCGCGCCTAGTTCACGTACCAACAAGTAGCTCAGATGATGCTACCCGTCGGTAATAAGACGCAACCCCGAGCCGGTATCTGTGACGCGGCTCAAGCGCCGGACCCGGACTTCTGCCGAGCGCCCCGGCATGCTCCGGCCGTTCGGGTGAGTCCATGCCTCCGGACCGGGCATGTCTCGTAACCGATCCGCTACGTTCCGTGACTGATCCACTTCGGATCCCCTCCCCCTGCTTATGCATACGCGTGCCCGGAGGCATTCATGCGACGACTCCTGACCAAAATCGGCGGCCTCGCCGCGGCGGTGATGCTGACCGCCGGAATGACCCAGCCCGCGCATGCGGCCGGCCCGGCCTACTTCGAGTTCACGGACATCACGCGCGAAACGGCCGTCGTCCGGATCGACGACCCGGCCGTGATCGAGCACGCCCGTGAACTGCTCAGCGGCGCGACGCGGGACCGGCCCCACCTCGTCGGGCGGATCCTCAAGCGCCAGGCCCCGTACAACCCGCGGTGGAGCTTCCACTACAGCCCGGAGACGGTCCAGTTCTTCGACGTCGCCATCGAGGTCTGCGACGCCACCCTCCCCTACGTCGAGGACCATCTCGACGAGGCGGGCGGCGCCTTCCTGCCCGGGCTCTTCTGGTGTCCCTGGACCTCCCGGCTGACGCGCGAGGTTACGGCGCCGTAGGCCGTTCGGGCGGCGGGGCGGCTCGGTACGCTTGCGCCCATGTACGGATACGGCATGGACGGGGGCGCCGCGCAGCAGCAGTACGCCCCGCCGCAGCAGCAGATGCCGGGCGGTGTCGGCGGGTACGGCCAGCAGCCGCCGCTGTACCCCGAGCCGTCCCCGCCCTCCCTCGCGGACGCGGTGCGGGCCTTCACCACCGGGCAGATGTCTCCCGAGGACTTCCAGCAGATCTTCGCGACGTCCAAGGTGTACTGCCCGCGCGGTGACACCCCCGGTTTCCTCGCCCTGCACAACACCCAGCAGCCGGTGATCCCGATGTTCACCTCGCTGAAGGAGCTGCGCCGGTACGCGGGCAAGGAGTCCAAGTACTTCGTGATCACCGGCGCCGAGGTGATCGACCTGCTGCCGACCGGCTACGGCTTCGTCCTGGACATGGAGGGCGAGCACCGGATGGTCTTCGACGCGAAGGCGGTCGAGCAGATGGTCGACTTCGCGATGCGGCGGATGTACGGCGGCGGCTGAGCCCGGCAGGCAGTCACGGCGATCGAGGCCCGGAGGGAATTACCTCCGGGCCTTCGCTGTTCCCAGTGGCAGAAAGTTCAACACTCAACTAAACTGGGTGCACAAGGAGGTACCGACCATGCCTGCAGTGACCGTCGAGAACCCGCTGACGCTTCCCCGTGTGACCGCGCCGGCCGACGCCGTGGCACGCCCCGTGCTGACCGTGGCGACCGCTCCGGCCGGCTTCGAGGGCGAGGGCTTCCCGGTGCGCCGGGCGTTCGCCGGGATCCACTACCGCCACCTCGACCCGTTCATCATGATGGACCAGATGGGCGAGGTGGAGTACGCGCCCGGTGAGCCCAAGGGCACCCCCTGGCACCCCCACCGCGGCTTCGAGACCGTGACCTACATCATCGACGGCATCTTCGACCACCAGGACTCCAACGGCGGTGGCGGCACCATCACCAACGGCGACACCCAGTGGATGACGGCCGGCTCCGGCCTGCTGCACATCGAGGCGCCGCCGGAGCATCTCGTCGTGTCCGGCGGCCTCTTCCACGGCCTCCAGCTGTGGGTGAACCTGCCCGCCAAGGACAAGATGATGGCCCCGCGCTACCAGGACATCCGCGGCGGCAACGTCCAGCTGCTCACCTCGCCCGACGGCGGCGCGCTGCTGCGCGTCATCGCCGGTGAGCTGGACGGCCACCAGGGTCCCGGCATCACGCACACGCCGATCACCATGATCCACGCGACGCTCGCCCCGGGCGCGGAGATCACCCTGCCCTGGCGGGAGGACTTCAACGGCCTCGCCTACGTCCTCGCGGGCCGCGGCTCGGTCGGTGCCGAGCGGCGCCCGGTCCACAAGGGCCAGACGGCCGTCTTCGGCGCCGGTTCCTCGCTGACCGTCCGTGCGGACGAGAAGCAGGACTCGCACACGCCGGACCTGGAGGTCGTCCTCCTCGGCGGGCAGCCCATCCGCGAGCCGATGGCGCACTACGGCCCGTTCGTCATGAACACCAAGGAAGAGCTGATGCAGGCCTTCGAGGACTTCCAGAAGGGCCGGCTGGGGACCATCCCGGCCGTGCACGGGATGTCCGAGGGCGGGATCTGACCGTCAGCCCCAGGTGCGCGAGCACAGCACCAGGCGGTAGCCGTCCGGGTCGGCGACCGTGACCCCGTGCACGTCCCAGTACGGGTTGTGCGCGGGGACGCGGGTGCCCCCGGCGGCGAGCAGGCGGTCGACCAGGGCCTCGTCCACGGGGCCGCCCAGGTAGACCACGAACAGGTCGTCCACCGTCGGGGTGGGCTCCAGCGGGGCCTCGGGGTCCTGGGTCAGCTCGAAGTGCCAGGACCCGCCGGGCGGGCCGACCATCAGCAGATCGTGTTTGCCGGGCACCCGCTCGGTGGTCCGCCACAGCACGTCGAGCCCGAGGCCGGTCACGTAGAAGTGCTCGGCGGCGGCGAGATCGCGTGAGGGCCGGGCCACGCGCACATGCGTCGTTGCGTCGATCATGGTCACGCCCGCGACCCTACGGGCGGACATGACGGCGTGTCACCTGCCTGGGCCCTACGACGGGCGGGCCCGGGGCGGCCGTGGTGGCATGGGCGCATGTCCACGCCGCCGGCCCTGCTCCCCGAGCCCGTCCGCCGCCTCGCCGCCTGGTGTGTCGTGCTGCTGCTCGTCGCCGGGGTCGGCTGGGTCGGGGTGCTGCTGTGCTCCGAGTTCCGTACGGCGATCACCCCGGTGCTGCTCGCGCTGCTCGGCACCGCGCTGCTCGGGCCGCTGTACCGGCAGCTGGTGCGGGCCAGGGTCGGTCCGTCGGTGGCGGCGGGGCTGACGTGTGTCGCCGTCCTGGCCGTCGTCGGCGGGGCCGTCTACATCGTCGTCGCCGCGCTCATCGACACCGGAGACCAGATCATCTCCTCCCTCCGCAACGCCGCCAAGGGCGTCTCCCAGCACTTCGGGGCCGCCGGGACCGGGCTGGACGACCTCGCCGCCAACTCCCGCAAGCTGCTGAGCAGGTTCGGCGGTACGGCCGCCTCCAACGTCATCAGCGGGGTCAGCGTCGCCGCCGAGGCCCTCGCCATGGCGGTCCTCGCGCTGCTGCTCGTCTTCTTCTTCCTGCGCGACTCCGAGCGCGCCGTTCAGACCCTCAGATCCGTCGCCCCCGGCGAGACCGCCGACACCCTGGAGGCCATCGCGCGGCGCGCCTTCGGCGCGGTCGAGGGGTTCATGCGCGGGACGACCCTCATCGCGCTCATCGACGCCCTGTGCATCACCGTCGGCCTGCTGATCCTCCAGGTGCCCGGCGCGATCGGGCTCGGCGCGCTCGTGTTCGTCGGCGCCTACATCCCCTACCTCGGCGCCTTCATCTCCGGCGCGGTGGCCGTGCTGGTCGCGCTCGCCGACCGGGGGTTCGTCATCGCCCTGTGGGCGCTCGGTGTCGTCGTCGCCGTGCAGGTGCTGGAGGGGCATGTGCTCCAGCCCGTGATCCAGAGCCGGACCGTGCAGATGCACCCGGCCGTGGTGATGCTGGCGATCACCGCGGGCGCCTCCGTCGCGGGCATCCTCGGCATGCTGCTCGCCGTACCGCTGACCGCCGCCGCCTTCGGGGTCGCACACGAGCTGCGGGCGCAGTACGCCCCGAGCAAGTCGGCCGGGTCGGCCGAATGAGTCAGGGATGACGGCGGGGAACGGGGCTCCGGAAATGGTGGGGAGCCGATCTTGGCGTGCCCGGTACCCTTGATGGGTCCGGGCCCCGTGCCCGTTCCCGCCTGGTCCTGAGACCCGGCAGGAGAAAACCCCACCACGAAGGACGATGAACGACGATGCATCGGTACAGGTCCCACACCTGCGGCCAGCTCCGCGCCTCTGACGTCGGCACCGACGTCCGGCTGAGTGGCTGGCTGCACAATCGGCGCGACCTGGGCGGCATCCTCTTCATCGATCTGCGCGACCACTACGGCATCACGCAGCTGGTCGCCCGCCCCGGCACGCCCGCGTACGAGGCCCTGGACAAGATCTCCAAGGAGTCCTCGGTCCGCGTCGACGGCCGCGTTGTTTCACGTGGAACCGAGAACATCAACCCCGAGCTGCCCACCGGCGAGATCGAGGTCGAGGTCGGCGAGGTCGAGCTGCTGGGCGCCGCCGCCCCGCTGCCGTTCACGATCAACGCCGAGGACGGGGTCAACGAGGAGCGGCGCCTGGAGTACCGCTTCCTGGACCTGCGCCGCGAGCGCATGCACCGCAACATCATGCTGCGCACGGCCGTGATCTCGGCGATGCGCCACAAGATGGCCGCGATGGGCTTCAACGAGATGGCGACGCCGATCCTGTCCGCCACCTCCCCCGAGGGCGCCCGTGACTACGTGGTCCCCTCCCGTGTGCACCCGGGCAAGTTCTACGCCCTGCCGCAGGCCCCGCAGCAGTTCAAGCAGCTGCTGATGATCTCCGGCTTCGACCGCTACTTCCAGATCGCGCCCTGCTTCCGCGACGAGGACGCCCGCGCCGACCGTTCGCCGGGCGAGTTCTACCAGCTCGACATCGAGATGTCTTTCGTCGAGCAGGAGGACATCTTCCAGCCGGTCGAGAAGCTCATGACCGAGCTGTTCGAGGAGTTCGGCGACGGCCGTCACGTCACCTCGCCCTTCCCGCGCATCCCGTTCCGCGAGGCGATGCTCAAGTACGGCTCCGACAAGCCGGACCTGCGCGCCAAGCTGGAGCTCGTCGACATCACCGACATCTTCGAGGGCTCGGAGTTCAAGGCCTTCGCCGGCAAGCACGTGCGCGCGCTGCCGGTCCCGGCGGTCCAGGACCAGCCGCGCAAGTTCTTCGACCAGCTCGGCGAGTTCGCGATCTCGCTCGGCGCCAAGGGCCTGGCCTGGGTCCGCGTCGGCGAGGACGGCGCGCTGTCCGGCCCGATCGCGAAGTTCCTCACCGAGGAGAACGTCGCCGAGCTGACCAAGCGCCTCTCCCTGACCCCCGGCCACGCGGTGTTCTTCGGCGCGGGCGAGTTCGAAGAGGTCTCGAAGATCATGGGCGCCGTGCGCGTCGAGGCCGCCAAGCGCGCCGGCCACTTCGAGGAGGGCGTCTTCCGCTTCTGCTGGATCGTCGACTTCCCGATGTACGAGCGGGACGAGGAGACCGGCACGATCGACTTCTCGCACAACCCGTTCTCCATGCCGCAGGGCGGCCTGGAGGCCCTGGAGACCCAGGACCCGCTGGACATCCTGGGCTGGCAGTACGACATCGTCTGCAACGGTGTCGAGCTGTCCTCCGGCGCGATCCGGAACCACGAGCCGGAGATCATGCTGAAGGCCTTCGAGATCGCCGGCTACGACCGCGAGACCGTCGAGGAGAAGTTCGCGGGCATGCTCCGCGCGTTCCGCTTCGGCGCCCCGCCGCACGGCGGCATCGCCCCCGGCGTGGACCGCATCGTCATGCTCCTCGCGGACGAGCCCAACATCCGGGAGACGATCGCCTTCCCGCTCAACGGCAACGCCCAGGACCTGATGATGGGCGCGCCGACGGAGCTGGACGAGGCGCGTCTGCGCGAGCTGCACCTCACCATCCGCAAGCCGCAGCCGAAGTAAGTAAATAGGTAACTGACGAAGGGGCCCGGAACCGTGATCGGTTCCGGGCCCCTTCGCGTGAGCCAGGACTGGCTGGGGCCAGCCGGTATCAGGACAGGGACTTGTAGCCGCCCCATCCGGTGGCGATCTGTGTGCGCGCCCCGAACGAGCCCTTCCCGTCACCGTAGTTGCGGTACAGATTGCCCGCGGTGTCCCGCACGACGAGGTCCGCCCTGCCGTCGCGGTTGAGGTCGCCGACGCCGACGACGGCGTTGTACGACGCGCCCCAGTTGCTGAACACCTTGGCGCGGGCCGCGAAGGTGCCCTTGCCGGTGCCGTTGTAGCGGTAGAGGGTGTTCGACGCGTCCTGGGCGAGGAGGTCGCCGATGCCGTCGCCGTTGAGGTCGCCGGTGCCGACGAGCTTCTTGTAGCCCTTCCAGCTGTCGTACAGCTTCACGCGGGCGGACAGCGTGCCGGTGCTGGTGCCCTTGTACAGGTACACCGCGCCGGTCGAGGCGTTGCGGGCGATCAGGTCGGCCCGGCCGTCGCCGCTGATGTCGCCGGGCGAGGTCAGCAGGTCGTACTGGGTCCAGCCGCTGGTCGCCAGCGTGGTGTACGGCGTCGACGGCGTGAGCGCGGCGCCGCAGCCCGGCTTGTACAGGCGCAGGGCCCCGCTGCTCAGCCGTACCAGCACGTCGTTGCAGCGGTCCCCGTTCAGGTCCCCGAAGGGGACGGCCTTGATGCTCGTCGCCCAGCCGCTGCCGCTGACCTTGTCCCCGAACTTCCCGGTGCCCGTGCCGATCTGGAAGGTGAGACCGCCCGAGGAGTTGAGGGTCAGCAGGTCTCCGAGGCCGTCCATGCCGTCGGGGCTGCCGAAGTCGTGCCGTACCGGCGCCCCGTTCTGGAGGAAGCCTGTGCCGGTCTTCACGGTGGTGGCCGTCGACGTGCCGAGGCCCGTCGCCTTCAGGGTCCACGTGAACCGGCCGTTGGGGAAGCGGCCTCCGCTCGCGGTCTTGCCGTTCCAGTCCGCCCGGACCCACGCGTCGGTCGCACCGCCGGCGATCGTGCGGGCGTCCCTGCCGGTGTCCCCGCTCTCCACCGAGGTGAAGGTCAGCGACCAGGAGGTGGCCGGGCGGGACAGCAGCCACGCGCCGTTCCAGGAGGCGGTCGAGGACGGCATGGCGTAGTCGCCGGCGGTCGACCTGAACGCGGTCGGAGCGGACGGGGTCACGCCGGTGGTGGCTACGTGCGTCTGCTCGTAGCCGTCGAACCAGGCGACCAGGCCCGTGTACTCGTCCACGGTCCAGCGGTAGCGGCGGTCGGCCGGAAGACCGGTGTCCGGGACCTTGGAGGCGACCACGCGGGTGGCGCCGGTGGCCGCCTCGGTGAGGACCAGCTCGTCGGTGGCGTGGTCGTGGCGGACGGTGAAGCCGTCGCCGAGCAGCACGTCACCGGGGGTGACGGCGAGGGCCGTACCGGCCTTGGTGTCGTACACGCCCGCCGAGGCCGTGCCACAGGACCAGTACAGCCAGCGGCCCGCTGCCTGCAGCTCGGTCGGGACGCAGCCGGCGCCCGGGATCGTCACCGTGGAGAGGGTCTTGTCCTCGGTGAGGCTGTACGAGGTGACCTGGCCCGCGGTCGAGCCGGCGCTCCAGAGGGTGGAGCCGTTCAGGGCGGCGGCGCGGATCGAGCGCTTCAGCTTCTGGGCGTAGCCGAACTCGCCGACGTACTGCATGGGCGTGGCGCCGCCGGAGTTGTAGACGGCGTAGCCGTCGGACACGTCGACGATCGTGCCCTTCTCGGTGCCGAACTCCAGGGAGACGTCGCCCGCGCCCGCGCCGTCGCGGATGCCGACCAGCCGGTCCGCGTGCGTGAGGCCGCTTCCGCCCTCGTCGTCGTCATAGAACGTGTCGAGGTAGACGTCCCGGGGCTCGGTGCCCTTGTTGCCCCACATCGCCGCGCAGGTGCTGCCCGCGTACGGGCACACGGGGTAGACGTCGTCGCCGGGCGTGGCGGCGGATGCAGTGAGCTCGGTGCTGCCGTTCGTGGTCAGGGTGCGCACGGAGGTGCTGGCCGTGGTGCTGGTGCTGCGAGGGTCGCGCTCCGCCACGCGCAGGCTGCCCCGGCTGAGCGCGAGGCCCGACTTGGGGTTCTCGAACGGCGCGACCTTGTACACCTTCTCCAGCTGCGGGGTGCCGTCCGCGCCCTGGCGGACGCGCTGCACCCACCAGTCGGCGGCGACCGTGCCGCCGGTGACGAGGGCGGAGCCGTCCGGGGCGGCCACGGGGTCGCCGTAGGACTGGCTGAGCAGGGTCTTCGTGGAGCCGTCGGTCAGGGAGACGGCCGTGACGGTGCTTCTGTTCGCCACCAGGACGAGCCAGTTCCCGACGAGGACCGGGTACCCGCCGGTGCTGTTGCCCGGCACCGGGACCGTCTCCTCGGCGGCGAGGTCGGTGCGGGACTTCAGGTGCAGGCCGGAGGCGGCCGAGTACCAGCCGATCCGGTCGCCGCTGACGACGAGCGACAGCCCGTCGTCGGCGCCGGTGAAGACCTGGGTGAGCTCGGCGGTGGCGAAGTCGAGGTAGTCGATGTCGACAGACGCGTGGCCGGCCGAGTCGTAGACGGTGTACGCGAGCAGCGCGCCCTTGGCGTCTCCGGTGCGCGCGGGGCCGGTCATCCGCCGCGGCTTGTCGGCCGGATTTCCGGTCACGTCGCGGGTGCGCTGCACGCCGTCGACATAGTCGAGCAGGTGCAGTCCGGTGCCGGGCAGGGGCGTGCCGTCGACGCTGGTGCCGCTCGTGTCCTTCGCGATGACCGTGGTGCCGTAGGTGGCGATGTAGTCGAGCCGGGGCATGTCCAGCGTCCGCAGGGTGCCGGCGCCGTCCGGTCCGTCCGGGGTCCACAGCGACACGGGTTCGGTGTACGACCGGTGCGGCAGTGCCACGACGTCGGCGCCCTGGCCGAAGGTGCCCGAGGGGCACGAGAGGCTGTTGTCCCAGCAACTGGTGGTGGTCGGCTGGTACGGCTGACCGGCGCCGGCGTTGCCGGGCGGGGTGTTGACGGTGACGGTGCTGCCGTCCTCGTAGCTCGTCCAGAGCAGTCCGGCGACGCCGCTCTGCCGGTGCAGGAAGCCGGTCTCGCCGGCCGCGAGCACCCGCTCCGTGCGAGGGTTCGGCGAGTTCGGGTCGTCCAGGACGAGCTCCGTGGTGCCGGCGGACTGTGCGGTGGCCGCGCGGGCGGGCTCACCGCCCCCGGAGACCACGGTGAGGGTCGCGACCGCGACCGTGAGTGCGGAGACGGCGGCGGTCAGACCGCCCCGTCGCAGGGCGTGTCTGCCCACGTGAGAGTCCCTCCCGGCGAGGGCCTCCGCCCTCGCACAAGTGAGCGGACTTTACCAGTCCCTTTCCGGCTCTTTACTCGGGGCCTGGGGGGCTTTACTCCTCCGGCGGCAACTCGCCCTCCTCCATCAACCGCTCGGCGATGTCGTCGGACCAGTGCTGGGCCCAGGCGCGCAGGGCGGTGACCGCGGGCTCGTCCAGGCCGTACCGCGTGAAGTCCGCCTCGGAGTAGAAGTCACTGCCGGTGAGGCGGGACTGGAGCGTGGGCAGGTCGAAGGGGTCGTGGGCGTGGCGGCGGCCCAGCTCTTCCAGGTCGGGGAGGGAGAAGCGGGCGGCGGCGGCCTGCGCGTCGATCAGGTCCACGGCCGCGCCCCGGTCGTACAGCGCACGGATCTTGGTGCCGACGGCGTCCTCCAGCGAGAGGGCGGGGCCGTACTCGGTCAGCTCCGGCGGCTGCCAGAAGGCCTCCTTGTGCAGGGCCAGTTCGCACGGCCGGCCGGTCGGCGGGTCTGTGACCGTCAGCTGCGCGGTGAGCGCGGTGACGGCCGTGGCCCGCACCTGCCGGCCCCGCGCCTCCAGCGCCGCGCCGACGGCACGCGCCATCCGCTCCATGGGTTCGGTGCTCTCGCTGGCGAAGTCGAGGTTGGCGTGCGGACGCCGGAGCAGCCCGTGCGCCTGGAGGGCGTAACCGCCGGCGAGCACGAACACGTACGGGCTGCCGACCGAGACGAGGTCCTCAAGGAGCCGCCGGTGGGAATCGGGGAGGTTCACGGCACCCGTACTCTGCCAGAACGGGAGCGGGGCGTCCGCGCACCCCGCACCGCTGTTCACTCAGGGCGAGGGAACGTTCAGCCCTTGCGCTGCCACCAGCGGCGCCGGGCGGGTGTGGACGGTTCGAGGACGGGGAGGGCCGCGAGGGCCTCGCGGATCCGGTCGAACGTGGCTACCGGGTGGTGGCCGAAGCCCTTGTCGTCGGCGGGCAGCAGGACGCCCGCGCAGACCAGCATGAAGCTGTCGGGGCCGTCCTCCTCATGGGGCGTGGAGTAGAAGACCGGCGCGCCCACACAGCCCGCCGGGAGTTCGGTGCTCCAGCGGATCGTGCCGTCCTTCATGCGCGCCAGGGCGCCCACCACGACCGCCTGCTCCCGGGCCCCGGTACGCGGCGCCACGTCGTGGGCCAGGGCGTACGCCGTGACCGGCTTGGTGGTGATCCGTGCGATGTCCTCGGCCCGGGCCGCGGCGCCGTCGGTGATCTCGTGCGTGTTCCACTGCCAGCCCTTGTCGGCGGCGTACGCGCGCAGGAACGCCGCGGACTGGACGGCCACGCCGAGCCCGGGCAACTCGGTCCAGCCCTGCGCGAACTGCGTGAGCAGCAGCCGCTCGGCGCTCGGCGCCGGGTCGCACAGCTCCGGCCGCATGGCCACCTCGGCGACGTCGTAGCGGGTCTGCTCGACGGCGGTCACCAGCAGCGGGCGGACCGTGTCCGCCTCCTCCGTCGACTCCAGCAGCTCGTTGAACCAGAAAAGAGTGCCGTACGGGCCAGGTCGGTTCGCCCGCTCGAAAGCGAGCGTGGCGCGGCCCGCGTAGGAGTGGATGGCGTCGATGGTGGCCTGGTGGAGGCTCGGGGGCTCTTGGCTGGGTGGCTCTTGCGTGGACATGAGGTCAGACATTAGAGGAGGCCGGTACCGGCCGCCGCGGCGGGCAGGTTCGTGGTCCGGCCGCTGTGACCGGGCAGGGCGCGAGGCCCCCGGAGGCTCAACCGCGTACTGCCTTCATGGCTTCATCCAGGACGGCGCTCAACTCCCGCAGCGCTTCACCAGCGGTGGCAGGGTCCGCGTGTTCCAGCCTGCTCTGCGCCTGAGCGAAACGGGAGGACAGATCGGAGCACCGGGCAATCTCGATGTCCCTGGCCCAGGTGAGGACCCAGCTTCGCACAGGGCTCAGAGACTGCCACTCGACGGCTTTGGCGAAGGCGTCGTCCTTCGTGGCCTGCATCTCGCCCAGGCGGCCCGGGGCGACGACGGCGAGGGCCGCGCGGAGGGCGTCGGGGGTCTGCTCCGGGCGGGGGGCCAGTTCGCGTCCGTGGTCGGCCGGTGTGCTCATGATGTCTCCCAGGAGTGCCCCGGCCAGGGTGTCCGGCCGGGCCTTCGTCACGAGAGGTGCCGTACGTCCGGGGCGCGTCTACGGTTCGAGTGGGAGGGATGTCTGTTCGGCCGCCGGACCGAGGTAGGTGTACTCGGTGGACCGTGCGATGCCCACCGAGTCCAGCCGTTGGCGGAAGCGGACCCGGAAATGGACGTTGTCCCCGAGGCCCGGGCGCATGCGCAGCAACTCTTCCGGCTCTTCGAAACGGACGTCGTAGGCGTACGCGTTCTTGGCGGTCCCCGTTTTGACCTTCACCCAGCCGCTTTCGCGTAGTTCGGTGATACGGCCGGAGATCGTGATCTCCTGGTCGCGGTCCCGGGTCTCCCGCAACCGTTCCACGTAGTGCCTGCCTCGTTCGGTCAGCTGCGCTCGCGGACATCGCTCTCCGACTCCAGTGCGGTCAGCAACTCGGTGAGTGTGCGCATGCCAGTGCTTGCCGCGGAGGTGGCGGGGGCGTCAATGGCGTACGGCTCCGGGGAGGCACCGGTGGCCACAGGCCGGGCGTGCACCACGGTGCTGCCCGCCGAGACGCCGGTGAGTTCCAGAAGAACGGGTGTGCCCGCGGCAGCGGAGATCGCGGCCTCCACTGGGTGCAGGAGGGCGTCCCCCCATTGGAAGCGGAGAGCACCTGCTTCGGTGTCCGGACCGGTCAGGCGCAGCATGAGCTCCTCGTCGAGCCGGGCCCCCGGCGCGTATTCGCGTGCCGCGGCGAGACGGCTGGCCCGGTGCTCGGCCTCGATCTCCTCTTCGTCCCTGTCTTCGGTGCCCAGTTCGTCCAGAAGCCGTGCTGCCTTGTCCTCCGCGGTCGGATCGTCACCCAGGAGCGCGCGCCTGCGCTCGCGCCAGCTGTCGCCGTTCACAGTCGCACCTCCAGATATCCGCGCGCCGGGACGGCGCTCTGTTCGGCTGGTACCCGATGCGGAGGGGAGAGACGCCGAACTTCTCCCGCATTCTGTCCCGGCTCTGGAAGGCGGTGGTCAGCCATTTGGAGCCGGGTTTGCCGCGTACCGCACGCTCGGCCCGGGTGTCGATCAGAAGAGTCGCGTCGATGTTCCTGGGGTCGGGTTTCGTACTGACGAAGCTGCCACCGAGCCACATCCGGTGAATGAGCGGGAGGCCGGCAAGGGCGTCCGCGTAGGAGTCGTACCGGCCCAGGGGGAGGAATCCGTTGGCGGCGAAGGTGGGCAGCACGTGAGGTCCTGTCGGGTGTCGGAGAACGCCGCCACAGCGGTCAGGGCGGGGCGATACGGGTCATCCTGCTGGGGCGGCTTCGGTTTCGGCGGCGGTTCCGGAGGACTGCTTCGCTGACGCGCACCCCTGGCAGTTGCGTGGGTCTGGGCCGCGGTAGGCGTGGTCGCAGGTGTCGCAGTTCCGGAGGGGATGCCTGACGACCGGGGGCGGCTCGGGGGCGCGGTAGGGCGGCAGGGGTGGAAGTTGTGCGCTGAGGCGGTGGGCCAGGAAGGCAGCTGGGCGGCGCAGGGGCTCCAGTGGCAGGTCGCTGGTCAGAGCGTGGTGTACGGCGGTGGGGGTGAGGTCACGCTCCAGCCAGGCGGCGACGCCGGGGGCGAGGTGCTCGGCGTCGGTGGCGGAGAGAAGCAGGCGGGGGTCCGTTCGGCGGAGGCCGGCGAGGACCTCGGTGGCCGTCTGGAGGAGGGCGGGGGAGCTGTACGCCGGCTTCGGTACATCGGGGAGGGCGCGGCGTGCGGGCTTCTGCTGCGGGGTGGAGGCCGCGCGCCGGGCCGGGGGCCGGGGAGGTGTCGCCTCGGACGCGTCGCGGTGGCGGCCCGGCTGGTTGCAGGAGACGGTGCGGGTGACGATCCGGCCGGTCTCGGTGCGTTCGCGGGTGCGGCGCAGGTAGCCGTGGGCTTCCACCTCGCGCAGGGCGGCTGCGATACGGGTCGGACCCTCGGGGAAGCGGGCGGCGAGGGACTTGATGTCGACACGGGCACCGGCGGGCAACGACTGGATGTGACAGGCCAGACCGATCGCGAGGAGGGAGAGGTCCGGGTGCTGGGTGAGGTGGTTGCCGATCACCGTGAAGCGGGTGGTGTGGCGGGTGTTGTCGTGGATGACCCCGCCAGGGTGCGTGTTCGCGTGGGTGCGCCGGTGCGGGTGGTTTTTCCCGCTGTTACGGGACTGGGCGTGCGGGCGCACGCTAGTGTTTTGCGTGTCCATCGGGAAGGTCTCGGCTTCCTTGGTGGTCAGGCCCTCGCAGTGGGATTGCCGTCCCGGCGAGGGCCGTCGTGCGTCTGGGGCTGTTGTGCCGTGCTGCGCCGAGCGTAGGGCAGACAACCGGTGGCATATCCAGCTGAGTTGGTGATGTTCACTCGCGGGAGTGAGTGAGCGCCGTGGGCGGGAGGGGTGGGGCTTGGTGCGGTTTCTTTCCCTCTCGTGTTCCTTGGGAAAGACCGCCGACGGCACCGGAGCACACGCGGTCGGGTTCCGGTGAGTGTGCCGTTTCCGCTGGTCCCGGTGGCAGGTCGAGTTCCGCCCAGACGGTCTTGCGGGGTACGGGACCGAGCTTGACGCCCCAGCGGTCGGCGAGGGCCTCGACGAGGAGGAGGCCGCGTCCCGACTCGGCGTCGGGGGCGGGTGGACGGCGGCGGCGCGGGAGATCGTCGCCGCGGGTGTCCGTGACCTCGATGCGGAGGGTTGCGCGGCGGTCCAGGAGTGCGAGGCGGAAGTCGCGTCCGGGGATTCGCCCGTGGGTGGCGGCGTTTGTGGCGAGTTCGGCGACGAGCTGTTCGGCGGCCTCGGTGACGCGGTGGGGCAGCTCCCGGGTGCGCAGCCAGTCCGTGGCGCGGCGCCGGGCGAGGCGGGCGCCGCGTGGCGTGGGGGACAGCAGCACGCTGAAGTGGTCTGCGGGAGAGAGGAGTTGGGTGGACTTTTCGCTGTTCACATCACTGAGCGTGGCGGTGCGTGCTTACCGTGAACAGTGACAGCGCTGATACGTAGGGTGACTGTCCGGGGCTTGTCGGCTGTTGTCCGGGCGGTCGGAACCGGGCCTATGGGTAGAGGCGTTGCGGCACGGTGGTACGACGGAGGGGTGCGGCATGTCGGTGGACGACGAGGCACGGCAGCTCAAAGGCGAGGCGGACGAACCGGGGTGGGAGGTGGATCCGGACGATGAATGGGGTCTGGCCGTCATTACCACTGTCGGGCGGCAGTTGAGGTTGCGGCGGGAGGCAGTGGGGATGCGGGCCACCGAGTTCGCGGTGGCGGTCGGATACGGGGATGACCTGGTGTACAAGGTCGAGGGCGGGAAGCGGATTCCTCGGCAGGAGTACTTGGACAAGGCCGACGAGGTGTTGGACGCGGGCGGGCTCATCGCGGCGACTTGGGAGGACGTGAAGAAGGTCCGGTACCCGAAGAAGGTTCGGGAACTGGGGAAGCTGGAGGACAGGGCGGTCGAGATCGCTCTGTACGAGTGCCACATCATCCCTGGGCTGTTGCAGACGCCTGAGCATGCACGATCCGTGATCGGGGCAGCGCAGCCGCCGTACTCCCCGGACGATGTGGAACGCATGGTGGCCGCTCGTCTAGCCAGGCAGTCGGTCTTCGAACGCTCACCCGCGCCAGCGCTCAGCTTCGTCCTGGAAGAGGGGGTCCTGCGGCGTCCCATCGGGGGCACACTGGTCTGGCGTCAGCAGCTTGAACGTCTGCTGGAGGTGGGCCGGTTGCATAACGTCGTGCTTCAGGCGATGCCGATGAACTGCGACACCCACTCCGGCCTGGACGGTCGGATCGAGTTGCTGAAGTTTCCGGACGGTACGGCCGTGGGTCGCTCGGATGGCGCGTTCAACGGCCGACCCATCTCCGAACTCAAACACCTGCGCATTCTTGAGCTGCGGTATGGCACCATCCGGGCTCAGGCGCTCTCGCCAGGGGAGTCGCTGGCCTTCATCGAGCAACTGCTGGGAGAAACATGATCCGCAAGACCGTTGCCGGGGACGCTTCCGAGCTGGCGTGGTTCAAGAGCAGCTACAGCGGCGGCAACGACGGCAACTCCTGCGTTGAGCTTGCCATTACCCCCGGCACCGTGCATGTCCGCGACTCCAAGAGCGTCGGAGGCCCCCAGCTTGCGCTCACGCGCGACGCGTGGGCGGACTTCGTGACCTACGCGTCAGGAAGCTGACCCCACGCTGCTCGCCCCGCGCCTGGTTGACGTCGGGCGCGGGACGCGTTGCTGTCAGGCGGCCTGGGAGGTGAAGACCACCGAGAGGTCGCTGTTGGGCGTGATGTCCAAATGCAGGGTGGAGTCGAGAGCGGCGGCCAGGCGTTCGAGGAGGGGGATGGTGGGGGTGGAACCGCCGTGCTCCAGACGTGAGATGGCGGCCTGGGTCATGCCTGCCCGTTCGCCGAGCTGGGTCTGGGTCAGGCCCAGGGCGGTGCGGCGGTCACGGATGGCCTTGCCGAACAGGTAGGCGCGGCGGGCTTCCTGGTATCCCTCGCGCGCCCGATCGGTATCGGTGATCTCCCAGCGGGTGTGGCTCATGGAGTGTCCTCCGGGAAACGGTCGTAGACAGTATGGGCGGGAGGGTGCTCGGATTCGCACTCCTTCTGGGCGACCAGAGCACGCTGCACCTCGGCGGTCTCCTGTCGTTGCGTCTTGGTGAAGACGGTGAGAAACACGATGCGCCGGTCCGGTGCGAGCCAGTAGGTGATGCGGTGCTGCCGCTGTCCGAGGTGGAACCGAAGCTCTCGCACCTTTCCGCCGAGGTGACGGCTGTAGGGCTCGTCGAGTATGCCGTCGAAGTCAGCGAGGAGGTCGGCGTAGAACATCACCCGGCCGTGGTCGTGCGGGGGTAGGGCGTCCAGCCATGTTTCGACCTCGGGTTCGAGTTCGATGGTGTACCGCGAACCTTTCATACCAGCGACGTTATATACCGTCGCTGGTATGGGCAAGCCGAGGGCGTCAGTCGGAGACCCCGTCGGGCTCCGGGTTCGCCGACTGCGTGGTCATCTCGCTCGCCCCCCAGCTTTCACCGGCCACGGTGGTGCAGGGATGGCCAGGGTCAGCCCTCCTGGCCGCCGAAGCGCTCCTTGTACGTCTCCAGGTCCTCGTCCGTGAGCTTGGCGAACAGGACCGGGGGCACAGTGAAGGGGGTGCCGGCCGGGACGGCGGTCAGGGCCTTCGCCTCGTCGGCGGTGACCCAGGCGGCGGTGTCGTCGGCGAGGGAGAACGCCTGGCGCATCGTCTGCGCCGTCGCCGGGATGAACGGCTCGGAGACCACCGCGTACAGGTGGATCAGGTTCATCGCCGTGCGCAGGGTGAGGGCCGCGCCGTCCTTGTTCGTCTTGATCTCCAGCCAGGGGGCCTTCTCCTCCAGGTAGGAGTTGCCGGCCGACCACAGGGCGCGCAGCGCGGCGGCGGCCTTGCGGAACTGGAGGGACTCCATGTGCGACTCGTACTCCGCGAGGAGCGAGGCGATCTCCTCGCCGAGGCGGGCCTCCGCCTCGCCCGGCTCGCCGCCGGCCGGCACGTCGTCGCCGAAGCGCTTGCGGGAGAAGGACAGGACACGGTTCACGAAGTTGCCGAGGGTGTCGGCGAGGTCCTTGTTGACCGTGGCCGTGAAGTGCTCCCAGGTGAAGGAGGAGTCGTCCGACTCGGGCGCGTTGGCGATCAGGAAGTAGCGCCAGTAGTCCGCCGGGAGGATCTCCAGGGCCTGGTCGGTGAAGACGCCCCGCTTCTGCGAGGTGGAGAACTTGCCGCCGTAGTACGTCAGCCAGTTGAAGGCCTTGACGTAGTCGACCTTCTTCCACGGCTCGCGCACGCCCAGCTCGGTGGCCGGGAACATCACCGTGTGGAACGGGACGTTGTCCTTGGCCATGAACTCCGTGTAGCGGACGTCCGTGTCGACGTCGTACCACCAGGACTTCCAGTCACGGTTCTCCGGGTCCTGGTCCGCCCACTCGTTGGTCGCGCCGATGTACTCGATCGGGGCGTCGAACCAGACGTAGAAGACCTTGCCCTCGGCGGCCAGCTCCGGCCAGGTGTCGGCCGGGACCGGGACGCCCCAGTCCAGGTCACGGGTGATCGCGCGGTCGTGCAGGCCCTCGGTCAGCCACTTGTGGGCGATGGAGGAGGCCAGCTGCGGCCAGTCCTTGTCGTGCTTGGCGACCCACTCGCGGACCTCGTTCTCCAGCTTCGACTGGAGGAGGAACAGGTGCTTGGTCTCGCGGATCTCCAGGTCCGTGGAGCCGGAGATCGCCGAGCGCGGGTTGATCAGGTCGGTCGGGTCCAGGACGCGGGTGCAGTTCTCGCACTGGTCGCCGCGGGCCTTGTCGTAGCCGCAGTGCGGGCAGGTGCCCTCGACGTAGCGGTCCGGGAGGAAGCGGCCGTCGACGGGCGAGTAGACCTGGCGGATCGCCCGCTCCTCGATGAAGCCGTTCTCGTTCAGCTTCCGGGCGAAGTGCTGGGTGATCTCGCGGTTCTCCGGGGAGGAGCTGCGGCCGAAGTAGTCGAACGCCAGCGCGAAGCCGTCGTAGACCGCCTTCTGCGCGTCGTGCGCCTGGGCGCAGAACTCGGCGACCGAGAGCCCGGCCTCCTTCGCGGCCAGCTCGGCGGGGGTGCCGTGCTCGTCCGTGGCGCAGATGTACAGGACGTCGTGGCCGCGCTGGCGCAGGTACCGGGAGTACACGTCCGCCGGGAGCATGGACCCCACCATGTTGCCCAGGTGCTTGATCCCGTTGATGTACGGAAGGGCGCTGGTGATGAGGTGTCGAGCCATCGTGGCTGCTCCCAGGTCGCTGCGTTTTCTGCGGTTTCGAACCTTGAAATCGTAGCTGACAGGGGTGGGCCGCCCGCTTCCCGTTTTGCTGGGTGGGAAGGGGCGGCCGGGGGATGAGACGGGTGGCTACGGTCGGTTACGGACGCCAGGCCGCGAGTACGCCCTGGTAAAGCTCGGTGTCCGTCAGCTCGCGGGGGGTCGGGCCCGCGTGGAAGAAGGACGTGTTGCCGGTCTTCAGCTTGCGGAGGTAGTCGAAGGCCTTGTTGTCGTGCTCGCCGAAGGCGACGAAGGAGAAGAACGCGGAGGGGTGGTTCTTCGCGGCCTCGGTGAGGGACTGGGTGGCGGGGGTCTTGGCGTCCGGGGCGCCGTCCGTCTGGAAGACGACGAGGACGGGGGTGGCGGGGTCGTCCGTCGTCTTCTCGTGGTGGGCGAGTACGGCCTCCACGGCGGCGTGGTAGCTGGTACGGCCCATGCGGCCGAGGCCGGCGTGGACGTCGTCGATCTTGGTCTCGTGGCCGGGGGCGAGGGTGAGGTCGGTGGTGCCGTCGACCTCCGTGGAGAAGAAGACGGTGTGGACCGTGGCCTCGGGGTCCAGGTGCGCGGCGAGGGCGAGGGCCTGGTCGGCGAGGGCCTGGGCGGAGCCGTCCTTGTAGTACGGGCGCATGCTCGCGGAGCGGTCCAGCACGAGGTAGAGCTTCGCCCGGGTGCCGGTGAGGCCGGCTTCTTCGAGGGTGGTCTGGGCGGCCTTGTAGGCGGTGACCAGGGTGGGGGCGTTGTCGCGTACGTGGGTGAGGGGGGTGGCGGGGGTGGCGATCTCGTTCCCACCCGCACCACCCGTGCCGGATTCGTCGTCGACTGCGGGCAGCCCCTGCGGGGCGTCCTCGCCGTCGGCGTCTGCGGCTGCGTGCGACTCCTCGGCCTCCGCGACAGCCTCCGGCTCGATGGCCATCGGTTCTGCAGCCAGGGGTTCAGAAGCTTCGGGCTCCTCGGCCTCCGGCTCGACGGGCTCCGGCTCCTCAGCCACGGGCTCCCCAGCGAGGGGCTCCGCAGCCTCCAGCTCCGCAGCGTCGGCCTCCGGCTCGACGGCCATGGACTCGACTGCTTCCGGCTCGATGGCCATCGGCTCTGCAGCCAGGGGCTCAGAAGCTTCGGGCTCCTCGGCCTCCAGCTCCGCAGCCAAGGGCTCCGCAGCCTCCGGCTTCTCGGCCTGCGGCTCTACGGCCTGCGGCTCCTCAGCCACGGGCTCGACTGCTTCCGGCTCGATGGCCATCGGCTCTGCAGCCAGGGGCTCAGAAGCTTCGGGCTCCTCGGCCTCCAGCTCCTCGGCCTCCAGCTCCGCAGCCAAGGGCTCCGCAGCCTCCGGCTTCTCGGCCTGCGGCTCTACGGCCTGCGGCTCTACGGCCTGCGGCTCTACGGCCTGCGGCTCCTCAGCCACGGGCTCGACTGCTTCCGGCTCGATGGCCATCGGCTCTGCAGCCAGGGGTTCAGCAGCCTCGGGCTCCTCGGTCTCCGGCTCCTCGGTCACGAGTTCCGCAGGCTCCGCTTCGACCGCCACGGGCTCCTCGGCCTTCAGCTCCGCAGCCTCCGGCTCGGCAGCCTCGGGCTCCTCGGCCAGGAGCTCGGCAGCCTCCGGCTTCTCGGCTTCTGGCTCTACGGCCTGCGGCTCCTCAGCCGCGAGTTCCGCAGGCTTCGGCTCGACGGCCACGGGCTCGACTGCTTCCGGCTCGATGGCCATCGGCTCCTCGGCCAGGGGTTCAGCAGCCTCGGGCTCCTCGGCCTGCGGCTCTACGGCCTGCGGCTCCTCGGCCACGAGTTCC
>NZ_JBSFVU010000003.1:367192-425894 GCF_053592475.1 Streptomyces sp. NPDC002671
GCAGGCTCCGGCTCGGCCGCCACGGGCTCGACTGCTTCCGGCTCCGCGGCCACCGGCTCCTCAGCCGCAGCTTCCGCAGCCACGGGCTCCTCGGCCAGGGGTTCAGCAGCCTCGGGCTCCTCGGCCTGCGGCTCTACGGCCTGCGGCTCCTCGGCCACGAGTTCCGCAGGCTCCGGCTCGGCCGCCACGGGCTCGACTGCTTCCGGCTCCGCGGCCACCGGCTCCTCAGCCGCAGCTTCCGCAGCCACGGGCTCCTCGGCGAGGGGCTCGGCAGCCTCGGGCTCCTCGGCCTCTGCCTGCACCGGCTCCTCGGCATTCGCCGGCACATCCGTGTGCACCGGCGTCTCCTCCTCCGTCAGCGTCTCCACCTGCACCGGATCCGTCGGAGACGCCGGGCGGGGGACTCTGATGTTGTCGAAGGCCGCTGTTACGAGGTCATGGTCCTCGGTGTTCGCGGCGGGCTCGGAGGAGGGGGCTTCGGTGGGCTCGGGGAGGGATTGCGCGGGGACGCGGTCCGCACCCTCTGCTTCGGCTCGTGTTTTGCGGGAGCGGCCGAATGTGTTCCGCAGGAGAGTGAGAATGCCCATGTGCGCAACCCTTCGCATGAGGTGATGCCCGCCAATCCCTGGCCAGGACGGACACGTAAGGTTAGCGGCCCCAGATGACGTTCTCAGTGCGGTGACGCGATAGCCCTGGCCGCAGCCACTTCCTGGCGCAAGGGTTCCAGCACGCTGCCCGACGGCCCCGTCAGGTCCGTGCGGACCGCGATCAGGGTGTCGGCCTGGCGGACGCCCTCCGACAACTCCCTCAATTGCAGGGCCACCTGGGCGATTTCGGACGGTGACGGGGGCGGGGCGCCGTGGATGACGCGGACGCGGGCCGCCGTCGTCGCGTCCACGATGCGTTCCACCGCGACCACCAGCGGCCACCAGGCCGTCGCCCGGCGGCCCATCGGCGGCGGTTCGGTCAGGGCCCGCTGGAACTCCGTGCGGATGACCGACAGGTCGCGGTAGAGGCGGCGGCGCATGCGCGCCCGTGCCGCCGTCGCGTCCGGTCCGGCGTCCCCGGCCGGCTCCGCGAATGCGGCTTCCACGTAGCGCGCCGTGTTCGCCACCGCGTCCGCCAGACGGTCGCCCACCCGGCTGTGCCAGCTCTCCGGCCAGAGCAGGTAGCCGACGACCAGGGCGATCGCGCAGCCGATCAGGGAGTCGAGCAGGCGGGGGAGCAGCAGGGCCGTGCCCTTGTGGTTCAGGACATCGGAGAGGACGAGGATCGCCGGGGTGATGGCGGCGGTCTGGTAGCCGTAGCCTCGCGGGGTCAGGGCCGGGATCAGCGGGGCCAGGAGCAGCAGCGCCGGTACGTCCGCCCAGCCGCGCGGCACCTCCGCCAGCACCGCCGCCGCGATCACCAGTCCCGCCACCGTGCCGAGCGCGCGCAGCAGGGCCCGGGAGAAGACCGAGCCGAAGTCGGGCTTGAGGACGAAGGTGATGGTCAGGGCGACCCAGTACGAGCGCGGTACCGGGATCAGGGACACCAGGGCCTGCGCGAGGCCGATGCACAGGGCCAGGCGCAGGCCGTAGCGCCAGGAGCTGGCCGAGAGCATGACGTTGCGGGCGGCCCGGGCCGTACGGATGCTCAACGTGGCGGGGCGGCCCAGGCGGTCGTCGATGCCCCGGGGGTCCACGTCGGGCACGGCGACGACCTTGGCCGCGTGCCGCAGCGCGTGGTCCACGGCCCTGGCCGTCTCCGTCGTGGGCACGGGGAGGGGCGGGAGGGGTGCCGGGGCCTTGTCGCCCGTCTCGATGGCCTGGGCCAGGCGGCGGACCGCCTCGGGGATCTCCGCAGTAAGCGGGCGGCCGTACAGGTGTGCCGCCGGGGCCGCTTCCAGCACCGGGGTGATCGCGTTCAACTCGGCCAGCAGGCGGGTCAGGTCGGGGCTGCGGCCGTGGTGGCGGGCGCGCCGGGCGAGGATCAGGTCGTACGACTGGTTCAGGGACTGGGTGACGGCCCGGCGGGCCTCGTCGTAATCCCCGGTCTCCCCGGTGCCTGAGGCCGCCAGGAGGGCTGCCACCGCGCGGTACGTGTCCGCCACCGCCGCGCGTTCGGGGACGCCCGAGCGCAGCGGCCAGGCCAGCAGGGCCAGCAGCAGGACGAGGAGGCCGCCGCCGGTCATCAGGGCCGGGGCGAGCCACCAGGGGCCGGGCAGCGGAAGGCCCGCGCCGATCACGCAGTTGAGCAGGAGCAGCAGCCCGGAGACCGAGGCGACCGCGCCGATCGTCGAGATCATCCCGGAGGCGAGGGCCACTCCGGTGACCGCCACCACCGCGTACCAGCCGTGGCCGAAGACCAGGGAGCCCAGGGTCACGCCCACCGCGCCGAAGAGCTGCGGGACGGCGATGTTGAGGATGCGCATGCGGTAGGCGTCGGCGGTGTCGCCGATGACGCCGGACAGGGCGCCCATGGAGGCGAGCGCGCCGTAACCGGGGCGTCCCGCCGCGAGTCCGATGGCCAGGGGGAGGGCCATGGCCACGGCCGCCCGGGCCACCGCCGGCCAGTTGACCGGCGCCTGCTGCGATTGGAGGTTCCGGACCAGCCAGTCGGGAGGGGTCAGGCCGATGGGGAACTCGCGGGGCATGTGGCCATTATGGCTGGTGAAGGCGGTTTGGGTTGGTCTACGAGCGGGCGTCCACCCTCGCCAGGAACTTCCCCAGTGCCCCGTTGAACTCCTCCGGGCGCTCCAGATTCGGCATGTGGGCCGCGCCGGCGATGACGCGCAGCTCGGAGTCCGGCAGGGCCGCGTGCATCGCCTCGGCGTCCGTGACCGGGGTGTACGTGTCGTCGGCGCCCACCACGACCAGCGCGGGGACCGTCACCCTCGTCAACAGGTCGCGGTAGTCGGGGCGTTCTGCCCGGCCGCGCAGGGACGCCGCGGCACCCTCGGGGGCGGTGGCCGTCATCATGCGGTGGACGTGGGCCTTGACGGCCGGGTCGGCGTAGGGGGCGACCATCTTCTCCAGGACCTCGTCGGCGTAGCCGCGCATGCCCTCCGCCGACAGCCGGTCGGCCATGGCGCGCCGGCCGAGCCTGCCCTCGGGAGTCTCCGGGGCGGGGAAGGTGTCCGCGAGGACCAGGCCCCGGACGCGGTCGCCGAAGCGGTCGTAGCACTCCATGACGATCTGGCCGCCCATGGATAGGCCGGCGAGGGCGAACGTGTCCACGCCGAGGGTGTCCAGCAGTTCCTCGATGTCCTCGGCGTGGCGGGAGAGCGGGACCGTGCCGGGGGTCACGGGAGAGGCGCCGTAGCCGCGCAGGTCGGGGGCGATCACCCGGCGGGTGGTGGAGAACTCCGCCAGCTGCGGGTCCCACATCGTGCGGTCGAAGGGGTGGCCGTGGATCAGGACCAGAGGGGTCCGGGCGGGAGTGGCAGGGGTTGCGGGGGATTTGTGAGTGTATGTGAGGAACGGGGGCATGTGATCGACCCTAGGGTGCCGTCCTCGCTCGGGGCAATAAAATCTTTGCCCTCGGTGCAATCCGACGCGCCTTGGAAAAGGGGGACTTGTGGGGGACTACCGGCGTATCGCCGACCGGATAGCGGACGACATCAACGGCGGACGGCTGCGGCCGGGACAACGGCTGCCGCCGCAGCGGGTGTTCGCCCGGCGGCGCGGGATCGCGCCCTCGACGGCGGGGCGGGTGTACGCCGAACTCGTGCGCCGGGGGCTGGTGGTGGGCGAGGTCGGGCGCGGCACGTTCGTGCGGGCCACCGAGCCGGACGGGCAGCCGGGGCGCGCGCTGACCGAGGCGGCCGGTGTCGCCCCCGTGAACCTGGAGCTGAACTACCCGTCCGCGCCCGGCCAGTCGGAGCTGCTGGCCCCGGCTCTCGCTCCGCTGCTGCGGCCGGACGCGCTCGGGTCGGCGCTGCGCCCGGCCGCGGCCATCGGCACCGGAGCGGCCCGGGAGGCGGTCGCCGGGCTGCTCGACGGCGGAAGGCTCGGAGGGCCGCGGACCGACCCGGCTTCCGTCCTCTTCACCGGCAACACCCGCCAGGCCATCGCCGCCACGCTCGCCTCGCTGGTCCGGCCGGGCGGCCGGGTCGGTGTCGAACCGCTGACGTATCCGCTGGTCAAGGAGATCGCGGCCCGGCTCGGCCGTGTCCTGGTCCCGCTCGTCACGGACGCCGAGGGGCCGCTGCCCGAGTCCGTCGTTGCCGCCCACCGCAGCGCTCCCCTGTCCGCCCTCTACCTCCAGCCGACCCTGCACAATCCGACCTCCCTCACCATCGGTCCCGAGCGGCGCGCTCAACTGGCCGAGGTCGTACGCCGATTGGAGATACCGGTCGTGGAAGACCGGATCTGGTCCTTCCTGCGGCCCGGCGATGAGCCGTCGTTCAGCTCTCTCGTCCCCGAACTCGGGCATGCCGTGGACGGGTTGTCGAAGAGGGTCGCGCCGGGGCTCACGGTCGGGTTCGTCGTCGTACCGGCCGGGCGGGTCGAGGCGGTGGAGCGGGCCATCCGTTCCGGTGGGTGGAGCGCGGGCTCGTTCGCGCTGGAGGCCGCCGTGCGGTGGATCGGGGACGGCACCGTGCACCGGCTGACGGCCGCCAAGCGGCGGCAGGCGGAGCGGCGGCAGCGGCTGGCCGCCCGGGAGCTGGCCGGGTTCGCCGTACGGTCCGATCCGGGCGGTTACTTCGCCTGGTGGGAGCTGCCCGCGCCGTGGCGGGCGGACACCTTCACGGCCGCCGCGCGGGCGCACGGGATCGCGGTCACGCCGGGTACGGCCTTCTCGGTCGACCCCAGCCGGACCCCGGACGCGGTCAGACTCGGGCTCGGGTCGGCGCCTGAGCCGGAGCTGGTTCGGGCGCTGCGGACTCTGGCCCGCGTCGCGCGGGGCGGTCCGGCCGGAGGTACCGCAGGTACCGGGTGAGCCAGGCCGTCAGGGCCACCGTGAGGCCGAGGGCGAGCAGGAGCCAGGAGACCGTGCGCAGGGTGTCGGTGAGAGCGTCGTAGACGGCGCCCGCGGCCGGGTGGGACACGTCGGCGGGCAGGCCGGAGAGGGTCAGGGCGCGTCCGGCGGCGAGGCCGAGGCCGAGCAGGGCGCCGCCCAGGGCCGTGCCCAGCGCGGTCGCCGCGACGGCGCGGCGGCGGTGGACGGCGAGCGCGATGCCGGCGACGGCGAACGCCACGGCGGCCACCGGCAGCCAGAAACCGGCGACTTCGAGCACGTGGAACCCCTTTCGGAGCGGGACCAGCCGGTCCGCCGAGAGCACGGCGACCGCGGTGTGCTCCACCGGGATCCGTGCGGCGAGCGGCACATGGTCGTGGGTGAGCTGGCTCTTGACCTGCGCGGTGACGGGGGCGAGGTCGACGGTGACGGGCCGGTCGCCGTCGTCGCCGTCCGCGCGGTCCTCGCGCAGGGCGCGCAGCACGGCGTCGTGCGTGACCCGGTTCCCGGTGTCCCAGGCCAGCCGGAAGGCGCGGGTCTGGGTGAAGGAGCGCACCGCGTCGCGCACGAACGGGCGGACGGAGCCGCGCAGCGGGCGCACGTCCAGGTGCAGGTCCACCTCACGCAGGATGCCGTCACCGAGCGCGTCCGCGACGGCTTCCCGCACGTCCGGGTCGGCGGCGAGGGGCGCCATCGCGGTGACGTAGCGGCCCGTGTCGGTGAGCCCGTACGACGCCCAGGCCGCCAGCACGCCGAGCGGGGCGAGGAGGCAGGACAGGGCGAGCAGCACGGCCGACAGAGCGCTCCTGAGGCGTGGGGGCACCCTTCCAGGCAAGTGCGCCGCAGGCCGCCGCGCGAGCGGTACGACTGCAATCGGGCGGCGCTCCGGTGGAGGGTTCACCCGAACGGGTGTTTCCTGGTGTTGGTGGACGTCGCCGAGTGTCGGGGGTGGGCTCGGCGGCTGGTGAGGAGGGAAACACAGGGGAGTGCGTGGGCCCCGGCCTTCCCCGGCCGGGGCCCACGCGCACGCCGTCGTCCGCCGCTCCGCTGCGTACGCCTCAGCGGACGCGGTGCCCTTCGGCGTCCTCGTGCGTGTAGTACCAGTAGAAGAACACCGCGGCGGTGACCGCGGAGACCGCCAGTGCCATGCCCGCGGACCTGAGGACCGAGCCGCCGCCCATGTTGTACATGAACCCGAACGCGCAGCCGACGAACGCCGTCCACGCCAGCGCGTGCACCTCCCGCTTCAGCCGCGGGGCCACGAACAGCAGGCCCATGCACACCACCGCGAACACGAGTGCGCTGATGAACCCGAGCAGCAGGTTCCCGCCGGTGATGGGGCCGCCGGCACGGTGGTTGGCCGCCACCCAGTAGCCGTAGACCAGTCCCAGTGCGACCGGCACGGTCACCCGGGCGATCGCGTGGGTGCGCTCGTCGAAGATGTCCGGCAATCGGGCACCGCCGGGCGCGGGTGCCGTTGTCCCGCCGGGTGCGGGTGCCGCTTGAGCCATGAGAGCACTCCTCTCTCCTCGCCCCCGCCTTCCAGGGCACACCTGGGTGCACGGCCCGGCAACTCGGCCAGGAGGGGAGCCCGGATGCGGGCGGTACCGTCCCGTGCTTGGCTGAGGACATGGAGGGCCTGGTTGGCGCGCCCGACGACGAGGTCCTGCCGCAGCGCCGGCTGCCGCGCGTGAGGGGCCGCGGTGTCGCCTGGGCGCCACTGCTGCTGCTCGCCGGGGTCACGCTGCTCGACCTCTTCACCAGCGAGCAGTTCCGGTTCATCTCCTGGGCCGTCCTCGTGCCCGGCACGGCCGCCGCGATCTGCGGGGTGTGGACGACCGCCGCGTACGCGGTGCTGGCGACGGTGGCCTACTTCGTGGTGGACACCGTCTCGCCCGACCGGTACCGGGCCGGGCTGCCCGACTTCCTCCTGGTCGTCCTCGGTGGCGTCCTCGCCACCCTCGCCTGCGCGGTCCGGATCCGCGACCAGCAGCGGATGCTGCACATGCGGGACATCGTCGAGACCACCCGCCGTACGGTGCTGCGCCTGCTGCCGCCGGTGTGGGCGGGCCTGGAGCACGCGGCCGTCTATCTCTCCGCCGACACCGAAGCCCGGGTCGGCGGCGACTTCTACGACATCCAGCCCAGCCCGCACGGCACCCGCGTGCTCATCGGTGACGTGCAGGGCAAGGGGCTCGGCGCGGTGGAGACGGCCGCCGCGCTGCTCGGCACCTTCCGGGAGGCCGGCTACCACGAGGCGGACCTGGCGACCGTCGCCGAGCGGCTCGAAGTGCGCATGCTGCGGCACCGGTTGCGCAGCGCTGCGCTCGGGCGCGACGACGGGGACCGGTTCGCCACGGCCGTCCTGATCTGCTTTCCCCAGCGCCGGGAGGGCGAAGGTGCCGAGTCGGTCGTCGAAGTTGTCAACTTCGGGCACGAACCGCCGCTCGCGGTCGGGCCGTACGGCGTCCGTGTGCTGCCCGCCAGCGGCGGGCTGCCGCTCGGCCTCTGCGAACTGGTGGGCGGGCTGCCGCCCGTGCACCGGGTGCCGCTGGCCGCCGAGGAGACCCTGCTCCTGGTCACCGACGGGGTGACCGAGGCGCGCAACGAGCCCGGCGAGTTCTACCCGTTGGCCCGGGAGGTGGCCCGCGCGATCCGCGCCGACCCGCGGCGGGCCGAACCCCGGCGGCTGGTACGGCGGGTGCGCGACGGCGTGCTGCGGCACAGCGGGGGGCGGCTGGAGGACGACACCACGGTCTTCGCGGTCCGCCGGGCACGCGGCGGGGTGGGCGAAGGGTCCGAAGGGGGACGTTTGCAGTCCTGAGGCGCCAGTTTGCAGCAGCAGCGGCTACGGTGCTGAGTGGAGATTGACTGGGGGAGGGACGATGCCTGGAACCGTGCTGCTGCTCGCGGCCTCGCCGCTGGGCCGGGGACGCCTGGTGGACGCGGCCGGTGTGCTGCCGGTCCTGGCCGCCGTCGCCCCCGCCGTGCTGGCCGGCACCGACACCGCGAACGTGGTCGAACTCGCCGACCCGCTGGAGCCGCAGGCCGTCCTGACCCGGCTGCGCGCCGCGGCGGCGGCCCCCGGGCCGCTCACCGTGTACATCGCGGGCCAGCTGCAACTGGACCGCCGTCAGCGGCTGCCGCATCTCGCGCTGGCCCGCACGACCCCGGCGACCGTCCGCTACACCGCGCTGCCCTGGCACTGGATCCGGGAGGAACTGCGGCTGCGTTCCGCCGCGGACACCGCGCTGATCGTCGACCTGCACGCGGACGCGGAGACCTGGCAGTACCTGGCCGAGCGCCCGCTCGACTCCGGCCGCAACGCGGCGGTGTACGGCCGTGTGGCGCCTCCGGTGGCGGGGCGGAAGGGGCTCGGGGAGCCGGCGTACATGAAGGCGGTGGCGACCCTGCTGCGCAGCGGGCACCGGCCGTCTCTCGCGCAGCTGCACGAGCAGGCGCTGGCGCGGATCGCGGAATCGAGTGCGGGTCGTGATCTGCTGCTGACCGTCCCTGGGGCCGTCCCTGGGGCCATCCCCGGGGCCATCACCGGGGGCCCCGCCCCCAGACCCCCGTTCCCCCCGCCGCCCGGGTCGGTCGCCGACCCCCATGCCGCCATCAGTGCCGCGGTCCAGGCCGGCCGGCACTCCGAGGCCGACGCCCTGGCCGCCGAGCACGAAGCTGCTGCCGTCCGTTCCCATGGCCCCGCCTCCGAGGAGGCCCTGCACTGGGCCGAAGTCCGGGCGGACCTCGCGATGTTCGCCGGGGACGCCGTACGCAGCTGCCGGGTCTGGCTCGGAGTCGCCGGGGTCCGGCTGGCGGCGGGCCAGGCGGTGGACGCGCCCGCCGTGGAGGCGGCCGTGGACCGGGCCCACCACCAGTGGGGGCGGATCGACGACCCTGTCCGTGCCCGTGAACTGGGCGCGGCCCTGGCGGAGTTGCGCCTACGCGTGCCTGGCCGGCAAAACGGAGCGCTGGAGAACGTACGGCAGCAGCTGCGCGAACTCCAGGCCGCTCCCTGAAGCCCCCGGGTCAGGCCGGGGCCAGCAGCGCCAGTGCTCCGGAGACCAGCGTGCGGACGCCGGGGGCGACCGTGGACAGGTCGGGGGCGAAGTGCGGGCTGTGGTTGCTCGGTACGGCCGCGAACTTCTCCGGGAAGCCGGCGCCGGGGGCCTGTTCCCACACCTCCGCAGGGGTGGTCGTCACGAACCAGTACGAGTACGGGATGGCGCCGTCCAGCGCGAGCTGCGGGAAGTCCTCGCTGCCCATCGCCGGGCCCGGGTCGAACACCGTGCCCGCGCCGAAGACCTCGCCGTGCACGGCGGCCACCGTGGCGTCGGTGCCCGCGTCGTTGACGGTCACCGGGAACGTGTTGCCGATCGTCACCTCGGGCTCGCGCGGGCAGCCCGCGGCCAGGCACTCGCCCTGCGCGACGCGCCCGATCGCGGCCAGCATGCGCTGCCGCACCTCCTCCGACTGCGTGCGCAGGTTCAGTGCGATGCGCGCCTCGGACGGGATGATGTTGTGCCGGGTGCCCGCCTCGATCCGGCCCACGGTGAGCACGGCGGACTCGTTCGCGGCCAGCTCCCGGGAGACGATCGTCTGCAGCCGCGTGACCAGGTAGGCGGCGGTCACCACCGGGTCCACGGTCGACTCCGGCCGGGAACCGTGCCCGCCCCGCCCGTGCACCACGATGTCCACATCCGTCGCCGCCGACATGATCAGGCCGGGCGCGTGCGGGTACAGGCCCGCCGGGCCGGGGGCCGCGTGCTGGCCGAGCAGCGCGTCGGGGCGGCCGAAGCGCTCGTACAGACCGTCGGCGACCATCCGGGCCGCCCCCTGCCCGGTCTCCTCGGCGGGCTGGCCCACGACCAGCAGGGTGCCGGCCCAGGTCTCCCGCCCCTCGGCCAGTGCCCGCGCGGCCCCCGCCAGCCAGGTGACGTGCAGATCGTGCCCGCAGGCGTGCATCACCCCGTCCGCGCCGGAGGCGTACGGCAGCCCGGTCTCCTCCCTGACCGGCAGCGCGTCCATGTCGGCGCGCAGCAGCACGGTCGGCCCGTCCCCGTTGCGCAGCCGCCCCACCACCCCGGTGCCGCCGACGCCCTCGGCGGTCTCGAACCCGGCGTCCTTGAGGCGCCCGGCGAGCCTCGCGGCGGTGCGGTGCTCGCGCAGGGACAGTTCGGGGTGGCGGTGCAGATCGCGGTAGAAGTCCTCCAGGTCCGGGACCGGGAGGGCGGCGGTGAGGTCCAGCGCGGTACGTGCGGCTGCAGAGGTCACGCGGTCAGGGTAGGGGCGCGACTCACCGGCTCACCAGGAGAAGTCAGGAGAAGTACGGCTCACCAGGTGAAGCCCTTCTGGACGTCCATGCAGGCGTCCGTCTTGTCGCCGGCCAGGACGGACGCCGAGTCGGGGGCCTTCGTCGGCTTCTTGGGGGCCTGGTAGGCGGTGCCGGTGCGCCAGTCGGAGCCCACGACGAGCGTGACCCCCGAGACGTCCGTCGACTGGCGTACCTGGCCCAGCGGCACCCCGAGCGCCTTGGCCAGGGACTGGGCGTCGCCCTCCAGGTCGGCGCTGGGGTAGAGGATCGACGTCTTGGTCTCGGACGCGGGCGTGGTGTCCACCAGCGCCCGGTTGAAGCCCTTCTGCAGCAGGACCTGCTGGACCGCGCTCGCCCGCTGGAACGCGGGGGCCTGGCCGTCGGCGCCGGTGCCGTTGCGGACCTGGACGGCCAGCTCCCCGGCCGGGGCCGCCGGGTCCTTGGACGTCGGTTCGGTCTTCGCGTCGCTCTCCTGGCCGCTCTTCTGCTTGGCGCCGCGGCCGTCCAGCGGGGTGTCGTCGCGGACCATGGAGATGAGGTCGTCGGCGTCCCCGGGCTTCGGCACCCGCCGGTCGCGGTCCTGCGACCACTCCACAACGGGCAGCGTCGTCATCGTGATCCGCTTGGGGGGGACCCGCTTGAGCTGCCCGGAGAGGTCGTACAGCTTCTTGATCGTGCCGAGGCCCTCGTCCACGGTCAGTGCGCTCGTCGCGGCCTCCGCCAGCTTGCGCATCTCGTCGGGGTTGGTCAGCTTCGCGTCCTTGCGCAGCTGGCGGACCATCGAGGTCATGTACATGTGCTGGGCATGGGTGCGGCCGATGTCGGTGCCGTCCTCGAAGCCGTAACGGGTACGCAGCCACTGCAGGGCCTGCTTGCCCTTGACCGGGGTGGTGCCCGCCTTCAGCTTCAGGCCCGAGCCGTGCCCCTCCGCGGTGTGCGACCACACGTTCTGCTTGACGCAGACCGGGACGCCGCCGATGGCGTCGGCCATGTCCACGACCCCGGAGAAGTCGACCATCATGAAGTGGTCGATGTGGATTTTGGTGAGCTTCTCCCAGGTGGAGACCGTGCAGCCCGGTCCGCCCCGGCCCAGGGACTCGTTGGCCATCGACAGGGAGAGCGGCTCGTACTTCTTGCCGGTGTCGGGGTCGGTGCACCTGGGGATCGGGATCATCGTGTCGCGCGGGAGGCTGATCACGGACATGTTGCTGCGGTCGGCCGAGACGTGCACCAGCATCTGCACGTCGGCGAGCGGGGGGCGGCCCACGTCGTTCTTGGAGCCGCCGAGTGCGAGGTCCTTCGCGGTGTTCCGGCTGTCCGAGCCGATCATCAGGATGTTCAGCGGGGTCTGGCCGTCGGCGTTCGGGGTGGCCTCGGGCGCGGCGTAGTCGCCGATGTTCAGCTTGCGCTTCTTGATGTTGTCGTTGAGGTGCTGGTAGTAGAGGTAGCCCGCTCCCGCGGTGCCGAGTATCAGGACCGTCATGGTCAGCGCCGACCAGCGCAGTACGCGCATGCCCCGGCGGGCCGCCGGCCGCCGCCCGCCTCCGCTCCGGCGCCCGCCGTGCCGCCCCCCTCCGGTGGCCCGGGTGCCGTCGCCGCCTGCCTCGCCCTCGGCGTCGTACGCCGCGTCCGCGGTCTCCTCGTCGGGAGTGCCGGCGTGCCGGGCGCGCGGCGGAGCCCCTTCGCCGTGCAGGCTGCTTCGCGTCATACCCGTGCCCTTCCCACCTTCATGAGGCACAGGTGGCCTCGCCCGTCGTCTCGTCCCCGGGAGCCTCTGGTGAGAGTTCCTCGGGGTCAGCCCGCTGATCGGTGCGATCACCGCGCCGGGGTTACCGGATCGCTCAGACTAACCACGAGGCGCCACGCCGGGCGACAGCGGTGTGAGATACGTAACTCCCGTACAACCGTGGGATTTGCCCGGTTCCTGGCGAATTGCGGCCACGGTTTGGAGCGGGCTTTACACACGGGATGTTTCGCCGTTGGATTCCCGCTGCACGGACTTCGGTCGCCGAAGTCCGGTTGCAGGGGCGGGAGTTGGCTGTCCGGAGCTGTCCGGAGCTGCCCGGAGCTGCCCGGGCTCGCCCGGCGGGCCGCGGCTACGGGTGCCCCGCGTACTGGACGGCCGCCGGTGCCGGTGCCGGGGTGTGGTCCGCCGCCCGGGCCGGGCCGGCGTTCGCCGCCGTGACCAGGGCGACGACGGCGATCACGGCCGCGGCCACGCCCCGGGCGGTGGAGGCGCCCCCGCAGGCGCGGAGCCGGGGGTGGGGGAGCCGGCAGTCAGGGAGTGCGGTGGGGCGTCCGTCGGGTGCGGATGTACGTCCGTGCACGGCGACCTCGCTACAACAGCGGCCTGTTAAACATGCTTAATCCGCCGTTTAACCTAGGGGCTGCCGGAGTCGAACGGCAAGGGGCACAAAGGGAGTTGGGGCGAACGATGATGCGGGAACGAGACGATCCGGGGGTCATAGGGCGGCGCGTGCAGCAGCTGCGCACCCGACGTGGCCTGACGCAACGGCAGTTGGCGGAGCCTGCCTACACGCCCGCCTACATCTCCACCGTGGAGGCGGGCCGGGTGCGGGCCTCGGACGAGGCGCTCCGCCACATCGCGAGCCGTCTCGGAGTGACCTTCGAGGAGCTGACCGTGGGCCGCCCCGCCCACCTCGCCACCGACCTCCGGCTGCGGCTCACCGAGGCGCAGCGCACCCTCGCCGACGGCAGGGCCGAGGAGGCCGCCGTGCAGTACGCCGCGCTGCTCGCCGAGGCGGAGACCCACGGGCTCGCCGCCGAGCAGACCGCCGCGCTGCTCGGGCTCGGCGAATGCACCCTGGAAACAGGTGAGTTGGGCAGGGCGCGGGAGTTCTTCGAGCGGGCCGAGGAGCAGCTGGCCGGCCAGTCCCTGCCGGTGCGCGTGCCCGCCGTACGCGGCCGGGCGGTCTCCCACTACCTCGCCGGTGAGCTCCGGTACGCCGTCTACCTGCTGGAAACCACCCTCGACGAACTGAACCGCGGCGGCCTGCACGACCCCGACGCGCTGCTCCTCCTCTACGCCAGCGTCATCGGCCCCTACATGGACATGGGCGCGCACGCCCGTGCCGCCCAGGCCGCCGAGTTCGCCCTCGCGCTCGCGCCGCGGGCCGCCGACCCCGCGCTGATCGCGCGGATGCACCGCGCGGTGGCCCGCACCCTGCTCGCCGAGGGCCGGCTCGCCGAGGCCGACGCCTCCCTCGCCAAGGCCGCCGAGCTCTACCGCCAGCTGCGGCTCCGTACCGAGCTGGCCAACTGCCACTGGATGCGCGGCTACGTGTACGCCCAGCACGGCGAACTGGGGCGCGCCGAAGGTGAGTTGCGGCAGGCTCTCGCGATGCTCTCGGAGTCCCGCGCCGCCCTCTACCGCAGCCAGGCCGCGGTGGAACTGGCCGACGTCCTGCACCGCCGGGGCAAATCCGCCGAGGCCGCGGAACTCCTCTCCGGCGTGCTCGGCGACTTCTCCTCCGAGCGCGGCGCCGTCCACGCCGCCGCGGCCCACCGGCTGCTCGGCATCATCGCCGAGGACGCCCGGGACACCGAGGCCGCCGAGGAGCACTACGTCCGCGCCCTCAGCCTCCTGGAACGTGCCGGGGCCGCGGGTGACCTCGCCGACCTGTGCCGCCTCCTCGGCGACCTGCTGCGCCGTACGGGCCGCGTGGAGGCGGCCCTGGACGCCTACCGCACCGGCCTGGGCCACCGCACCGCCCCCGGCACGACCACCCTGGGCCCGGCCCCGGCACAGCCTCCGCTGTGAGAGGTCAGCCCCAGCCGGGCACCGGCGGCTGCGGCCACGCCGGCGGGACCGGCAGCGGAAGCTCCGACTGGAGGTGCGTATCCGGCCCGCGGCCGGTGAGCCAGGCGAGGAGCGCGTGGCCGGGGCCGGCGGCGGTGGGGCCGGCCGGGGCGAGGGTCCAGGCGCGGCCGAGGTCGGTCGCCTCGATGCGGGCCACCGGGAAGCCCCGTGCGGTCAGGGCGGCGACGGTCTCGTCGAGGGCCCAGGTGACGTAGCCGGCGGGCCAGTCGGCGGCGGTGTAGCCGAGGTCCAGGTCGACGTGGTGGGTCTCCAGCTCGCGCCGGGCCCGGTGGAGGGTGTACCAGGCGGGGTGCCGCCAGCCCGCGAGGGCGGAGACCAGCGTGGGCCAGCGCTCGGCGGGCATGGCCGCCGCCGCGTCGAGCAGCCCGTCCAGGCTGCGGCGCAGGTCCGCGACGAGGTCGGCCGCGTCCCGCCCGGCCCCTTCGCGCAGCGCCCGGTCCAGGGCGGCGGCGTCGGCCCGCGGCCCGGGAGCGGTGCCGGTGCGGGCCAGGGCCAGCAGCCACCGGTAGACGTCGGCGCTGCGGGCGAGGTGGGTGAGGACGTGACCGCGGCTCCAGCCGGGGAGCGCGGAAGGTTCGCGGGCCGTCAGGTCGGTCAGCGCGTGGAGGCTGTCGCCGAGGCGCGCGGCGGAGGCACGTACGGCGTCGAGGAGTTGGGCGATGCCGTCGCGGTCGGGATCGGTCGTGTCGGTCACGGGCGGGCACTCTACGGCCCGCCGCTCTGCAGCCGGTCGGTCAGCAGGTGGCCGACGGCCGCGACGCCCTCGGTGATCGCCCGTTCGCCGACGTTGCCGAAGCCCAGGACGAGTTGCGCGGTCGGGGAAGCGTGCGCGGCGCGGCAGGCGCTCATGCCGTAGAGGCCGACGGACCGGGCCCGGGCGGAGGTGACGACGTGGTGTTCGTCGGTGCCCGCGGGCAGGTGGGCGACGGCGTGGAAGCCGGCGGCGAGGCCGGTGACCGGCAGCCCGGGGGCGTGTTCGGCGAGCGCGGCGAGCAGGGTGGCGCGGCGGGCCGCGTAGATGGCGCGCATGCGGCGCAGGTGGCGGTCGAAGCGGCCGGACTCGATCAGCCGGGCCAGGGCGAGCTGGTCGAGCGTGGGGGTGCCGCGGTCGCTGCGGTGCTTGTGCTCGGTGAGCGGTTCCGCGAGCTCCGGCGGGCAGACCATCCAGCCGATGCGCAGGGCGGGGGCGAGGGATTTGCTCACCGTGCCCAGGGAGACGACCCGGTCGGGGGCCAGGCCCTGGAGCGCGCCGACGGGTTCGCGGTCGTAGCGGAACTCGGCGTCGTAGTCGTCCTCGATGACGAACGCGTCGCGCTCCCTGGCCCACTCGATCAGGGCCAGCCGGCGTTCCGGGGCGAGGGCGACGCCGGTCGGCCACTGGTGGGCCGGGGTGACCACGACGGCGCGGGCGTCGGTCGCGGCCAGCGCACGTACGTCGATGCCGTGCGCGTCGACCGGTACGGGAACCGCCCGCAGCCCCGCTGCCGCCGCGGCGGCGCCGACGGTGCCGGGGGAGCCGGGGTCCTCGTGGGCGACGGTCCGTACGCCGCCGTCCGCGAGGACGCGGAGGGCGAGGCCGAGCCCCTGGGCGTAGCCGTTGCAGACGACGAGCTGCTCCGGGCCGGCCGCCGCGGCGCGCACCCGCCGCAGGTACCCGGACAGCACCTCGCGCAGGACCGCGCCGCCGCGCGGGTCGCCGTAGTCGAACTCCGCGGTGGGCATGGCGCGGGCCGCCTCGCGCGTGGCCCAGAGCCAGTCCTGGACCGGGAAGGAGCCCAGGTCGGGTACGCCCCAGCGGAAGTCCGCCACCAGGCGCGGGGCCGCGGTGCGTGGCGGTACGGCACCGGGTGGTGCCGCGGCGCCGGCGGCCACGCGGGTGGCGGAGCCGGGGCGGGTCACCAGGTAGCCCTCGGCGAGGAGCTGGGCGTAGCACTCCTGCACCAGGCCGCGCGAGAGGCCGAGCGTGCGGGCGAGTTCCCGGGAGGACGGCAGCCGCTCGCCGACCCGCAGACGGCCGGTGCGGATCGCGTCCCGCAGCCCGTGCTCCAGCTGCGCGCGCAGCGGCCTGCCGCTGGTCCGGTCGACGGCCAGCAGCAGCTCGGGCGGGGAACTGGACCACTCCAGCGGCATGGAACCGGAGCTTACCGGCGAGCCGGACGCCCGCTTAGCGTCCTGCCGTGACCAGACCGCCGGACTCCGCCTCCCTGCCGCCCGTTTCCCAACCGCCCCTGCTCACACGGCCGTTGCTGCTGCGCTTCGTGTCCATCCTGGGCACCTCGACCAGCTTCAACCTGCTGCTGTCGGTCGTCCCCGGCTACGCCACGACCGGCGGCGGGGGCGGCGGGGGCGGCGGGGCGGCCGGGCTGGCCACCGGCGCGCTGATGCTGGCGACGGTGGTGGGCGAACTGGCGACGCCCGCCCTGGTCGACCGCTGGGGCTACCGCGCCGTGCTGGCCGTCGGCCTGGGGCTGATGGGTGTGCCGGCGCTGGCCCTGCCGTTCTCCCGGAACCTGTGGTGGATCGTCGCGGTCTGCCTGCTGCGCGGACTGGGTTTCGCGTTCAACGTGGTCGCGGGCGGCGCGCTGACGGCGTCGCTCATCCCGGCCGAACGGCGTGGCGAGGGGCTGGCGCTGGTCGGCGTCGTGGGCGGGGTGCCCTCGCTCGTCGCACTGCCGCTGGGGGTGTGGCTGGCCGCGCACGCGGGTTACGAAGCGGTCTTCACGGCCGCGGCCGTGGCCGCGCTCGCCGCGCTCCTCGTGGTGCCCGCCATGCCCGACCGGATCAGCGCGTCGGGGCGGCCCGTGGGCGTCACCGAAGGGCTGCGCACGGTCGAACTGCGGCGCCCTGCCGTGGTGTTCGCGGTCACGGCCGTCGCCGGCGGGATCGTCGTCACCTTCCTGCCGCTCGCCGTCCCCGCCTCGGCCACGGGCCTGGTCGCCGTGGCGCTGTTCGCCCAGACCGCGGCGGCCACGCTGGCCCGCTGGATCGCCGGGCGGTACGGGGACCGGCACGGCCCCGCCCGCCTCGTGCTGCCCGGCCTGCTGCTGTCGGCCGCCGGCACGCTGCTGACGGCGCTGACCGGGAGCGCGGTGGCCGTCGTCGCCGGGGTCGGCGTGTTCGGGTTCGGCTTCGGCGTCGCCCAGAACGCCACGCTGACGCTGATGTTCGCGCGTGTGCCCGCCGCGGGCTACGGCACCGTCAGCGCGCTGTGGAACTTCGCCTACGACGCCGGCATGGGCGCCGGAGCGGTCGCGTTCGGCTGGCTCGCCGCCGGGACCGGCTACCCCTGGGCCTTCGCCCTGACCGGCGCGGCGATGCTGACCGCGCTGGCCCCGGCCCGGCGCGACCGGCGCGCCGCGACCAGGCCCCTCACACCTGCGCCCGCCCCTGTTTCCGTATGTCCGCCAGGCGCAGGGCGCCGATCTGGACGGCTGCCTGGGTCGCGTCGTTGGGGACGTCGCCCAGACCGCCGTTGGTGAGGGCGAACGCGTCCTGGCCGACCCGGACGGCGGCCACGTCCAGGGTGAGGACGGACTGGTCGCCGTCCTGTGTCGTCGAGGCGAGGGTGATGTGCAGGCCCTGGCGTGCGCTGCCGGCCTTCGGCAGCGGGGCGTCGGTGACCTGGACGTCCTCGACATCGCCGCCCTGCGTGGTGGCCGTGAACCGGGCGCACTTGGCCGGCATGGTCTTCAGCCAGCCCAGCATGGCGTCGACTTCCGACGGGCGGCGCGCGCCGATCTGGTAGCGGAGCTGGGCGTCGGTGTCGGCGTTGTCCAGGCCGACGGCCGCGCGGGGCGAGCCGCCGAGGAGTTCGTCGGTGTAGAGCGCGTCGAGCAGCCGTTGGCACTCGCCCGCCGTGGTGGTCGCCTTCAGCAGCCCGTCCCGCCAGACCGCCGCGCCGCGCGTCGCCGACCAGGGGGCGCCCAGGTCGGTCTCGGTGAGGAGTGCGGCCTGCGCCTGGGCGTCGGTGAGGCCGGAGCCGTTGGCGCGGGCCGACCCGTTGGGCCCGGGCGAGGCCCCGTCGATGGTCGGCAGGGGCTGCGGGGCGGTCGACGGGTGCCCGAGGGTCAGGGCGGCGCAGGCGCCGAGGGCGAGGAGGCCGGTGGCGGTGAGAGCGAGATGGAGGCGGACACGGTTGCGCGGGGTGGGGGGACGTATGCCTGAGGGGCGTATGCCAGGGGGGCGTGCGGGGGCGGTCATCGGGGTGCCTCCTGGGCGGGCCGGGGCAGTGGGGTGCCTGCCGACGGGCGTGCGGGGTGCCTTCTCTCACGGCACCACCGGGCACGGGCGGCCACCAGCTGTCCGGTCCGTATGGGTGAGGGGGCGTCTGGCCCGGGGTTGCGGTCGGGGCTGCGGAAAATGCCTCGCCCTGCCGATTCGGGCCCTGTTACGGTCGCCGTATGCAGCGCGCCCCGCAGTTCCTGTCGAGCACGACGACGCCGGAGACCGTCCCGGCGCGCTGACACCTGACCTGTCCGAAGCCCCGGGGCGAGTGCCCCGGGGCTTCGGCGTTCGCGCACCCGGTTCCTCGCCCCGCAGGCCCCGTCCCGCGAGGAGCCCGCGATGAACGACCGCCGGCCGAACGACCTGCCCGACCACCGCCGCCTAGGCCGCGAGCTGGACCTGTTCGACACCGACCCGCTGATGGGCGCCGGGCTGCCGTACTGGCTGCCGGACGGAGCCGTCGTACGGCACACCCTGGAGGAGTACATCCGGGAGGCGGAACGCGCGGCCGGGTACCGGCACGTGTACTCGCCCGCGCTCGGCAAACGCGAGCTGTACGAGATCTCCGGGCACTGGGACCACTACAGCGAGGACATGTTCCCGCCCATGCGGCCGGGCGCTGAGGGCGCTGAGGGCTCTGAGGGCGCCGCGGGCTCTGCGGAGGTCGTCCTGCGCCCCAGCCTCTGCCCCCACCACGCGCTGATCTACCGCTCCCGCTCCCACAGCTACCGCGAACTGCCCCTGCGGATCGCCGAGCTGGGCACCATGTACCGGGCCGAGCTGTCCGGCGTCCTCGGCGGCCTGACCCGCGTACGGGCCATCCAGCTCAACGACGCGCACATCTTCTGCACCCTGGAGCAGGCCGTCGAGGAGGCCCGGGACGCCCTGGAGCTGATCGCCCGCGCCTACGCCGACCTCGGCATCCGCGCCGTGCGCCACCGCCTCTCGCTGCCCGGCGAGGGCGGCAAGTACGTCGCCGACCCGGAGCTGTGGCAGCGGGCCACCGCGCTGCTGAAGGAGGTGCTGGCGGAGTCGGGCGTCGACTACGAGGAGGCGGCGGGCGAGGCCGCCTTCTACGGCCCCAAGATCGACGTCCAGATCGCGGACCCGGCCGGCCGCGAGTCCACCCTGTCCACCGTGCAGATCGACTTCCACCAGCCCGCCCGCTTCGACCTGCACTACATCGGCGCCGACGGCGCGAGGCACCGCCCGGTGATGGTGCACCGCAGCATCATCGGCAGCGTCGAGCGGGCCGTCGCCCATCTCATCGAGGCGCACAACGGTGCCTTCCCGGCCTGGCTGGCCCCCGTGCAGCTGGCGGTGCTGCCGGTGGCGGAGGAGCAGGTGGAGCGGGCGGCGGCGGTGGTGCGCGAGGCCCGCGCGCTGGGCCTGCGGGCCGAGCAGGCCGCCCCCGAGCAGGGCACCCTGGGCGCCAGGATCCGCGCGGCGCGCCTGGTGCCGTACCAGGCGGTGATCGGTGAGCGGGAGGCCGCGGCGGGCCTCGCGGCCGTACGCCTGAGGGACGGCCGGCGCCCCGGCGAGCTGCGGGTGCCGGAGCTGCTGCGCCGGATCGGCGCACGGGTGGCGGCACGCGGCACCGAACTCTGGGACTGACGGCGTGACGGGGTGACGGGGTGACGGGGTGACGGCCTGACCGGCGGTCACGGACCGCGGAACTGATCTACTGTCGGAACCACGCCGAAGGAGTCCGCCGTGACCGGTCAGCCCATCCCTGTGATCATCGACTGCGACACCGGCGTCGACGACGCCCTGGCCCTGCTGTTCGCCGTACGCCACCCGGGGCTGGACCTCCGGGCGGTGACCTGCGTCGCCGGGAACACGGACGTCGACGGGGTGGTCCGCAACACCCTGACCGTGCTGGAGCAGGCGGGCGCCCCCGACATCCCGGTGGCGCGGGGCGCCGAACGCCCGCTGATCGAGCCCGCCCGCTCGGCCCGGCACGTGCACGGCGAGGACGGCATGGGCGACCTCGGCCTGCCCGCGCCGAAGCGGGCTCCGGCCGACGTGGACGCCGTCACCCTGCTGCGCCGCGAGATCCTCGCCTCCCCGCGCCCGGTCACCCTCGTCCCCACCGCGCCCCTGACGAACATCGCCCTCCTCCTGCGCAGCCACCCGGAGGTGACCCGGAACATCGAGCGGATCGTGTTCATGGGCGGGGCCGTGGCCACCGGAAACGCCACGCCCGTCGCCGAGTTCAACGTCTGGCACGACCCGGAGGCGGCGGCCGTCCTGCTCACGGCGGGGGTACCGATCACCATGTACGGCCTCGACGTCTTCACCCGGGTCGTCGTACCGGGCACGGAGGTACGGCGGTTGCGGGCGAGCCCGGAACCGGGCGCCCGGCTGGCCGGCGAACTGCTCGCCCACCGCCCCGCCGCGCCCGAACCCGACGGCGACGACCCGGCGGGCGGGCTCGGCGACGCGGGCGCGGTGTGCGCGGTCGCCGACCCGGTCGGCATCACCACCCGCCTCCTCCCGGTCGAGGTCTCCCTCGCCCCCGGCCCGGCCCGCGGCCAGACGATCGTCGACCGCCGCCCGCGCCCCGGCGAGTCCGAGATCCACGAGGGCGCTCGCGAACAGGCCCTGGTGGACGTGGCGTTGGACGTGGACGTGGAGCGGTACGTGAAGCTGTACCTGGAGACGGTGGTGCGCAACTAGGTACGGCGCGCGCCGACTTGCCCGTGTGTTTCCGGATACAGGTTCGATACCATGCGCGGCGTGAACTCTGGCGTGGCGCGGACGCTTTGGGGGCTGGCAGGCGCCGCGGGGGCGTTTGCCGCGGTTGCCTCCGGATGGCAGGTGTTCGGTGACGTGGGCGCGGCGCAGTACGCGTTCGCCGGAGTGAGCGCGCTGTGTGGCGGAGCATTCGCCTGGTACCAGGCCGACGCCACCGCGACACCCACCGCGCCGCAGGGTGCGGTGCCGCGGGAGCTGCCACGCGACATCGCCGACTTCACCGGCCGCGCCGCCGAACTCGCCGAACTCGGCCGGCTGCTGCGCAGACCGGGCCCGTCCTCCGGGCCGCTCGTCGCCATCGCGGGCAAGGGAGGCCTGGGCAAGACGACGCTCGCGGTGCGGGCCGCACAACGCCTCGCGGCCGACTACCCCGACGGGCAGCTGTTCGCGAACCTACGAGGGTACGACCCGTTGCCCGCCGAACCGGCCGAGATACTCGGCACCTTCCTGCGGTCGCTGGGCACCGACCCGCGCGCGATCCCGGACGCGCCGCACGACCGCGAGCAGCTGTTCCGCACCCTGACGGCCGGACGTCGGCTGCTCATCGTCCTCGACAACGCCAACGGCCCCCGGCAGGTGCGCCCGCTGCTGCCTGGCGGGCCGGGCACCGCGGTGATCGTCACCAGCCGTGTCGAGCTGCGCAGCATCGAGGCGGCTCACACGGTCGTGCTCGACCTGCTGGAGCCCGGCGAGGCGGTCGAGTTGCTGGGCCGCGTCGCGGGTACGGACCGGGTGGCGGACGACCCGCCGGCCGCACGGCAACTGGCGGCGCTGTGCGGGCACCTGCCGCTGGCCGTGCGCATCGCCGGGGCACGTCTGGCCGAGCGGCCCGACCTGCGCCTGACCGACCTCGCCGGCCGCCTCGCCGATGAGCGCGACCGGCTCGACCATCTCGAGATCGGAGATCTCGATGTCCGCTCCACTTTCATGATCAGCTACCAGGGCCTGCCGGAAGGGCAGCAGCGGGCGTTCCGGCTGCTCGGCCTCTTCCCCGGAGCCGACTTCGCGGCCTGGCCGCTCGCCGCGCTCATGGACGTTCCGCTGCGCGAGGCCGAGCGCCACCTCGACGCGCTGGTGGCCGCGCAGCTGCTCGACGCGATCGGCCCCGACGAGACGGGGGCCGCCCGTTACACCTTCCACGACCTGCTGCGTGCGCTGGCCCGCGAGCAGCCCGAACCCGATGCCACGGCGGCGGTCGGCCGGCTCCTGGGCGCGTACGTCTCTCTCGCTGCCGTCGCGGAGGACCGGTTCCAGCCCGGCGAGCTGCGCAAGACCAGTGCCCACCCACGCCACGAAGTCGACGCCGAACACCGCGACGAGCTGCTGCGCGATCCGATCGCCTGGTTCATCGCCGAGCGGCACAACGTCGTGGCGTGCGTACGGCTGGCGCACGAGCGGGAGTTGTGGGACGCGACCTGGGAGCTCACCCACATTGCCGCGCCCTTCTTCGAGATGTTGGCCTTCTGGGACGGCTGGGGGGTGGCCGTGGAACTGGCTCTGGACGCGGCGCGGCGCTCGCACAACCGCTGGGCCGAGTCGATCACGCTGTTCGACTCCGGGGCGCTCTACCGCGACCTGGGCCGGGCCGACGAGGCGCTGGCCGCGTACGAGGGGGCGCGGGCCGGATACGAGGCGTCCGGCGACCAGCACGGCGTGGGTGCCGTCATGCTGGTGCAGGGCATCATCCACCGGAACCGGGGCGCCTGGGAGGTGGCCGCACAGCTGCTGAGCGACGCGGCCGAGCGGCTGCGCGCCGCCGGGGACCGCCGGCTCACCGCCCAGGCCGTGCGCAGCCTCGCGGTCGTCCGTTGCGGCCAGGGGCGCGTTGCCGAGGCGGTGCCCTTGTTCGAGGAGGCGCTGGAGGAGTTCCGACGGCTCGGGGACCGGCGGGCCGAGGCGTACGCCTGGCGCGGCCTCGCGCAGGCCCAGCTCGACGGCGGCGAACTGGGCGCGACGGCACGGTCGTTCGGCAGAAGCCTGGAACTGACCCGACAGCTGCGTGACCGGCGGGGCGAGGCCAGGGCACTGCAAGGACTCGGCCGGGTCAGCGCCGCCGAGGGCGCGACCGCTGCGGCGCTGCGGCGGTTCGCGCAGGCCCGGGAGATCGCCGACGAGGCGCACGACCAGGTACTGGCCGGGGAACTCGAGGCCGACATCGCGTCCGTGAACCAGCCATAGCGTCCCTGTGGCCCGCTGTGCCCATTCAGTGTCCAGGTCAGAACGGAGCACCAGCCGGAGTCACCACATGATCAGTGGGACGTCGGGGCCGCTCGTGCATTCGGGGCACGGCAGAATCCCGGTTTGCCGACAGCGGGCGCACCCGTCGAAGCCACAGCACAAGGGGCACCAAACCGTCCGGTGACCGATGCAGCGCTTGCAGTATCCCGGAAGGTCTTCCAAGGCCACGCGCACGAACGTCTGCTTCGTTGAACGCCTCCGGGGCCGCTCCGGGGCGGTAGTCATCCCGCTGCCTCGGCGGGGCTTTCGTCGTCCTCGTCGTCCCGGCCATCCGGGTCGGGGTCGTACCCCGCGAGAAACGGCAGGCGGGCGCCCCGGCTCTGCGCGATGCGGTGGACGTCAGTCAGGGAGTCGGTCAACTGGACAGCCAGAAGGTGGAGTTCCCCAGGTGTCCAGTTGCGCCTTTCCAGGATGGCCCTGGCTTCTTTGACGAGGTCAGCGGCCCCCAGATCCGCAAGCGCGTGAACGACTGGCGCGACGGCAGCATGCCCGCCGCCCGGTAGGTGGAAGAGGCGACTACCCGGTGCTGCACCAGCCCTCTTACGCCCGAGGCAGCCTCGCGGAGGTGGTCAACCGACCGTCGGGCTGGGGCTGGGGCCGGGGGAGGTGGTGCCCGGGGCTTCCCCGGTGAGGCCGCTCAGGTCGGCCGGGGTCGAGGTGGCGTTCGGGGGTGGGGTGAGGATCACCTGGGGCTGGCCCGGGACGGGGGGCGGCGGGGTGAGGTCCGAGGACGGGAGCTTCGGTGGGGTCGTCTGCTGGAAGAGGGTTTGGTCGAAGTCGACGAGGCCCGTTTTCTCCATGACCTCCATGTGGTCCAGCACGGTGTTGTTGGCCTGTTCGGCCAGGGCGCGGACCAGGGAGTTCTTCGTGGTGGAGCGGATCTTCGCCACGGTGTTGAAGATCGAACCGTGCGTCATCCGCAGGATGTTGGCGAAGTCGGAGTCGAACTTCTTGCCCGTCTCCGACTTCAGCGTGCTGACGAAGCCCTGCTGCTGCGGGCTCGGCACGTTGGGCAGGGTGATGTTGAGGAGGGGCGCGATCTTGCGGCACGTGGTGTCCAGGGCCGCGTGGCCGTCGACCAGGTGCTGGCTCGCCGTGAGCACCGCCTTGGTGGTGCCCTGTTTCAGGCCCAGCTGCCCAACGGGGTACTCCCACAGGCCGGCCGCCCGCACCTTGACCACGAAGTCCCGGTCGCCCTCCGTGAGCGGCCCCCAGCGGGTGTCGGCGATGATGCGCGACTGCGAGGTGGAGACGTTGTTCAGCCCGAGCATGGTCGGGTAGGCGAGCGCTGTGAGCGTGAGAGTCAACGCACCGCCCACGAAGAGCGTTCCCGTCGCGTTCCGCGAAAAGCGCACCGTGTCTCCTGCCCGGTCGGGGGTCCCGCCCGCGGGCGGTTCGGACGCACAGCAGTACGGATGCGGCGGCGATACGTATCGAGGATCCGGGCAAAGAATTTCCCATCGGCTTCCCGGCGACTCTCGCACCGGGTTTCCCCGCTACGTCCCCGTCGCCCCGGCGTCCGTTGGGGAAACCTCGACGTTCATGGGGGAAAGTTCGACGTCCGTTGGGGGAACGTTGACTCCTTCCCGGGAGAGTCAAGGGGAAATCCGGTCCTAGATTCGCCGCATGTCCCCCACGCCACCCCCCAGGGGTCCCGCAGCGCTGCCCGTCCTGCCGTACCGCAAGCCCACCAAGGGCCGCGACTACTGGGTGCTGGACGACGTCCTGCCGGACGTCGACGCCGTACGCGAGCGGTGTCTGGCCAAGGACGACTGGGTCGAGGGGTACCCGTACACCTCCGAGACCTGGCCGGGACTGCGTGCCATGCCCGGCCTCGAACCCGGTGAACTCGCCGTGATCGAGCGGCTGGTGAAGAAGGCGACCGGGGCGAAGGAGCTGTGGGTGCAGCAGGCGCCCGGCGGCGGCACCCTCAACCACAACTGCGTCCAGGTGGTCGGCGAGGGCGAGAGCGAGCCGCGCCCGCACACCGACTCCCGCGCGCTGTGCCGGTACGCGGCCGTGCTCTACCTCAACCCGGGCGTCCCCAAGGACTGCGGCACCAGCTTCTACCGGCAGCACCTGCCCGGCGGCCGGCTCGGCGGCAACGTCGTCCAGGCCCCGCACAACAACCTCGTCGAGGCCCTCGGCACCCGCTTCGTCGCCCCGGACGCCTTCGAGGAGGACGTCAGCGTCCCGCACAAGTACAACCGGCTGCTCCTCTACAACGCCAACCTCGTGCACAGCGCCACCGGTTACTTCGGCAAGGCGCTGGAGGAGAAGCGCATGACCGCCGTCTTCTTCTGGATGGCCTGACAGTCCTGGTGGCCCGAGCCGTGCCACCGGCCTTTCTCTCACCCGTTCGGAGTACCTGCTGTGGTCCCCCGAGCGGGTGAGCCGGATCGTCGTACTGACGACCGACAGAGGCGGAGGTACGGCCATGACGCAGCAGACCCACCCGGCACCGGCGTCCCAGCACCACTGGGCCGCGGGCGGTGTCGTCTTCGCGGGGGTGCTGATGCTGGTGAACGGCGTTCTGCGGGTACTCGAGGGCATATCCGCGCTCGCCGCCGACGACGTGTGGGCCCGGGTCGGCAGCTACGTCTACCGGGTGGACCTGACCGGCTGGGGCTGGATCATCCTCATCCTGGGCGCCGTGGGCGTCGTCGCCGGCACGTTCGTGCTGAAGGGCGCCGCATGGGCCCGCGCGGTCGGCATCGTGCTCGCGTCCCTGAACATCATCGCCCAGTTCCTGTTCCTGCCCTATGCGCCCGTCTGGTCGTTCATCATGATCGCCGTCGACTTCTTCGTGATCTGGGCGCTCGCCATGTACCGGCCGGAGCAGCCTGAACAGCGGGAACAGGGTGCCTGACCCGTACGGCTGACAACTTGCCTCAGTCGTTGCGGGGCAGCCCCGAAATCTCCGCCCCCGGCCGGACCGCACGCCGGGGTGCAGTCGGCCGTGCGCGCGGAGAGGATGGCTGACATGACGTGTATGGCCATCGTCGGCGCCGGGCCGGGGCTCGGGGCCGCCGTCGCGCGCCGGTTCGGGCGGGAGGGGTTCGACGTGGCCCTGCTCGCCCGGGACCGGGAACGGCTCGCGGGGCTGGCCGGGGATCTCGCCGCCGAGGGGGTCACCGCGCGGTGCTTCCCCGCCGATGTGCGCAAGCCGGAGGAGCTGGTCAGGGCGCTCGCGAAGGCGGCCGACGCGCTGGGGACCATCGAGGTGCTCCAGTACAGCCCCGTGCCGCACCGGGATTTCATGCGGCCGGTGCTGGAGACCCGGCACGCGGATCTGATCGGGCCGATCGAGTTCTCGGTCTACGGCCCCGTCGCCGCCGTACAGCAGGTCCTGCCCGGTATGCGGGCGCTCGGGCGCGGGACCATCCTGTTCGTCAACGGCGGGAGCGCCGCCGTACCGCATCCGGAGCGGGCCGGGATCTCGATCGCGTTCGCCGCGGAGAGCGCGTACGGGCATCTGCTGCACGACCGGCTGGCCGGTGAGGGCATCCACGTGGGCCAGCTGGTGATTCCCGGGGTCATCACGCCGGGGCACCCCCGACGGGATCCGGCTGTGCTCGCGCAGATGCTGTGGGGCATGCACCGGGACCGGCACGGGTTCCGGCACTACGCCGACGACCTCGCCGCCTGACGCCCGACTGACCCGCGCACTTGGGCCCGGCCGCAGCCGGCCGGGGTCGCCCTGCGTGGAGTGATGTCGCCCTGCGTAGAGTGATGTCGCCCTGCACGGAGTGATTATGTACGCCAATATGGTGACGTTGGCCGTATTGCTCTCTTCAAGGGGGCCTCCATGGCTGTCGAAATCCCTCCGCTGGTCAAGTCCTCCCGCCTGCGGGCCAGGGGCGGCCTGCTGGGCGAGTGCCTGGCGGAGTTCCTCGGGACGTTCGTCCTCATCTCCTTCGGCTGCGGTGTGGTCGCGATGGCCGTCGCCGCGCTGCCCGGCTCGGGCCGCGCCGCCACCCCCACGACGATCTTCCTGGCGGCCGGTGACTGGCTGCTGATCACCTGGGGCTGGTGCATGGCGGTCGTCTTCGGCATCTACGTCGCCGGCGGCGTCAGCGGCGCCCACATCAACCCGGCGGTGACCATCGCGATGGCGGTGCGCCGCGGGTTCTCCTGGGCGAGGGTGCTGCCGTACATCTTCTCGCAGGTGGTGGGCGCGTTCACGGGCGCGGCGCTGGTCTACCTCGTCTACCACCAGGCGATCAACGCCTTCGACGACTCCGTGCCGGGGCCGAAGGTGAACGGGCACACCAACGCCACGTTCTCCATCTTCGCGACCTTCCCGGCGCCCTACTTCCACGGCGGCATCTGGGGGCCGCTGATCGACCAGATCGTCGGCACGGCCTTCCTGGTGATGTTCGTCGTCGCCATCGTGGACCTGCGCAACCAGGCCGTGCAGGCGAACCTCGGCCCGCTGATGGTGGGCTTCGCGGTCGCCGCGATCGGCATGTCCTTCGGCGCCAACGCGGGCTACGCCATCAACCCGGCCCGCGACTTCGGGCCGCGGCTGTTCACGTGGGTGGCGGGCTGGAAGAGCCTGGCGTTCCCGGGGAACGTGTCGGGGCTGTACAGCGGCTACTGGTGGATCCCGATCGTCGGACCGATCGTCGGCGGCGTGATCGGGATCCTCGTGTACGACCTGTTCATCGGCGACGTCCTGCACATCCGCAGCCAGAAGGGCGAGTTGGCGGAGCCGGGGCTGACCCGTCCGGTGAGGACGACGGACGAGGAGTAGGTCACCCGCGGACACGTCCGTCCCACACTCCTCAGGAGGCGCGGTTCAGCGGCACAGGGCTGCGTCCACGACACCGTCCATGCGCTCTTTGGCCGCCTGGCCCGGCTGCGTGGTCACGGCGATGTCGGCGGCGCGGCCGTCCTCGGTGGCGCCGCCTCGGGTCTCGTATCCCGTCATGCTGCCGCCGTGGCCCCAGTACACACCGCCGCACGACAGCGGCGTGCTCACGAGTCCCAGCCCGTAACGGGCGCCGGCGGGAAAGGGGTAACTGGCGGGGACGGTGGTGCGCATCTGGTCGAGCTGAGCCTTCGGGAGAAGCCGGCCGGCCAACAGCGCGGTGAAGAACCGGTCCAGGTCGGAGTTGGTGGACACCATCTGGCCCGCGGCCCAGGCCCAGGAAGGGTCCCATTGAGTGGCGTCGACCAGAGGCGCGCCTGGCGAATCCTGGTAGTAACCCCTGGGATGGCGCTCCCGGATCGTCACCTCGCCGGGGGCGGGGAAGTAGGTGTCGCGCAATCCGATGCGTTTGATGACGCGCCGGTCGATCTCCTCGGCGAGGGGGTGGCCGGTGACCTTCTGCACGATCAGGCCGGCCACCAGGTAGTTCGTGTTGCTGTAGGCCCATTTCGCGCCGGGAGCGAAGTCGGCCTTGTGCTGGAGGGCGAGGTCGAGGAGTTCGCGGGGGTCGTAGTAGCGGATGTCGTCGCTGAGGTACTTGCTGTAGTTGGGAAGTCCGCTGGTGTGCTGGAGGAGTTGGCGGACGGTGATGTGGCGTCCGTCGATCCCGTCCCCGCGGACGAGGCCGGGCACATAGGTGTCGACCGGGGCGTCGAGGCCGATCTTGCCTTCGGCGACCAGTTGCAGCACGACCACCGCGGTGAACGTCTTGGTGTTGCTGCCGATCCGCACCTGTCCGTCCCGGGGCACCTTCGCACCGGTGGCCAGGTCGCCGACCCCTGCGGTGTAGGCACGGGTGCGGCCGTCACGGTCTTTGACGCTCGCCAGCGCGGCGGGCACACCGTCGGTGTGCACCAGCGCGTTCAGACCCTTTTGGAGGGTGTCCGGCCTGGCAGCGGCAGACGCCGCCGGCGGGGCCAGCGCGCACATCGTCATGACGCCGACGGCCACTGCGGCCGGAAAGGTTCTGCGCCGAGCACTCCGCCGCCCGGACGAACGAAACGTCTGCCATGCCTGCTCACGCACGAGCCAACTCCCACGGGATTATCGGAGACCAGCGGTATGTGGCCCCAGCATCTCCGGATGCGACCGCGCGGGACGATCGTGCTACCCGCCCGGCTTCAGGTAGGGCTAACCCCCCGGCGCGCTCAGTCGGCGGGGAACGGGGGCGGGGGACGGGGGCGGGGGACGCCCTGGGCGCGGTGTTCGTCCACAGCCTGTGGATGAATCCGTTCACCAGCCCGTCAGCAGCAGGTGGTTCAGGAGGAGGGCGAGGGTCGCCTGGGCGGTCAGCCAGGGGCGGGGGCGGGGGAGGTAGGCGCAGGCGGCGAGCAGCCAGACCGCGAAGGGGAGCCAGATGCGTTCCGTCTCGGCCTTGCTCATGCCGGACAGGTCGGCGATGAGGAGGGCCAGGAAGACGGCGGTGATCAGCACGGCCAGGCGGGCGGGTGCCTGGGCCGGGCGGTGGGCGAGCGTGGTGGCCGTGCGGCGCAGGCCCGCTGCCGTTGCCGGGCCGGTGATGAGTGCCGTGCAGGCCAGGTTGGCCCACACCCAGTAGCCGTACGGGCGGGTGCCGCCGACGCCCTGGTAGTAGCGGGTGATCAAGAGGTGGTACGCCGTCCACCAGTTGAACCCGGCCAGTGTGAAGGCCAGGGGGACGGCCACGAAGCCGGCCAGGAGGGCCAGGAGGAGAGTGGGGCGGGCTCGGACGGCAGCCCGGCCCAGCAGCAGGACCGCCGCGCAGGGCACCGCGATCAGTGTGAGGCCGTAGGAGAGGTAGCAGGTCAGGCCCAGGAGAAGGCCGGACGCCAGTGCGTACGCCGGGGAGTGGCGGGTGACCGCCAGGGCCAGCAGGGCTACCGACCAGGCCGCCACCGCCGCGAAGTACGCGTCCGCCGACGTGCCCAGCCACACCGCCGCCGGTGCCAGGACCAGGAAGGGGGCCGCGCGGCGGGCCAGGGACTCGTCGGCCAGGGCGCGGACCGCGATCAGGACCGCCACCGAGGCCGTCGCGCCCACCGTGATGCACCACAGGCCCGCCCAGCCGCCGCCGCTGAGCCCGATCCGGTCGAGCAGGACGAAGGTCAGGGTGGAGGCCGGCGGGTGTCCGGCGACGTGGGCCGGCCAGGGGGCGGGGGAGCCTTCGACGATGTGGTGGGTGAAGTCGCGCAGGGTGCCCGGGATGTCGTGGAAGCGGTCGATGACCCTGAGATACTCGTTGTGCGTGGTGAGGCGGGCCGCGATGCCCCGGTGCCAGCCGTCCACCAGGGCCAGGGAGAGGATCCAGGCCGTGGTCGCCGCCCAGGCCGTCGCGAGGAGGGGGCGCCAGGGGAGGCGGTCGGCCAGCGTGGGGCCGTAGGCCACTGCGGCCACGGCCAGGAGTACGGCCGCGGGGGTGCCTGGGCCCACATGCGGGTCCCACTCGGCCAGCACCGGCGGCCAGTGCACGAAGAGGGTGCCGTAGGTGAACTGGATGTGGCGGCCCACCAGCACGGCCGCTGTCACGAGGACGGCGGCGACACCGGCGGCGTAGAGGTCACGGCGGTGGGAGCGGGAGAGGGAGCGGCAGAGGGAGCGGGTCACAGCCGCAACGTAGGGGGCGCGGGCGCGCGGAGGCCGCCCCCAAAGGCCGTATGTCAGCGTTTCGTCATCACTTCCGCACCCTTTCATGGGGGTTTCGCGGCCTACGGTCAGGACATGCGAGACGATCCCCGGCTGCCCACCTCCCCCCGCTTCTGGCGCAGCCCCCTGCGCGGCCCCTGGTTCACCTCGGTGCTCGGCCTCGTCCTGCTCGCCGGGATCACCGTGCTGTTCGTGACGGGTCTGGTGTCGTACGCCGCCTACAACCCGGGCCTGTCCCGGGTGAACGACACGACCCCGGACAAGGGCGTCCTCGGCTTCTACCTCTTCGCCTGGCCGACGAACCCGGTGTGGCTGTACCGCTTCACGCAGGGCCTGCACGTCACCCTCGGCATCACGCTGATCCCGGTCCTGCTGGCCAAGCTCTGGTCGGTGGTGCCGAAGCTGTTCGCGCTGCCCCCGGCCCGCTCGCTCGCGCACGCGCTGGAGCGGGTCTCGCTGCTGCTCCTCGTCGGCGGCGGGCTCTTCGAGTTCACGACCGGGGTGCTCAACGTCCAGCTGGACTACGTCTTTCCGGGGTCCTTCTATCCGCTGCACTTCTACGGCGCGTGGGTGTTCTTCGCCGCGTTCGTGGCGCACGCGGTGCTGAAGCTTCCGACGGCGCTGCGCGCCGTACGGCGGCGGCTGCGCGAGGAGGACGACGACCTCGTCTCCCCGGACCCCGCCCCGGCCACGGTCTCCCGGCGCGGGGCGCTGTGGCTGGTCGGCGGCGGCTCGCTGCTGCTGTTCCTGACCACGGTCGGGCAGACCCTGGGCGGCCCCTTCCGTCGTACCGCCCTGCTCGCGCCACACGGCGGGGCCGACCCGGCCGGCGGCCCGAACGGCTTCCAGATCAACAAGACGGCCGCCTACGCCGGCATCACGGCGGCCGACACGCACCCGGAAGCGTGGCGGCTCGTCGTCACCGGCCGCACCGGGACGGTCCGCCTGAGCCGCGACCAACTGCTCCGGATGCCCCTGCACAGCTCCTCGCTGCCGATCGCCTGCGTCGAGGGCTGGTCGACGGCCGACCAGTGGTGGCGTGGCGTACGGCTGCGCGACCTCGCGGCGCTCGTCGGCTACGACGGCGACCCGCCGGACGTGCTCGTCGAATCCCTGCAACGGCACGGCGCCTTCCGCCGCGCGGCCCTGCGCGCCAACCAGGTCGCCGACGGCCGCTCCCTGCTCGCCCTGTACGTCAACGGCGAGGACCTGTCCCCCGACCACGGCCATCCGGCGCGGATCATCGTGCCTGCCGCGCCCGGTGTGCTCAACACCAAGTGGGTGGCCCGGCTGACCTTCGGAGACCTGTGATGCCGCGACTCCCCCTGCCTGTGGGCAGTCCGCTCCAGATCCTGCTGCTCGCCTGCTCGTTCGCGCTCGCCGCGTACGCCGGTGTCCGGCTGCTGGCCGGTGACTGGTTCGGGGTGGCGCTGTGGATCGTGGCGGCGGCGCTGCTGCACGACCTGGTGCTGGTGCCGTTGTACTCGGTGGCGGACCGGGCGCTCGTACGCGGGATCGACGCGGCCGGGCGGCGCGCGTGGGTGGCGTATGTACGGGTGCCGGCGATGCTGTCGGGTCTGCTGCTGCTCGTGTGGTTCCCGCTGATCTTCAACCTGGTGGACCAGCGCTACCGCATGGCCACCGGCCAGTCCGCCGACGTCTACCTCGGCCGTTGGCTGCTGATCACCGCCGTGCTCTTCGGCGGCTCGGCGCTGCTGCTGGCGGTGCGGGTGCTGCGGGTGCGCAGGGCGACGAAACGGCGGTCACCGGCCGCCCAGTGAGCGGCCGTCCGCCACCCGGTCCGCCCGGCGAGCCGGAGCAGGGCGGGGGTGCCGATCCGCGCCCAGGGGAACGGGTCGCCCATGGCGGCCTGCCCGTGGGCGACGTCGACGACCCGGACGTGGGCGCGTTCGTCGATGTCCAGAGGGGCGGTCTCGGCGATCAACAGGCCGCCAGGGGTGAGGAGTTGAGCCATGCGGCGGAGCAGTGCGCACGGGTCGCCCCCGATTCCGATGTTGCCGTCCATCAGCAGCACGGTGCCCCAGCGGCCCTCACCGGGCAGCGGCTCGAACACCGAGCGGTGCAGCGCTTGGCCGCCGAGGGTGTTGGTGCGGGTGACGGCCGCCTCGCTGACGTCGACGCCGAGGACGGTACGGCCCCGGGCGGCGAGCTCCGCGACCAGCCGGCCCGGACCGCAGCCGACGTCCAGGACGGCGCCCTCGCAGCGGTCCAGCACCGCCCGGTCGACCTCGTCCGCCCCGGCGCACCACCGCTCCACCTCCAGCGGCAGCAGCCAGCCGTCGCCGCGGCGCAGGAACAGCGGGCCCCGGCCGGCGCGGAGGGCGGCGGCGTAGGGGTCGCAGGCGGCCCAGGCGCCCGGGGCGGACTGGGCCGTTGTGGTTCTCGTCGTCGTGGCTCTCATTGGGGGCCGTCCGTCGTACATTCTCCCAGCCGGGCAGCGAAGGTGCCGTGCGGAGCGAGGGCGGCGACGGCCTGGGCGTCGGCGGCGGTGTCGACGTCCCGCAGCCGGGGCAGGTCCCGCACCCGCAGCCCGGCGGCCACCAGCCGCTCCCGCTGCACGGCACCGGTCTCCGGGGTGGACATGGGCACGCCCCGCAGCAGCTCGGGCTCGGGGCGGGCCAGGCCCAGCGCCCAGAATCCGCCGTCCTCGGCCGGGCCGAAGTACGCGTCGCAGCCCGCGAAGTCCACGGTGAGCAGGTCCGGGGTGACCTGCGGGGTGTCCATGCCGATCAGCAGGGCGGGGCCGGTGCAGCGGGCGAAGGCGTCGGCGAGCCGGGCGTCCAGACCACCCGCGCACTGCGGTACGACCTCGAAGCCGGGGGGCAGCCAGGGGCCTGGCCGGCCGTCCAGCACGAGGACGCGGCGCGTGGCCTTGGCTTCGGCCACGGCCCGCAGGGTGTCGGAGAGCGAGGCTTCGGCGAGGGCGGCAGCCTGCGCCGGTGTGAAGGGCGGGGTGAGCCGCGTCTTGACCCGGCCGGGTCTGGGTTCTTTGGCGATGACGAGCAGGGCGGTCATCGGTGTGCCACCTCCTCGGCCGACGCCGTGGGCTCGTTCAGGACGCGGCTCATGTCCCGCACCGCCTGCCAGGTGCCGCGCCAGGTGCCGGTGACTTTGGAGGCGCCGGTGCGAGGGAGGTACGGGACCCCGTGTTCGGTGATCCGCCAGCCCGCGTCGGCCGCGCGGACCACCATCTGCAAGGGGTAGCCGCTGCGCCGGTCGGTGAGGCCGAGGCCGAGCAGGGGCTCGCGGCGGGCGGCGCGCAGCGGGCCGAGGTCGTGCAGGCGCAGCCCGGTGCGGCGGCGCAGCAGCAGGGCGAGGGCGAGGTTGCCGGCGCGGGCGTGGGCCGGCCAGGCGCCCCGGGTCTGCGGGCGGCGCCGGCCGAGCACGAGGTCGGCCGCGCCGGAGCGGAGCTCCTCGACGAACGGGACCAGTTGGCCGGGGTCGAGGGAGGCGTCGCAGTCGCAGAAGCACACGACGTCGGCGGTGGCCGCGGTCAGCCCGGCGTGGCAGGCGGCGCCGAAGCCGCGCCGTTCCTCGCGTACGACGGTCGCGCCGAGGGCGCGGGCGAGGTCGGCTGAGCCGTCCGTGGAGCCGTTGTCCACGACGAGGGCGCGCCAGCCGTCCGGGATGCGCGCGAGGACCCAGGGCAGCGCCTCGGCCTCGTTCAGGCAGGGCAGGACGATGTCCACATCGGGAGGTGCGGAGGAGGTGGTCACGGCTTTCACCCTACGAACCCGAACCGCTACAAAGCAGACATCCGCTCCTTACGAAACGTGGACGTCGAAGCCGTGGCCGAGCCTCGGCGCCGGTGCGGTGACAGGGTGGGGACATGCAGCAGCCGTATGTGTCAGCCGGCCGGATCCTCGTCGTGGACGACGACCCGACCGTCGCCGAGGTCGTGGCGGGATACCTGGACCGGGCCGGATACGCCGTGGACCGTGCCGCCGACGGCCCGGCCGCCCTCGCGCGTGCCGCCGCGCGGCGTCCGGACCTGGTGGTACTGGATCTGATGCTGCCCGGGATGGACGGCCTGGAGGTGTGCCGGCGGCTGCGTGAGCACGGTCCGGTGCCGGTCGTCATGCTCACCGCGCGCGGTGACGAGGACGACCGCATCCTCGGCCTGGAGGTCGGCGCCGACGACTACGTCACCAAGCCGTTCAGCCCGCGCGAGCTGGTGCTGCGCGTGGAGTCGGTACTGCGCCGCGCCCGGCCCGCCGTCCCGCGCGGCCCGCTCGGCGCGGCCGGTCTGACCGTCGACCCGGCCGCCCGCCGCGCCACCAAGAACGGCGTCGAACTGGCCCTGACCCTACGTGAGTTCGACCTTCTCGCCTTCTTCCTGCGGTACCCGGGGCGGGCGTTCGGGCGGGAGGAGTTGATGCGGGAGGTGTGGGGCTGGGACTTCGGCGACCTGTCGACCGTCACCGTCCATGTCCGCCGCCTGCGCGGCAAGGTCGAGGACGACCCCGCACGGCCCCGCCTCATCCAGACGGTGTGGGGCGTGGGCTACCGCTTCGACCCCACTGGTGCGGAGGATCCGGCCGGCCATGCATGACACCCTCCTCATCGCCCTCTACGCCTTCCTCGGTGCCGCCGCCACCGGCCTCGCCGGAGCGGCCGTACTGCGCCTGATCCGTCGCCGCTCCCTCACCACCTCGCTCGCCGTGGTGGCCGCAGTGGGCGTGGTCGCCATGCTCGCCGGGACCATGGCGGTGGCCCAGGCGATGTTCCTGTCCGACCACGACCTGCGGGTCGTCACCACCGTCGTCGCCATGGCGGCCGTCGTCTCCCTGGTCACCGCGCTGCTGCTGGGCCGCTGGGTCGTCGCCCGCAGCCGCGAACTCGCCGACGCCGCCCGGCACTTCGGCGAGGGTGGCGCCTTCGCCGCACCCGCTGCTCCCGCGACCGCCGAACTGGACGCGCTCAGCCGCGAGTTGGCCGCGACCAGCGCCAAGCTGGCGGCCTCCCGGGAGCGCGAGCGGGCCCTGGAGACCTCCCGCCGGGAGCTCGTCGCCTGGATCTCGCACGACCTGCGCACCCCGCTCGCCGGGCTGCGCGCCATGTCGGAGGCCCTGGAGGACGGGGTGGCCGCCGACCCCGCCCGCTACCTCAGGCAGATCCGCACCGAGGTGGAACGCCTCAACGGCATGGTCGGCGACCTCTTCGAACTCTCCCGCATCCACGCCGGCACCCTCCCCCTCAGCCCCGCCCGGATCTCCCTGTACGACCTGGTGGGCGACGCCCTCGCCGGGGTCGGCCCGCTCGCCCGCGAGCACGGCGTACGGCTGGTCGGCGACGGGGTGGAGCCGGTGCCGGTCGAGGTCGACGGCAAGGAGATGAGCCGCGTCCTGGCCAACCTGCTGGTCAACGCCATCCGCCGGACCCCCGCCGACGGCACGGTCGCCATCGCCGCCGAGCGGGCCCCCGACGGCGTGGTCCTCTCCGTCACCGACGGCTGCGGCGGCATCCCCGAGGAGGACCTGCCCCGCGTCTTCGACACCGGCTGGCGCGGCACCGACGCCCGCACCCCACCGGCCGGCGCGGGCCTGGGCCTCGCGATCGTCCGGGGCATCGTGGAGGCACACCACGGCCGGGCGACCGTACACAACATCCCGGGCGGCTGCCGCTTCGAGGTGACGCTGCCGGCGGCAAAGGCGTGATCGCCCCCGCCGAGGCACGGCAGTCGGGTCCGTTCCCGAGCGTCCCGCCCGGAGCGCCGACCGCGAACTCCCGTCACCCCGGTCGGCGGCCGATCGCCAGCAGATGGGAACTCGCCGCGAGTAGTTCGGGGTAGGGCTCGGCCATGCGTGCCGCGGTCAGCGCCGACTCGAACAAGGGCGAGCCGATGAGCGAGTCGCCGGTGTGCCGTTCGGTGGCGGCCAGGAGGGACCAGGCCGGGCCCTCGACGCCGTACACCTCGGCACCGCCGAATCCTGCCGCCGCCACTTCGTCCCGCAGTTGCTCACCGCTGTGGAAGTACGCCGTGGTGAACGCCTTCTTCCCGTCGTGGGTCTGCGTGGCCAGGATCCCACTGATGCTCTTCTCCATCGGCCCGTTGTGGAGGTGCGCGAAGGCGGTGTGTTCGAACAGGGAGGCGTACCGGTTGATCCCGGCCGCGGCCACGACCCCTCCCGGCTTGAGCGCGCGGTAGGCCTCGGCAAGGGCCTGGTTCCGGTCTGCGCGGTCGGGCAGGTGGTACAGCGGTCCCAGCACCAGAACCACATCGAAGGAGGCGTCCGCTGCGGACAACTGCCGGGCGTCGCCCAGCTCCACGGATGCCCCGGTCCGCTCGGCCTGCTCGTACTGGTCGGTGCCGATGTCCACCGCGCTCTGCGCGCCCCTGAGAGCGGCCCGGCTGATCACAGCCGGACAGCACGTGTTGGCAGAAGGGCAGTGACTACCGGCAGGGGAGCTATGCCGGGCTGTCCTGGATGGTGACCTTCAGGGCGTACACGTTGTGGTCCTCGCTGCCGACGTAGACGATCTTGTCGGCCACCGCCGGCGACGACTGGACCCTTTCACCGGTGACGTAGGCCCATTTCTTCTTCCCGGTGGTCGTGTCCAGGGCGTACACGTTGTGGTCGTCACTGCCGACATACACGATTCCGTCGACCACTGCCGGGGAAGACTGGACACTTTCGCCCGTGACGTAGGCCCATTTCCTGTTCCCGGTGGCCGCGTCCACGGCGTACACCGCCTTGCTGCTGCAGCCGACGTACACGACCTTGTCGGCCACCGTCGGCGCCCCTTGGACCTGGCCGCCGGTGGCGTAGGCCCATTTCTTGTTGCCGGTGGCCGCGTCCAGGGCGTACACCCTCTTGCTACTGCCGATGTACAGCACCCCGTCGGCCACCGTCGGTGACGTGAAGCGCCAATCCTCCGGCGCATCGCTCTCGATCCACAGGTTTTTTCTGGCGAAGCCCCAGTCGCTTGCGCGACGTGCCCACTTCTCGTCTCCGGTCTCCGCGTCCAGGGCGGTCACGAAGTTGTAGCCGGCTATGTACACCACCCCGTCGGCCACCGTCGGCAACTCGAGGCTGGAATCGCAGACGACGGCCCATTTCTTGTCCCCGGTGGCAGCGTCCAGGGCGGTCACCGCATTGCTGCCGCCGATGTACACGACTCCGTCGGCCACCGTCGGCGCCGCTTCGAGCCTGTTGCCGGTGGGGTAGTGCCATTTCCTCTCCCCAGTGGCGGCGTTCAGGGCGTACACGCTCCCGTCGGTGCTGCCGACGTACAGCACCCCTTCGGTCACCGTCGGCGCCCCTTCGACCTTGTCGCCGGTGAGGTAGTGCCATTTCCTCTTCCCGGTGGTGGCGTCCAGGGCGTACACGTTCTTGTCGTCGCTGCCGACGTACACCACTCCGTCGGTCACAGTCGGCGACGACATGACCGGGCCGCCGGTGGTGAATCGCCACCGGACCCGTGGATCAGGGGTGTTGTGAGCGGTGGGGGTCTTGTGGTCGTCCGGGGAGTTGCGGTCGAACAGAGCGGAGGCTGTGGCGGCGATGCCGACACCGGCGGCGGTGCCGATGCCGAGCCGAAGCGCTGTGCGTCGGCTGATGCGCCCCGCCGGCTTCGACGTGCCCGCGGCCGGTTCCGGCACGCGCACCGGCGTTCGGGCTGCGCCGGGACCGGCACCGGTGAGCGGGGCGGTGACGGTTTTCGCGTCCGCGTCGGACAGGTGGGCACCGGCACCGGGTGCCGGGCTTGCGGCAGAAAGTCCGCGGAGGCGGTCGCAGACCTCGGCCGCTGATGCGGGGCGGTCGTCGGGGTCCTTGGCAAGAAGGGCCAGGACCAGGTCATCCAGGGCGGCGGGGACACCGGGGCGAGCCCGGCCCGGTGGCTGCGGGGTCGCGTTCAGGTGCGCGGCCATCATCGCGACTGGCTCAGTGGCCTGGAACGGGGTGCTTCCGGTGAGGAGCTCGTGGAGCACGCAGCCCAGGGAGTACAGGTCGGAGCGGGCATCCCCGGAGTGATCGGCGAAACGCTCGGGGGGCATGTAGGCGAGCGTGCCGATGACCTTGCTCGACTTGTGCGTGGCCGCCATGTACCGGGCGATGCCGAAGTCGAGGATCTTGATCTGATCGTCCGGGGTGAGCATGAGGTTCGCCGGTTTCAGGTCCCGGTGCACCACCCCGGCTGTATGGGCGCCCTGCAGCGCCGCGGCGGTCTGTGCCGCCCAGTTGACGGCAGTGGGCACCTGGGGTGCGCCGTCCTCGCGGAGCACCGTGTCCAGGTCCCGTCCGGCGAGGAACTCCATCACCAGGTAGAGGGTGCCGTCGTCGGGGTCCTGGCCCAGGTCGAAGACCGTCACCACGCCTGCGTGGTTCAGCCCGCCGGCGGTTCGGGCCTCGCGGAAGAACAGCTCCGCGCCGGAGGCGTCCCGCCGGTCGTGCGGCAGCACCTTGACTGCGACCCGGCGCTCGATCACACGATCGCGGCCCTCCCAGACCTCCCCCATACCGCCCCGGCCGACGAACGCGACCAACTCGTAACGGCCGCCCACAACTCGCAAGCCCCCACCCCCCGTTCCTCGATTCCCCCTCCGGGAATCTGCGAACCCGTCGGCTCGGATCCTTTCAGAACGGGAACGGTCGAGGGGGTCTTGAAGGCATCCTGCGGCCGGCTCAGTGGCCCTCGGCGAACTCCCGCATCCCTTCCGCGAAGGACACCTCCGGCTTCCAGCCCAGTTCCGCCCGCAGGCGGGACGAGTCCGCCGTGATGTGCCGTACGTCGCCCAGGCGGTACTCGCCGGTGACCACCGGCTCCGGGCCGCCGCAGGCGGCGGACAGGGCGTGGGCCAGGTCGCCGACCGTGTGGGGGGTTCCGCTGCCGGTGTTGTACGCCGTGAGCGTGCCCGGGCGGGGCCCCGCCTCCAGGGCCGTCACGTTGGCCGCGGCCACGTCCCGTACGTGGACGAAGTCCCGGCGCTGGCGGCCGTCCTCGAAGACGCGCGGGGACTCGCCGCGGGCCAGGGCCGAGCGGAAGAAGGAGGCCACGCCGGCGTAGGGGGTGTCGCGGGGCATCCGGGGGCCGTAGACGTTGTGGTAGCGCAGGGAGACCGCCGTACCGTTCGTCGAGCGGGCCCAGGCGGCCGACAGGTGTTCCTGGGCGAGCTTGGTGGTGGCGTACACGTTGCGGGGGTCGGGCGGGGCGTCCTCGGCGACCAGGCCTGGCTCCAACTCCGCACCGCAGCAGGGGCAGTGGGGCTCGAAGCGGCCCGCCTCCAGGTCGGTCACGGCGCGCGGCCCGGGCCGTACGACACCGTGCACGGGGCACTCGTACCGCCCCTCCCCGTACACCACCATCGACCCGGCCAGCACCAGGCGCCGTACCCCCGCCTCGGCCATCGCGGCGAGCAGGACGGCGGTTCCCAGGTCGTTGCGGGAGACGTACTCGGGGGCATCGGCGACGCCGTTGCCGAGGCCCACCATGGCCGCCTGGTGGCAGACCGCGTCCACGCCGGCCAGCGCGCGGGCCACGGCGGCCGGGTCGCGCACGTCGGCGGCGGGATCGTCCCGGACGTCGTACACCACCGGCTCGTGCCCGCGGGCGCGCAGCGCGTCGACGACATGGGACCCGATGAACCCGGCACCGCCGGTGACCAGCACTCGCATACGGCCACGCTAGGGGCGCGGCCCGCCCGCGGGAGGATGCGACGGGCGGTACGTCACCGCTCCGTAAGAAGCCACTCACAGTGGCCGGTCGGGCCAGTCCAGGAGGCGGGCGCCGATCACGGCCGTCTGGAGCATGTAGCGGTGTGCCGGGTCGGCCGGGTCCGCGCCGGTGAGTTTGTGGATGCGCTCCAGACGGTAGGTCAGTGCGCGCACGCTGAGGGAGAGGCGGCGCGCGGCCTCGGCGGCCACGCAGCCGGAGTCGAAGTACGCGGTGAGGGTGTCCAGCAGCGGGCGGGCCCCGCCGCGCGCGGTGGTCAGCGGGCCGAGGGCGTGTGTGACCAGGTCGGCCATCGCCTGCCGGTCGCGGGCCAGCACCGGGTAGATGAGCAGGTCGGCGGCGCGCAGCAGCGGCTGGTCCAGGCCGAGGCGGTCGGCCATCTCCAGCGCGGCGAGGGCCTCTTCGTACGACTGCACGACCCCGGCGGAGCCGGGCCGCGGGCGGCCGATCGCGACCCGGCCGCCCCCGGTGGCCGCGTACGCCTGCTTGGCGAAGTGGGTGAGGACGTCGTCCTCGTCGCCGGGCGCGATGCACAGCAGCCGGCCGTTCCTCGTGGTGAGCAGGATGCTGCGGGCGTCGAAGCGGGCGAGCACCGCCCGCTCCACCTGCCGGGCCACCGGGCCGCCCTCGGCGTAGGCGGCCGGCCCTTCGGCGACGGCGACCGCGTGCGCCTGGGACAGCCTCAGGCCGAACCGTTCGGCGCGTTCAGAAAGCCGGCCCAGGTCGCTGCGGCCGTAGAGCAGGTCGTCGATGAACTCCCGGCGCGCGGCCTCCTCGCGGCGCACGGCGAGCCGCTGGGCGCGTTCGTAGCCCTCGGCGAACGCGTCGACCGCCTGCTGTACGGCGGCCAGTGCGTGGTCGGCGGTGCCGGGCGCGGCGGGCCAGGCGGCACGGGCGGCGGCCAGGTGGGCGACGACCAGGGCGCGCAGCCCGTGCCCGGCGTCGGCGGCCTGCTCGCCCAGGGTGCGGCGGGTCTGCAGCTCCTCCCGGGTCAGCCGGCGGCCGGTGGCCGCGACGTCGGCCAGGGTGCGCGCGTAGCCGTCCAGATAGCGCTCGGGTGCCTCCCTCGCCTCCCGGGTCTCCCTTGCTTCTCGCGTCTCACGCGCCTCACGTGTCTCACGCTCCGTCACGCGGTGCCGTCCCCCGTCCCCGTTTCGGGCCCCGTCGCGCGGAACCCGCTCCCCCGTTATGTCCCCGTTTCATCGCCGTAGCGTCGCAGTCCTGTCACCGTCTCGATCTTGACGCTCCGTTGACGGTTTTCTAGCGCGATTCCGGCATCAAAACCCTAGTGAACACTGCCGGAAACCGGCAATGCACGGGGGTCCTGCCCTCATGCACGATCACCTGAGGGGGAGCACTACGGGGGGTTCCGGTGCCGGTCACCGGCAGGTGCCCGCGCACCGGAACCACGGGGGCCCTCCGCCTTCATCGTCTGACGCACAGGGACGTATGCCATGGAAGCCCTCGGCGTGCTCATCGCCGTATGTCTGATCGTCGTGCTCCTCGCGCTGTTTGCGTTCTCCCGGCTCTACCGCAAGGTGGACCAGAGCCAGGCCCTGATCGTGTCGAAGACGCGGCGGGTGGACGTGTCCTTCACCGGGCAGGTCGTGCTGCCGATCCTGCACCGGGCCGAGATCATGGACATCTCGGTGAAGACGATCGAGATCAGCCGCTCCGGCCGGGACGGGCTGATCTGCCGGGACAACATCCGTGCCGACATCCGGATCCTGTTCTTCGTGAAGGTCAACAAGACCGTCCCGGACGTCATCAAGGTCGCCCAGACCGTCGGCACCGAGCGCGCCAGCCACCAGGACACGCTCCAGGAGCTGTTCCACGCGAAGTTCTCCGAGGCGCTGAAGACCGTCGGCAAGCAGATGGACTTCACCGACCTCTACACCAAGCGCGAGGAACTCCGGTACCACATCATCGAGTTGATCGGCATCGACCTCAACGGCTACCACCTTGAGGACGCCGCGATCGACTACCTGGAGCAGACCCCGCTCACCCAGATGGACCCGGCCAACGTCCTCGACGCCGAGGGCATCCGCAAGATCACCGAGCTGACGGCGGTCGAGCACGTCCGCACCAACGAGGCCCGCCGCAACGAGCAGATGGAGATCACCCGCCAGGACGTCGACGCCCGCGAGGCCATCCTGGAGCTGGAGCGGCGGCAGGCGGACGCGGAGATCAAGCAGAAGCGGGAGATCGAGACCTCCCGCGCCCGCGAGGAGGCCGAGACCGCCCGCGTGGTGGAGGAGGAACGGCTGCGCGCCCAGGGCGCCTTCCTGCGCACCGAGGAACACCTCGGCGTGCAGCGCGAGAACCAGGCCCGTGAGATCGCCGTCGCCGCGAAGAACCGCGAGCGGGTCATCGCCGTCGAGAACGAGCGCATCGAGAAGGACCGGCTGCTGGAGGTCATCGCCCGGGAACGGGAGACCCAGCTGACGAAGATCGCCGCCGAGAAGGAGGTCGAGGCGGAGAAGCGGGAGATCGCCGAGGTCATCCGGGAGCGGGTCGCGGTGGACCGTACGGTCGCCGAGCAGGAGGAGTCCATCAAGAAGCTGCGCGCCGTCGAGCAGGCGGAGCGGGAACGGCAGGCCATCGTCATCGCCGCCGAGGCGGAGGCGCAGGAGAAGCTGGTCAAGGACATCAAGGCCGCCGAGGCCGCCGAACAGGCCGCGACGCACCGGGCGGCCGAGGAACTGACGCTCGCCGAGGCCCGGATGAAGACCGCCGACCTCGACGCCCGGGCCAAGCTCCGGCTCGCCGAGGGCATCCAGGCCGAGGCCGCCGCCGAGGGGCTCGCCGCGGTGCAGATCCGCGACAAGGAGGCCGAGGTCACCGTGAAGGCCGGCCGCGCGGAGGCGGAGGCCATGGGGGCGAAGGCGCTGGCCGAGGCGCAGGGCACCGAGGCCCGGCTGCGCGCGGAGGCCGAGGGCACGCAGGCCAAGGCGCTCGCCGAGGCGGAGGGCTCCCGGGCGAAGGCCCTCGCGGAGGCCACCGGCATCGGGGAGAAGCTGAAGGCCGAGGCGGCGGGTCTGACCGAGAAGGCCGCCGCGATGGCCGCGCTGGACGAGGCCTCGCGCGGGCACGAGGAGTACCGGCTGCGGCTCCAGGCGGAGAAGGAGATCCGGCTGGCCGGGCTGGAGACGCAGCGGCAGGTGGCCGAGGCGCAGGCGACCGTCCTCGCCACCGGCCTGGAGAACGCCGACATCGACATCGTCGGCGGGGAGTCCGTCTTCTTCGACCGCCTGGTGTCCGCGGTCTCGCTCGGCAAGGGCTTGGACGGCTTCGTCGACAACTCCCGTACGGCACAGGCGCTGGCGCAGCCCTGGCTGGACGGCTCGGGCAGCTTCACCGACGATCTGAGCCGCGTCCTCGGCTCCCTCGGCACGGCCGACGTACAGAACCTCACGGTCTCGGCCCTGCTGATGAAGCTGATGCGGTCCGGCGGACCCGACGCCAACCAGTTCCAGCAGCTGCTCGACCGCGCCGGCGAACTGGGCCTGGCCGACAAGCCGCTGAGCGCGCTCAACGGCAGCAGCCGGGGCTGACGGCAAGGGCACAACCGGGAAGGGGCGGGACGCGGTCGTACAGGCCGGCGGTCCCGCCCCCGCGGAAGCCCGCCCCGCCCCACGTCACCACCTCCACAAGTCCCCGAAGGGAGACGCACCCGTCATGGCAACCGTCCCGGAGACGGGCTCGTACGATGCGGCCGACGGCGCCGGTGCGGGTGTGGACGCCGGTACCTACGAGGTGCTGCGCGACCGGCTCGCCGCGCAGGCCGCCGGGCTGGCCCGGCGGGCCGAGGAGCTGAACGCGCGCCGGGCCGAGGAGTTCGGCTCGGTCCGGCTGGACCTCGCGGCCACCGCGCGGCTGAGCACCACGCACCCGTGCGTGCCGGTCGACGTGGCCGCCGTCGGCGACGCCCTGCTCTTCGGCGGCACGAGCGGCACCAGTGGTGACGTGGCCGTGGCCGACGTCCTCGCGCTGTACGGCCGCGACGGCGAACGGCTGCCCGAGGACGCCGTACCGGGGCTGCTCGACGACCCGGCCTTCGTGCGGGAGTTCACCGCCCTGCACCGCTACTACCGGCAGGCCCGGCTGCTGCGGCTGCGCCGCCTGGACGGCCGGCTGCTGGCGGTGTTCCGCACCGGCGAGAAGGCCGACGACGTCCGCGCCCTGCGCTGGAACCTGACCGAGGACGGCCGCGCCGAGTTCCTGGACGCGCGCGGCGACCGGGACGACGTCTTCCCGCCCGCCCACGACTTCGAGTGGACCGAGACCAGCCGCGAGGACCACGTCCTCGGCCGGGACCCGTACGTGGCCGTGCCCGGCGGGGTGGGCGTGGCGACCCTCGACGGTGCCCTCACCGTGCGCGCCGCGGACGGCGAGGAGCTGTACGCCGAGCCCGTCCAGGAGCCGCTCCAGTCCCTCGCCGACGCCTCCGTCGCGCACGCGCGGGTGGGCGCGCTGGTGCTGCTGCGCGTGCGGCCGTACAAGGAGGACGCCGACCGGTACCTGGTGTTCAGCACCCTGACCCGCACGGTGGTCCGGCTCGACGGCATCGGGCAGGGCTGCCGACGCCTGCCCGAGGACCAGGGCATCGTGTTCCCCGGCGGCTCCTGCCTGGCCACAGGTGCCCACAAGACGTACGAACTCGACGTCACCGGGCTGGAGTTCGAGCGCGAGGTGCGATCCCCGAACGGGGAGGACATGCTCTACGCGTTCCGCTCCCGCACGGCCGGCCGCACCCTGCTGCTGTCCTACAACACCCTGCGCAAGGAGGTCGCCACCCCGCTCTCCGGGCGGGGCTGGGCGCTTTTCGGGGACGGCACCCTCGCCGTGCTGCGCGCCGGCTCCGACGAGCCCGCGCACGCGCACCCGCTCCAGTGGTGGACCTCGCCGTACGTCTCCGACACCCACGCCGCCGCCCTGCGCACCGGCACCGGCGCGCTGGCCCGGGTCGGCAACGCCGACCTCGTGCGCGGACTCGCCGACTGCCTGTCCATCGCCCGGACGGTCACCGAGGGCATCGGGACCGGGGAGGGCTACCGGGCACTGGCCGCCGACTGCGTCCGTGCCGTCGACAGCCATCACTGGCTGGACGATCCCGAACTGGGCGCGCTGCGCGAGCCGTTGGACGCGGTCCGGGAGACCGCCGAGCAGGTGCTCGCCGAGTTCGAGACCGTGCGGGCCCTGACCCGGCAGGCCTCCGACGCGCTGGAGGAGGCCGCCGAGCGGATCGCCGCCGTGGTGCGCCGGCTGCGCGGCGAGGCCCCGCGCGAGGCCGCCGCCTGGGTGCGCGGACTCACCGAACTCCGGCATGCGCACGGGCACTTGCTCACCGTCAAGGAGCTGCGGTACGCCGACACCGCCCGGGTGGACGAGCTGGCCGCCGAGGCAGAGGCCGACCTCGCCGCGTTCGGGCGGCGCGCGGTCGCCTTCCTCGCCCGCGAGGACGCCTTCGCCGCCCAGCAGGCGGACGTCGAGGGCCTGGTCGCCGAGGCCGAGGCCATCGAGACGGTGGCCGCCGCCGCACCCGTCGCCGCCCGGCTGGACGACCTCGCCGACGGGCTGCGCACGGTCACCGGCGTCGTCACCGGCCTCGACATCGCCGACGCCACCGTCCGCACCGCCGTCCTGGAGCGCATCGCCGAGGTGCTCGGCGGCGTCAACCGGGCCCGCGCCACCCTCGACGCCCGCCGCCGCACCCTCCTCGACCACGAGGGCCGCGCCGAGTTCGCCGCCGAGACGTCCCTGCTCGCCCAGGCCGTCACGGCCGCGCTCGCCCAGTCCGCCACACCCGAGGCCTGCGACGACCAACTGGCCGCCGTACTCGCCCGGTTGGAGGACCTGGACGCCCGGTTCGCCGAGTTCGACGGCTTCCTCACCGAGCTCGCGGACCGGCGCACCGAGATCTACGAGGCGTTCGCCGCCCGCAAGCAGTCCCTCGCCGACGCCCGCGCCCGCCGCGCCGAACAGCTCGCCGCCTCCGCCGCGCGCGTCCTGGAGTCGGTCACCCGCCGGGCGGCCACGCTCGCCGACGCCGACGCGGTCACCACCTACTTCGCCTCCGACCCGATGGTCGGCAAGGTCCGCCGCACCGCCGACGAGCTGCGCGCCCTCGGCGACAGCGTGCGCGCCGAGGAACTCGACGGCCGCCTCAAGGCCGCCCGCCAGGAGGCCGCCCGCGCCCTGCGCGACCGCAGCGACCTGTACGCCGACGACGGCCGCACCCTGCTCCTCGGCGGGCACCGCTTCGCCGTCAACGCCCAGCCGCTCGACCTCACGCTCGTCCCGCACGGCGAGGGCCTCGCCTTCGCCGTCACCGGCACCGACTACCGCGGCCCGGTCACCGACCCCGGCTTTGCCGCGACCCGCCCGCACTGGGACCGCCACCTGCCCTCGGAGTCGGCCGGGGTCTACCGCGCCGAACACCTCGCCGCCCGCCTGCTGCACGAGCACGGCCCGGCCGCCCTGGCCGCCGCCGACCTGCCCGACCTGGTCCGGCGCGCGGCCCAGGAGGCGTACGACGAGGGCTACGAGCGCGGTGTCCACGACCACGACACCACCGCGATCCTCACCGCCCTGCTGCCCCTGTACGACGGCGCGGGCACCCTGCGCCACGAGCCCGCCGCGCGTGCTGCCGCCCAGCTGTTCTGGGCCCACGGCACCACCGAGGAGTCCCGCACGGCGTGGCGCGGGCGGGCGGTGTCCCTGGCCCGGGCCCGGGACGCGTTCGGCCCCTCCGACGCCCTCGCCGAGCTGGTGGCGGAGCTGGCGGAGGCCATCGGGGACGAGCAGGCGCTCGGGGACGACCCGTCACTCGGTCAGGCCGCCGCCGCGTACCTCTTCGACGAGCTGACCACCGGCGGCCCCGACGGCTTCGTCCTGGGCGCCGGAGCGCGCACCCTGCTGGAGAAGTTCCGGCACACGGTGGGCGGTTCGGAGTACGCCCGGGACCTGGCCGGGCTGACCGAGCTGCCCGCGCGAAGGCAGGTCGTACGGGCCTGGCTCACCTCCTTCGCCACGTCCACCGGCAGCGACACGGGCCCCGGCGAGCTGGCCGAGGCGGTCGCCGCCGAGCTGTGCCCCGGCCTGCCCCGCTACGACGGCGACGCCCCGCTGACCACCACCGTCGAGGGTCTGCTCGGCACCCACCCCCGGGTGAGCGGCGGCCGGCTGCCGCTGCGCCTGGACGAGTTCCTCGCCCGCACCGCCCGGTTCGCCGCCGACGACGTCCCCGCCTTCCGCGCCTACCAGCGCCGCCGCACCGCCCTGGTGGCCGCCGAACGCGACCGCCTCCGGCTGGACGACCACCGCCCCCGCGTCCTGCCGGCCTTCGTCCGGGGCCGGCTCGTGGACGAGGTGTACCTGCCGCTGATCGGCGACAGCCTGGCCCGCCAGCTCGGCACCACCGGCGCGACCCGGCGCACCGACACCGGCGGTCTGCTCCTGCTGATCTCCCCGCCCGGCTACGGCAAGACGACGCTCATGGAGTACGTCGCCGACCGGCTGGGCCTGATGCTCGTCAAGATCAGCGGTCCGGCGCTGGGCCACCACGTCACCTCGCTGGACCCGGCCGACGCCCCGGACGCCACCGCCCGCCGCGAGGTAGAGAAGATCAACTTCGCGCTGGCGGCCGGCAACAACACCCTGCTCTACCTGGACGACATCCAGCACACCTCGCCCGAGCTGCTGCAGAAGTTCATCCCGCTGTGCGACGCCACCCGCCGCGTGGACGGCGTGTGGGACGGCGAGCCGCGCAGCTACGACCTGCGCGGCAAGCGGTTCGCGGTGTGCATGGCCGGCAACCCGTACACCGAGTCCGGCGCCCGCTTCCGCATCCCCGACATGCTCGCCAACCGGGCCGACGTGTGGAACCTGGGCGACGTCCTCACCGGCAAGGAGGACGTCTTCGCGCTCAGCTTCGTGGAGAACGCGCTCACCGCCAACCCGGTCCTCGCCCCGCTCGCCGCCCGCGACCGCGCCGACCTGGAGCTGCTGGCCCGGCTGGCCGCCGCCGACCCCACGGCCCGCGCCGACCGCCTCGCCCACCCGCTCCCGCCGGCCGAACTGGACGGCATCCTGGCCGTGTTGCGGCACCTGCTGGCGGTCCGGGACACCGTCCTCACGGTCAACACGGCCTACATCGCCTCCGCCGCCCAGTCCGAGGCGGCCCGCACCGAGCCCCCGTTCCGCCTCCAGGGCTCGTACCGCGACATGAACAAGATCGCCCAGCGGCTGCGTCCGGTCATGAACGACACCGAGCGCGAGGCCGTCGTCCACGACCACTACACGGCCGAGGCCCAGACCCTCACCACGGGCGCCGAGGCCAACCTGCTGAAACTCGCCGAACTGCGCGGCACCCTCACCGCCGAACAGGCCGTCCGCTGGGCCGAGGTGAAGACCGCCGACGTCCGCGCCCGCACCCTCGGCGGCCCCGGCGACGACCCCCTGACGCGTGCGGTGGCGGCGCTGGGCCTGCTCGCGGACCGGGTGGCGGCCGTCGAGTCCGCCATCACCAGGGCGACCAGCAAGGAGCACTGACGAACCGGAGGACTTCTGCACGGCCTGACACGCCCCGGGCGACGGGGTGGAATCCCTGATTCCGGAGCCGGGGGGCGGCATAGTGGCGGGCGGCTCGGCATCGGGTCAGTCGCTTCAGCTCAGTCGCTTCAGCTCAGTCGGTTCAGTCGGATCAGCAGGAGGACACGCATGCTCGGCACCGCATTCCGCCACGGCTCGCCCGTCTGGGTCGACCTGGGCAGCCCGGACACGGACCGGGCCGCCGCCTTCTACGGCGCCGTCTTCGAGTGGCAGTACGTCTCCCTCGGTCCCGAGGCGGGCGGCTACGGGTTCTTCCAGAAGGACGGGAAGACCGTCGCCGCCCTCGGACGGCTGACCGAGGAGGGAGCGGCCTCGGCCTGGACGACGTACTTCCGGACCGACGACGCCGACGCGACCGCGCGCGACGTGGCCGACGGCGGGGGCACGGTGCGGGTCGAGCCGATGAGCATGGGCGAGGGCAAGATGGCCCAGTTCACCGACCCGCAGGGCGCCAAGTTCGCGGTCGCGCAGGCCATGATGGGCCTGGAGAAGGCGTCCGAGGACAACGCGCTGGTGTGGGTGGAACTGCACACCGCCGACCCGGAGGCGGCGATCCGCTTCTACGCCGGGCTGTTCGGCTGGCGCTCCCAGGAGATGTCGGCGCCCGGGATGACGTACCGGGTCCTCAGCATCAGGGACGGCGACCAGCAGGAGGGTTCCTTCGGTGGCGTGGCCCCGCTCCAGGACCCGCAGCACGAGGCCAGCTGGGTGCCGTACTTCGCCGTGGCCGACGCGGACGCCGTCGTCGCGGCGGTGCGGAACAACGGCGGCACGGTGATCATGCCGGCCGCGGACGTGCCCGACGTCGGACGCATCGCCTGGCTGGCCGACCCGGCGGAGGCGGTGTTCGCCGTACTGAAGCCGAATCCGCGGCAGGGCTGACGCCTGCCGGCCTGAAGCTCACTTCCAGGCGCCCACATTCACCAGCAGCAGGTGGAGGTCGTGCGCGGCATGCACCGTGGCCATGGTCGCCGTCGCGCAGATCGCCACGGTCGCGGCCGTAAGTGCGGGGCGGCGGCCCAGCGGCGGGGCGAGCAGGGCGGCGACCCGGCGCGGGACGGGCCCGGCCGAGGCGAGCGGGCCGCGCCGGCCGAGCCGGGCGAGGAGGCCGCGGCTGCCGGTGCCGCCCAGGGCGCCGCCCCGGATGCCGAGCGCGGCGGCGGCGCGGGCGAGGGCGGGCGCGCGGTGGGCGGCGAGCGCGGCCTTGCCGACGGTGCGGGCGACGCGGCGGCGGTCGCCGGTGGCGCCGGCGGCGTTCTCGTCGGCCCAGCGCTCGATCGTGTAGGTGACGGCGCTGGCGAGCGGGCGCAGCAGCGGGTTGGCGGCGGCGCCGAGCTGGGCGAGCGCGACGAACGCGTAGTGATGGGCGGCCAGATGGGCGCGCTCGTGGGCGAGCAGGATGCCGTGCTCGGACTCGTCCAGGGTGTGCAGCATGCCGGTGGAGACGACGATCCGGCCGGGCAGGCCGGGCAGCGCGTAGGCGTCGGGCGCCTCGTCCTCGACGACGACCAGGCCGTCGTGGGCCGGCATGCAGGCGGCGTCCAGCGCGGCGGCGGCGAGGGTGCGGGCGCGCCGCCACAGCAGGTGCGCGGCGGCGATGACGGCGCCGCCCAGCAGCAGCCCGGCCAGCAGGGCCACGGACAGCTCGGCGGGGGCGTCGCGCTGTGCGGAGGCGGCCGACCACTGTCCGAGGGCGGCGAGCTGGGGGATGCGGATCAGACCGGTGACGGCGAGCATGCCGAGGGAGACCGTGCTCGCCGTGCCGAGGATCAGGGACGAGCCGGTGAGCAGCCAGGTCGCCAGGCGCGGCTCGCAGCGTTCGGAGAGCGGGCGGGCGACGAGCGGGGCGAGGAGCGTGAGCAGCAGGGGTATGTAGACGGCGAGGTGCATCGCGCGGCCCCCGTTACCCGTCGGCGCCCGGCTCGGGGCCGAGCAGCTGGCGCAGCAGGTCGGCGTCCGCGTCGGACAGGGTGTCGGCGAAGCGCGCCAGTACGGCCTCGCGGTCGGGGCGCTCGTCCAGCACGGTGCGCATGCGGCGAGCGGCGAAGCCGGCGTCGTCGGTGACGGGGGCGTAGGCGTACGCCCGGCCGCGCGGGGCACGGGTGAGCAGGCCCTTGGTGTGCATGCGGGTCAGGATGGTGACCACGCTGCTGTACGTCAGCTCGCCACCGAGGCGTTCGGCCACCTCGCCCGGGGTCAGCGCGCCCTCGGCCTCTTGCAGCAGGCCGAGGATCTCGGTCTCGCGGGCGCCGTTCGGCCGCTTCGACCACGTCGACCCCTGCCCGTGTGTGCCGGCTCCCATGGGGTTTGTCGTTCTCCCGCTCTGTCTTCTACAGTCGTGTAGAACTTTTACGCCCGTGTAAAAGCTCTCTCCCGAGTGTAGCCATTGGATCGCCCATGAGCGCTATCAGCATCGGTCAGGCCGTCGTCCTCGGAGTCGTCGAGGGGGTGACAGAGTTCCTCCCCGTGTCCTCCACCGGCCACCTCAAGATCACCGAGGGGCTCATGGACATACCCGTCGACGACGAGTCCGTCGTCGGGTTCACCGCCGTCATCCAGGTCGGCGCGATCGCCGCCGTGCTGGTCTACTTCTTCAAGGACATCAAGCGGATCGTTTCCGCATGGTTCCGCGGCCTGACCGACCGCGAGGAGCGCCACCACCACGACTACAAGTTCGCCTGGTGGGTCATCTACGCCACCATCCCGATCGTCGTCGTGGGTCTGGCCGCGAAGCCGCTGATCGAGGGCCCGCTCGCCTCCCTGTGGGTGGTCGCCGGGTCGCTGATCGGCGGCTCCGTGGTGATGTGGGCGGCCGACCAGATGGGCCGGCACAAGCGCGGTGAGGACGACACGACGTTCAAGGACGCGATGCTGGTCGGCTGCTCGCAGATCCTGGCCCTGCTCTTCCCGGGCTTCTCCCGCTCGGGCGCGACCATGTCGACGGCGCTGATCCTGGACCTCGACCGTGTCGCCGCCACCCGCCTCTCCTTCTTCCTCGGCATCCCGGCCCTGACGGGCGCCGGTATCTACGAGCTGAAGGACGCCGTGGGCGCGGGCGTGGGCGTCGCCCCGCTGGCCGTCGGCACGGCGGTCTCCTTCGTCGTCGCGTACGCCTCCATCGCCTGGCTGCTGAGGTTCGTCGCCAAGCACTCCTTCAACTCCTTCGTGATCTACCGCATCATCATCGGCGTGGGACTGCTCGGGCTGCTGGCCACGGGTGTACTCAACGCCTGACGCGCCGGCGACCGCCCGTAGTCCAGGAGGAGCAGACATGACGCGCCAGGTGGGCGGGGACCGGCGGATGTGGCCGCTGTACGCGGCCGGGTTCACCACGGCCTTCGGCGCGCACGGCATCGCCGCGAACCTCGGCGGCCACTCCGCGAACGCGGTCACCTCCCTGATGGTGCTGGGCGGCCTGCTCGCCCTGTACGACGGCGCCGAGGTGCTGCTCAAGCCGGTGTTCGGCACCCTCGCCGACCGGATCGGCGCCCGGCCCGTGCTGCTCGGCGGCCTGGTCGCCTTCGCCGCCGCGTCCGCGGTGTACGTCGCCGCCGACAGCCCCGGCTGGCTGTGGGCCGCCCGGCTCGGCCAGGGCGCGGCGGCTTCCGCGTTCTCCCCGTCGGCGTCCGCGCTGGTGGCCCGGCTCAACCCGGCCGCGAAGCACGGCAGGGCCTTCGGCAGCTACGGCTTCTACAAGTCGATCGGCTACACCCTCGGTCCGCTGCTCGGCGGGGTCCTGGTGTGGGCCGGGGGACTGCGGCTGCTGTTCGCGGTGCTGGCGGTGCTCGGCGCGGCGGTCGCCGCGTGGGCCGCGCTGGCCGTGCCGGTCGTACCGCCGCTGCCGAAGTCACGGCAGACGGTCCTCGACCTCGCCCGGCGCCTCGCCGACCCGGCCTTCCTCGCCCCGACCGCCGCGCTGGCCGCGGCTACCGCCGCCCTCTCGGTCGGCGTGGGCTTCCTGCCCGTCTCCGGCCGGGCGGCCGGGCTCGGCACCGTGACCACCGGTGCCGCGGTGTCCGTCCTCGCCGCCTGCGCCGCCATCGTCCAGCCACGCGCCGGGCGCGCACTCGACGAGGGGCGCCTCACGACCCGTACGGGCCTGGCGGCGGGCCTGTCGCTGACCGCTGTCGGCTTGGGATGCGCCCTGCTGCCGGGCCTGACCGGCATCCTCACCGGCGCCGCCGTCATCGGCGCGGGCACGGGCCTGATCACCCCCCTCGGCTTCGCGGCCCTGGCCGCCGCCACTCCCGCCGAACGCCTCGGCCAGACCATGGGCGCCGCCGAACTCGGCCGCGAACTGGGCGACGCGGGCGGCCCGTTGCTGGTGGCTGCGGTGGCCTCCGCGGCCACGCTCAACTATGGGTTCGGGGTGCTTGGGGTGGTTGTGGGGGTGGGGGCGGTGATCGCGTTCACGGGTCGCCGCGCAGCCGCGCGCGAGTCCGGGTCCTGACCGAGTCCTGACCGGCTGCGACCGGCCTCAGCACGGCAGGTCGAGGGTGACCGTCGCCCCCTGCCCGGTGTTCATGGCGTAGGCGGTGCCGCCGTGGGCGGTGGCCACCGCGTGGACGAAGGCGAGGCCGAGGCCGGAGCCCTCGCCGGTGCGGCTCGTCTCGGCGCGGGCGAAGCGGTCGAAGGCGCGGGGCAGGAAGTGCGGCGGGAAGCCGGGTCCCTCGTCCGCGACGGACAGCTTCAGCCGGCCCTCCTGGACGGTGGCCGTGAGGCGGACCGCCCCCCGGCCGTGGCGCAGGGCGTTGTCGACCAGGTTGCCGATGGCCGGGCGCAGCCAGCGGGCGTCGACGTCCACCGTCGTACGGGCGGCGTCCACGGTCAGCGCCCGCCCGGCCTGCTCCGCGGTGCGCCGCCGCGGGGCCACGGCGGCGGCGACCAGGTCGGCGAGCGGCTCGGGCGCCCGGGTCACGTGGTCCGTGCTGCCGAGTTCCTCCAGCTCCAGCAGCGCGTTGGAGAGGTCGATCAGCCGCTGCACCTCGGCGTCCACCGAGCGCAGGGTCTCGGTCAGCTCCTCGGCGCCGCGCGGGCGGTGCAGGGCGACGTCGAGTTCGGCGCGCAGCAGGGACAGCGGGGTGCGCAGCTCGTGGCTGGCGTCCGCGATGAACCGGTGTTCGCGGGCGGCGGCGGCCTCCAGCCGGTCGAGCATGCGGTTCAGGGTGTGCCCGAGGCGGGTGATCTCGTCGTCGCGGTCGGCGGGCACGTCCAGCCGCAGCTTCTGGGCGCCGTCGGCCAGCGTGGCCGCGCCGGCGCGGTAGCGCTCGACCGGGCGCAGGGCCGCGCGGGCGGTGCGGTAGCCGACGTACGAGGCCGCGATCAGGGTCAGGCCCGAGGCGAGGCCCAGCTGGGCGAGGAGTTCGCGCAGCGCCTCGTCGCGGTGACCGCGCCGTACGGCGACGATCACGACGCGCGGCTGCCCGGCGGCCGTGACCCGCTTCGCCTGGAGCCGCAGTGTGTCCGGGGTGATGGGCAGCAGCGAGCCGATGTCCCGCCGGACGGTCGCGCCCTTGGCGGCGGCGGCGAGTTCCGCCGGGGCCAGCAGCGTCTCGTGGCCGACGGCCGCGCTGGACGTCAGCACCCGGCCCCGCGCGTCGAGCACCTGGTGCAGGCTGCCGTCGGGGCCGGGCGGCAGCGCGGTGCCCGCACGGACGGCGTGGTCGAGACTGCGCTGGTACGTCGCCAGGTCACCGTCCAGCTGGCCGTCCAGCGCGGCCTGCACCCGCCAGTACACCAGCCCCGCCGCGCCCGCCAGCACCAGCGACATCGTCACGGCGACCGCCAGCACCAGCCGGGTCACCACGGTCAGCCGCCCGACCCAGGCCGGCAGCCGGCGGAGCAGGCTCACGGGGTCGGCTCCAGGCGGTAGCCGCGGCCCCGCAGGGTCGTGATCGTCGTACGGTCGAACGCCCGGTCCACCTTCGCGCGCACCTTGGACACGTGCACGTCGATGGCGTTGCTGCGCAGGTCGACCTCGCCGTCCCACACCTCGTCCAGCAGCTGGACCCGGGACACCACCCGGCCCGCGTTCTCCATCAGCACGCGCAGGACGGCGAACTCGCGCCGGGACAGCTCCAGCTCCGTGTCCGCCCGCCAGGCCCGCTGCCGCTCGGGGTCCAGGACCAGGTCGCCGACCTGGAGCCGGCCGACGGGGTCGGGGCGGCGCCGGGATATCGCCCGCAGCCGGGCCAGCAGCTCCTCCATGGCGAACGGCTTCACGACGTAGTCGTCGGCGCCGGCGTCCAGCCCGGCCACGCGTTCGCTGATCGCACCGCGCGCGGTGAGCAGGATCACGGGCACGTCGATGCCTTCACCGCGCAGCGTCCGGCACACCTCGACCCCGTCCAGACCGGGCAGCATGACGTCCAGGAGTACAGCGTCCAGGCGCGGGTCACGGGCGGCGGCGAGCCCGGAGGGCCCGTCGTAGCGGCCCTCGGCGGTGTGGCCGGACTCGGTCAGGTAGCGGACGACCAGATCTGTCAGGCGGGTCTCGTCGTCGACGACCAGGCAGTGCATACCGGAGAGGCTAATCCGACGGACGCACGCCACGGACCGGCCGGAAGCCTTCATGGTCTGTTCATGTGACTTCCCTACCTTTCTTCAGGTCGCGGTGCTCCGCGGGCCGCGACCGGTCCGCCGTCGCCATGCCGTGACGGAAGGGACAGCCATGCACACAGCGGTACTGGTGCTCGCCGCCAAGGGCATCACCGCCCACATCACGCCGTCGGACCTCGTCACGCGCGGCAGTCTCGATGTCGTAGCCCTGCTCGTCCTGGTCGGCCGGCTCTACCGGCGCCGCCCCAGCGCACCGGCGATGCCGCTGGTCCTGACCGCGCTGAACATCGGGCTCTTCGCCGCGATGAGCATGATCAGCGCGGGCAAGTTCCCGGCCGGGGTCGGCTTCGGCCTCTTCGGCATCCTCTCGCTGGTCCGGCTGCGCAGCGCGGCGTTCACGCTGCGCGACGTCGCCTACACCTTCGTCACGCTGGTCATCGCCCTGTGCAACGGGCTCCCGCACCGCGAGAACTGGCTCGTCGTGGCCCTGAACGCGGTCGTGCTGGTGGCGGTGCTGCTGGTGGACGACCCCCGCTCGTACGAGCCGCCGACCCGGATCGTGAAGCTCACCCTGGACCGGATCTACCCGGACCCCTCGGTGATCGCCCAGGACGTGGCCCTGCGCTTCGGTCAGGCCCCGCTCTCGGTCGTCGTGGACGAGGTCGACTACGTCCGCGAGACCACCCGGGTCTCCGCCCACTACCCGGACGAAGCGTCGGCCGAGCCGATGATCACCCCCGACCGGGAGCCGGAGCCCCGCGAGCAGGTGACGGTGGCATGACGCCGGCGCCTACCCTCACGGCCACCCCGGCACCGGCCCTCGCCGTCACCTCCGCGCCCGGTCTCCCCTCCGCCCCCGCCTTCTCCACCACGCTCGGCCTGTCCGCGCTGCGCGGTGCCGCGCTCGCCGAGGTCGACGCCGCCGCGGCCCTCCAGCACCGCACCGACCGCAAGTACCTGCTGCCCCTCGACCGCGCCCGCGCCTTCGTGGCCGCCCTCGCCGACAGCCACCGGGTCCTCGACCTGGCGGGACGCCGTACGACGAGCTACCTCAGCACGTACTTCGACACCCCGGAGCTGGCTGCCTGGCACGCGCACGTCCAGGGGCGGCGGCGCCGCTGGAAGGTCCGCACCCGCCTGTACGCGGAGGACGGGCTGTGCCGGGTGGAGGTGAAGACGAAGGACGGCCGCGGGGCCACGGTCAAGCACGCCCTCAAGGCCTCTGCCCACGAGTACGGCCAACTGGATGCTCCTGCCGAGGAGTTCATCGACGACGTCCTGCGCACCGCGGGCGTCCCGCACACCACTGCCGCCCTGTCCGCCGCCGCCGAGATCCGCTACGTCCGCGCGGCCCTCGCCGACCTCGACCACGGCACCCGCGTCACGCTCGACGGCCACCTCACCTGCCACCGCGCCGGCCGCACCGCCGCGCTCGACCCCGGTCACGTGCTCGTGGAGACCAAGGGCGGCCCCAGGCCTGCCCCCGCCGACCGGCTGCTGCTGAGCCTGGGCGGCCGGACCGTGTCCCTGAGCAAGTACATCGTCGGCCAGTCGCTGCTCACCCCCGGGCTGCCCGACAACGACGTACGCCGCCTGGCCCGCAGGCACTTCACCACCGAGGCGTATGCCGTACCGCACCTCGAAAGGACCCCCGCCGCATGAACGCCCTGCGCAACATCAAATGGCCCTACGCCGTGATCGCGCTGCTCGCGGTCGCCGCCGCCACCTTCGGCCTGCTGCACCCGCAGACGGAACCGGCCGGCAGCGCCACCGCGAAGAAGCCCGGGGCGACGAAGCGGGTCCAGCAGAACCCGCCGCCGAAGCTCTTCACCGACGCCCAGATCGCGCCGATCGGCAAGCAGGCCGCCGCGCAGCGGGGGCAGGCCGACGCCCTGTTCGCCAAGTGGACGGCCGCGCACGGCACCACCCGCGACGACAAGGCGTTCGCCGCCTGGGCCGCGCAGCAGATCCCCGCGCCGCCCACCGCGAAGGAGCGTGCCACCGAACTCCGTCAGGTGCAGCAGCTCGCCAAGTCCCGCACGGCCGCCGGGAAGAAGGCGGCCGGCTGGCTGGAGCTGTACGGCAAGAAGGACATCTGGAAGCTGTACCTGCACGACCAGCGCGAACTGGCCCCCGCCGCGCAGGGCAAGGCCGAGAAGGTCCAGCTGAAGGCGGCCCTGAAGCTGGCCAAGACCATCAGCGACCAGGTGGCCGCCAAGGACAAGCAGCCCGCGCCCTTCGTACTCGACCCGAGCCTGCGCCCCGAGAAGCACATCAAGCCCGGCGCCAAGGGCCCGTACTCCTACCCCTCCCGGCACGCCGCCCGCGCCGCCGCGGCCGTCACCTTCCTCAGCGCGCTCGCCCCGCAGCGCGCCTCGGAGTACACGTGGATGCAGGACGAGGTCCTCTACTCCCGCCTCTACATGGCCGGCCACGTCACCTCCGACCTCACCTCCGGCAGCCTCCTCGGCTACCTGATCGGCGACTACGAACTCGCGGTGAACGGCCACAGCGCCGCGCACTGAGCCACTGTGGACGCCGCGTCGGGCGGCACGCCCCGTACCCGCTGCCCACCTGGTGGCCGGTGCGGGGCTGAACTATGGCTCAGAAGTTGCCAGTACGCCGATGAGGGTGCGGCGGATGCCTGCGGCGCGGCGGCGGATGTCATCCGGTGCGAGGGTCACGCTCGACGGAGGAGGCAAGGAGACGGGTCCCTGTCCTGTGCTGCCGCTGCGGCACCCCTTGCAGAGCCCGCCGGGCAGCGCCTCCGGGCGTCCCGGTACGCCGCAGTCGGTGCATTCCATGAGGGTGTGGGGCGCGCGGGTTTCGGGGGCGGCGGGTAGGGGCGGCATCTTGTCGATGAGCCTGCGCTGGACGAAGGACCGAGGTGAGTACACGCGCTCTGGGAGTCCGGCGACCAGGACCTGCGCCAGGTGGTCAGGGTCCACGCCACGGGTGAGCC